>NZ_JAELUI010000013.1 GCF_016429285.1 Ralstonia sp. ASV6
CCGACTGCCAACCCACCTGAACAGCCGCATTGACGAGCTGCTTCCTCACAATTGGCGCCTGGCGCGCTGAAGATACTCTCACTCACAACGCAGTTCGACTGGCAAGGTGGTATCGCCGGACGCTTACAGCATAGCGACAACAATGCGTGGAATATTTCAGCTACGCGCCCATCTGGCCAAGCATAGTGAAGCGCAGGGGCTCGGGTAATGTCGGTTCCGCATCGGTGGCACCTTGTAGGTGGATGAGCTTCCAACTGCGATTTGTGCCCAATGTCGCCTCGAAAGAATGCGATCGGCGCATCGCACACATGACAGGCATCTTGCATGAGAACGCGATGGACATCGCATTCCGTATAAAAGGCTAGGCACCAGCGAGCGCGAAAGTACGGTACTGCATCGGTCGAGAGGCAAGCCGGGCAATACTGCATCCCATGACATTTCCGCGTTCGATGGTAAACACCGGCTGGAAGTAGCCAGCGCGTAGCTCCATACAGATTGATCTGCTCGAATACGAGGCTCTCGAACTTGTGTAGCGAGGTCGCCTCGATAGTGCTTTGAGGTATGCCAGAAAGTTCAGACAGCCCCGCCAGAAGCCAACTGGGCGCAAGTACGTCGATATTACGGTTCCAAACCTGCTTGTCTCGTCCAAAATAGCTCTGGCAAAAGCTATGCACCTTGAGGCCGTTGCCGTGCGCCAACCGAAGCATCCACGAAGACAACAGCTCGTCGGGACGGGGATGCGGATGGACGGGAAGCAACCACGCAACGGCTAACGCGACATCACACGCGCGCGACAGCCGCCCTCCGCTCTGCCGGCGGGACGTAACCGCATGAATCCAGCGCGCGGGCGTCAATCCGTTCCGTCTTCCGCTTGATCGCGTAAATCGCCGCAGCATTGAGCAGCTTAGATAGCTCGCCGATCGTACCGCCGGTCATGTGTAACAGACGAGACGCCATCGCTCGTTCCGTCAGATTCGATGGAAGTGCCAGCGGTATTACCCGCTCGAAACTTGAAAGTAATCTCGCATAGTCGGCGTTGAGCTCCCAGCGGGGCAGCACTGCGGGAGTAAAGCGGTTTTGTAGTTGAAGGTCCACCTGGACAGCGCGAACGGCATCTCCCGTTCCCACACCGACGAGCGGCACTCGCAACTCGTTACCAACGTACTTGAGAACGTTCAGAAAATTCCGCTGCTTCAGCAAGGGCCCCGCGAGAAGATGGTGAATCTCATCGATGACAATCATGCCAAGATCGACCTGCCGCAATATACCTATCGTCCGGTCTCGCTTTTGATCAGTCGATTCGGATGGACGTAGCCGCTGAAATAGGCGGCTAAGGATCGCGTTGTAAAAGCCTCGTTCATCTGGCCCTGGTGGTGCTTGCACGTAAAGGACCGGAATGCGTACCGCTTCACCGTTTGGGTTGGGATCGGCCGGATGCAATGCGAGGAAATGCTCAATCAACACCGTCTTTCCGTTGTTGGTCTCACCAACGAGGAGCATGTTCGGCATGCGCGCTTGGCGCGGATGCCGCAATAGCAGCTCAAGGTCATCGAGCACTTCCTGTGCTCGTGGGTAACCAATCCAACGAGGTTTCAGGATATGTTCGATGCGGTCCCCAAGAGGCAAGCACAGCTTTTCCGCTGCCTTGGGAGTCAGGTGCGTAAACTCGGCCGCGCTCATTCGGCCTCCAGGATGTCGTCAAAGGGACGAATACTGGTCCCTGGGTAGCTGTCCACTGCCTCCGCTTGAGGCTCTATGTTGCCAGCCATGCCCGAAGATTTGGCTTGCCTCCATTGCTTCCTGCGCTGTTCATTTCGCCGCGCCTGCTTTGCTGCTCGCGTCTTGCCTAGTGCGCCGTTCTCAATCTCGCGCATCTTTCGGATGCCCTCGAAGATCAAATCCTCGTTGGGCTGTAGAAAATCATCCTCCTCAATACGTTTAAGCGCGGCGCGCAACTCCCACAGACTTATTGCTGGTCGAGATGAATCCCGATAGGGGACCACTACGTAGCTGCGCGTTGTTGGATCCAGGAAGTAGACAACACTGATATCACGCGGGTCCCGCGCGAAAATGAACCGCCGCTTGAGCTTTGGATTGACCTCATCACGTGCGTGAATCCAGGGCCTGAGTACGTCGGCGTAATAGTGAATGTTGTCGATGAGCACGCCATACTCTTGAATCGTGCGCTCAACATAGGGAAGAAAATCCAAACGCAGCCTGTCCTCATCCGCAACGAGTGACGGAAGACCGATGCCCGGTCGGTCGGGCGTGCCGAGGATGGATTGCTCGAATAGCTTGATTGGCGGCACATTGCTGATGCCCTTATGCACCCGCTGGTGGTAGACCTCCACAACGAATGTGGTGAACCACCGCTCGAACTCGTCCAGCGTCATGCTCGCGGTGTCATCAGAGCCATAATCCCCGCGTTCTCCGACATTGGAGAACGTTGTACCTGAAACCGTGTGGGTCTTGCTCATGAACGTCCGGAAGGCCCGCTCGACATGTCCCCCATAGTTGGGCTGCCCCTTCGGGCGGTACTCAAGGATGATTCCATGCTCGTTACAAGCTCGCTCAAGCATGGAGCCGCGAAATTCCTTCGCGTTATCAACATGGATCTTCCTCATCCGTCCCCATATTGGCCAGGGTGTGCTTAGTTCGCATTTTGCGAGCCACATATCCTTCTTGAGGATCGCGCGCGCGATACAAAGCCCAGCTGAAAGAGCGCCCGGCGGGTCGAGCGTGACGTAAAACCCAGCGATCATTCGCGAGTAGACATCAATTGCGATCGTCAGATAGGGGCGACCGATCGGCAGCCTATGCGTATCGTCAACCAGAATCAAATCGACTGGTGTGTGGTCGATTTGCACCACAGCGAGCGGGAAATCTGCACCTGGGAACTCGCCTCTGATCGGTTGGAACCGCTCGCGCGCGGCCTTGTGGCCGAGTCGCTTAGACATGAGCAACTTCTCGGAAAGCAGGGCGATGCGATTGCGCACTGTGTTTGGATGGGGCTCGGGAAGATTCTGCTCCCGGCAGCGCCGCGCAACTTCAAGGCACGTTTCGCTAACAGGTCGCCGCTGTTTCGTGAGATGGAATGTGTTGATGACCTCGTCGATCAGCTTTTCGATCTCTGGCGCTAAACGCCGGCTACCCTTGTCTTGCCGCCCGCTGCGCAACAAGGCCGAAACTCGGCCTGTCTCCTCATATCGCTGGATCCACCGATAGATCGTAGCCGGGTTCCGGCCAGCCGCATCTGCCACTGCGCGGACTGCTTCCGCTGATCGGCTCGAACCAGCTTCGAGCAGTGGAAGGATCATCTCGTACCTCGTCCATGCCTCCCGCCAGTCCTCGTCCTCAACGAGCATCAGATCCTGGCGCACAAACGTCTGCTCGACTGCTGCAGGTACAAGCTCGCCAATCGGCGCGAGATTAGTCTCGCCAGTTGCTGCGTCGCGAACAACGGCCTGCCCTAGATTGGCCAGGTCCAGAACAATATGGTCTCGATTGTGCCAACGCACCGGCACACCTGGAATCAGTCGCCCACGTGCCGGCATGTAAGCCCCCCCTTCGTCCAGATGCGCGACCGCATGGTAATTGGCTCGGATAAATCACAGCCGATCTCAAAGTTTGCGATCAAGTTCCACAGGCTAGGCAGAGCTTCAGCACGCTTCCATACGTCTGGGAACAATGACGTGATCAACGCTTCTGGATCCGACTCGCGCAAATCCGCGAGCTTGTCCAGCATCCGCATTTTGTCGTTGACGCTACCCGGCGCCGCCAAATAACCCGCCAAGAACCGGACGTTGGCCAAATATGGCGTACGTATCTCGTTCTCGGTAAAAACTCGAAAATCCCACCCTCGCTCGGAGGCATAGCGCTTCGCAACCCTGAACTTCGTAAGCAACGGTCTCCAGTTCGCTCGGAAGTCTGCCCTGTACTTCACTTCACATAAAACGTGGCGCATATCCCTAGCCGGCTCGATGTCCCGCCGATACTCGATCAAGCCGTCCGGGGTGTATCTGGATCGGCGGCCATCGTGATCCAGATAGCGGATAGTCAAAGGCTGCGGGGAATAGGTGAGGATATTTTTGTCGAAGCGAATCAGCTCCATGAAGTCTCGCTCCAGGGATGATTCGTACTGCCCTAGATTGGGCACGGTGCCCGTCATGCAACGAGAACTCAGGCCAATGCGGCGGACGGGAGAGGGATTCTGGATGCTCATTCGCGTCTAACCATGTAAGGTTGGCCGATTCTCGCACTTAGCGTTGGAATTTACAGCGGTAATACGCCGAGGCCCGGCGAGATCTCGCTGGCACATCAAGGCGTTCTATTTTTGGACGAACTCCCCGAGTTCGAGCGCCGCGTCCTCGAAGTCCTGCGCGAGCCACTGGAAACCGGCCACATCACCATCTCGCGCGCTGCGCACCAGACCGACTTTCCTGCCAGCTTCCAGTTGATTGCCGCGATGAACCCTTGCCCGTGCGGCTATCGCGGCCATCCGCTACGCGCGTGCCGCTGCACGCCAGACCAGGTGGAGCGCTACCAGGCACGTATCTCCGGTCCGCTCCTCGATCGCATCGACGTGCAGATCGAAGTGCCAACGCCTTCGCAGGAAGAATTGCTGGATGGCCCGCCAGGCGAGCCGACCGCCGATGTGGCCGAGCGCGTATCGGCGGCGCATGCCCGGCAACTCGCGCGGCAAGGCAAACGCAACGCACTGCTGGCTGGCCACGAGATCGATCTGCACTGCGCCCGCACGGATGCTGCCGATGGCTTGCTGCGTCATGCCATGACGCGCTTCTCGTGGTCCGCCCGCGCCTATGCACGCGTGCTCAAGCTGGCCCGCACCATTGCTGACCTGACCGGCGACGCGCAGATCGATGCCGTGCACGTGGGCGAGGCGATCCAGTATCGGCGTGGGGTGAAGGCAGACTAGTTCTCGTCCGCGCGCTGCCCGTCGATCAACTTCGCCAACAGCTTTGCCAGTTGCCGCTGCTCGGCGTCTGTCAGCACCGATAGCACGGCGCGCTGGTTCTCGACATGCGCGCTGACCGCCTTGTCGATCAACGCAAACCCCGCCTTGGTAAGCGCGACCAGCGTGCCGCGGCCGTCTTCCGGGTTGGGCCGGCGCTCCACCCAGCCGGCCTGCTGCAGGCGATCGATGCGATTGGTCATGCCGCCCGACGACATCATCGCCGCGTCGTACAACGCGGTGGGCGTGAGCGCATAGGGCGCGCCGCCGCGGCGCAGGGTGGCGAGCACATCGAACTCGCCGGGCTGCAAACCGAATTCCGCAAAGAGCGGGTTCAGCCGTTCACGCGCGATGATGAGGGCCGCCTCGCCCAGGCGCCCGAGCAGCAGCATCGATCCAACATCCAGGTCTGGGCGTTCGCGATTCCATTGTTCGACGGCCTGTGCAGCGCGGTCCATTCTCCCTTCCTCCAGCGGTGGTTATCTTGACGTCAAGACAACTCGTTTTTATCTTGACGCCAAGATAGTGCGATACCGAGCGATACAACGCAAGCCAACCGTCACGGCCAACCCGGCTGACGCGTCTTGCAGGTATCCCCCCCGACCCTTGCTGGAGCCCAAGATGAGTCCCACCTCGATCACCGCAGACGATGCCTCGTGGCTGGATCTGTTTCGCGGTGCCAATGCGCTGCGCGTGCTGGTGCTGGCCGCTGGCGTGGCGTTGCACGCCATCAATCTCTACCTGACCACGACGATCCTGCCGAGCGTGGTCGACGACATCGGCGGCGTGGCCTTCTATGCCTGGAATACGACGCTGTTCATCGTCGCGTCGATCACCGGGGCGGCAGTTGCGGCGCAGGTGATCCAGCATGTTGGGCCGCGCGGCGCCTACCTGCTGGGCGCGGCGGTGTTTGGCGGCGGCTCGGCGCTGTGTGCGCTGGCGCCCACCATGCCGGTGCTGCTGGTGGGCCGCGTGCTGCAGGGGCTGGGCGGCGGCGTGCTGCTGTCGGCACCGTATGTGCTGATGCGCAGCGTGCTGCCCGAGCCGTTATGGCCGCGCGCGCTGGCGCTACTCTCGGGCATGTGGGGCATTGCGACGCTGCTCGGACCGGCGGTCGGCGGCATCTTTGCGCAGTACGCGACGTGGCGGCTGGCGTTCTGGTCGCTGGTCGTGCTGATCGCGTTGGCAGCTGCCGCTGCCGTGGTCGTACTGAAGCCGACGGCTACCCAGGCGGAACATCCGACGCCAGTGCCCGCGCGTCAACTCGTGCTCCTGGCGGTTGCCGTGGTGGCGGCGTCATGGGCCAGCGTCAGCGACACACCGTGGCTTGGCGCGCTTGGATTGATCGCAGCAGGCATCACGCTGCTGGCCATCCGCCGCGTGGAGATGCGTTCGTCGCGCCGCATCCTGCCCGCCGATGCATACACGGGCCGCACGGCGCTCGCCGCACTGTACGGCGTATCTGCGCTGCTGGCCGTGACGGTCACATGCACGGAGATCTTCGTGCCGCTGTTCTTGCAGCGGCTGCATGGACAGAGCCCGTTGATTGCGGGCTACATCGCGGCAACGGCCTCGGCCGGCTGGACGCTGGGTGCCATCCTGAGCGCGGCGTTGCGCGAGGCGTCGGTCACGCGCGTGATCCGCGTGGCGCCGTGGGCCTGCGCGGCGGGTCTGCTGGTACTGGCGTTTCTGGTGCCGATGGGCGCGGGCGATACGTGGGTGACCGCGCTGATCATCGTCGCGCTTACACTGGTGGGATTGGGCGTGGGCGTTGTGTGGCCGCACCTTGGCAACCGCATCATGACGGCGGCGCCGGCAGTAGATCATGACCGCGCCTCGGCGTCGATCGTGACGGTACAACTGGTGGCAACAGCCTTGGGGGCAGCGTTGGGCGGCGTGGTGCTCAACACGCTGGGAGCTGCCGGCCCGGCTCCAGATCTGGGCACCGCATCGCGCTGGCTGTTCCTGCTGTTTGCGGTAGCGCCCGTGGGCGCGTTGGTGATTGCGCGCGCTGGGCTCGGCACGCGGCCAGCCCAGCGGGCACGGTAGCCGTCAGGCCGTCTGACGCTTCACGAAGAACAGCGCGGCACCGATGCTCATCAGCATGCCGCCAAAGAAACGGCTCTGCCAGCGCAGCGCGCGCGGATTGCGGAACAGGCGCTGCGCACGCGAGGCCAGCAGCGCATAGCCGTGCATGACGATCAGGTCAACGAACACCATCGTTGCCGCCAGGATGCCGAGCTGCGACAGCAGCGGCTTGGCCGGATCGATGAACTGCGGCAGCACCGCCACCATGAATAGGATGCCCTTCGGGTTCGTCAGATTGGTCAGCAACCCGACCAGGAAGCGACGGCGCGCGCCGCTGCCGGAAACCTTCACCGGCTCACCCTCGGCGGGCTTGTTGATCTGGATAGGCGTGCGCCACTGCACGATGCCCAGATAGATCAGATACAGCGCGCCAACGATCTTGATGGCCGTAAAGGCATGCTCCGACGCGATCAGCAGCGCGCCCAGCCCAGCGCCCGCAATGAACAGGATCACCACGATGCCAAGCTCCAGCCCGGCAATCGTGACTGACGTACGGCGCACGCCATGGGTCAGCCCGTGACTCATGCACAGAATCGCGCCCGAGCCCGGCGAAATGGCGATCACCCAGGCGGCCAGAAAGAAGGCCAGCCAGACTTGCAACGTCATGATGGTTCCCCGTGATGTGATGAGGTGAGATGTCAATCGGAAGACGACGATTGTGCACCGGCTATGGCCGACGCGCTCGGCAGGGTCTGTTCCTATTCCGACATGGAACATGCGCACGCAAGGGGCAAATGGGCTGACCCGAACAAGGGCCAACCTGCATGTGGTCCATGTGGGAACAGACCCTAGTAGGGGTGGAAGCTGGCGAGGAACTGCTCGACCTGCTCCTGCTGCCGAGCATCTCGTGCAGCATCGCCAGATTCCAGCACGACCGCCTGATAGGCGTGCTTGCCGGTGGCGACCACGCGGGCAGTCAGGCGGCGTGGCGCGGGGTCATCGCCGCCGGCCCCCTGCGCAACCAGCTCCACGGCTGGCAGCGACAGCGGTGGTTGTGCGGCTGTCTTCACGGCGATGTCGTGCACGGCCACGTTGCCCTTGAGATTGGCCGACAGCCCCGCGCGCAGTGCATCCACCGCTTGCTGGCGCCAGACCGGATCATCTGCCGGCAACACCACCACGCCGATGGCGAACAGCGTGCCGTCAATGCTGGCGGCCTGCATCGTCATCGGCAGGCGCTGGCCGTTGATGACGATGGGGCGAGCCTCGGCGGTGGGCTTGGCGGGGTAGTCGACGGCGTAGGCCCCTTCGTCAGAGTGCACCGTGCGCCAGTCGTACTTGGGCGAGCACGCCATCAGCAGCACGCACGCTGCCACGCCTAAACCTATCCGCCAACCTGCCGTTGTTGTGACTGCCACGCCGCCTCCGTCTTGTTTTGTCGGGTCACCAGCGGCCTATTATCGGACAGAGACCGCCGCCTCATCCCCAAGGACAGCGCTATGCCTCCCCTGACTGCCACCCTGCGAGCCCTGCACGGCGACATCACGACGCTCGACTGCGATGCCATTGTCAACGCCGCCAACAGCTCGCTGCTGGGCGGCGGCGGTGTGGACGGCGCCATCCATCGCGCCGCCGGGCCGGAATTGCTGGAGGCGTGTCGCGCACTCCATGGCTGCCGCACCGGTGACGCCAAACTCACGCCGGGCTTCGGCCTGATCGCGCGTTACGTCATCCACACCGTCGGCCCGATCTGGCGCGGCGGGCGCCAGGACGAGGCGACGCTGCTGGCCGCCTGCTACCGCAGCAGCCTAGTGCTCGCCCGGCAGCATGGCGTACACACGATTGCGTTTCCGTGCATCAGCACGGGCGTATATGGCTTCCCGCCGCACCTGGCCGCGCCGATTGCCGTGCGCATGGCACGCGAGCACGGCATGGGCCTCGACGAAATCACCTTCTGCTGCTTCTCCGCGGCGGATCTGGTGCTTTACGAAACAGCGCTCGCCAGCGGAAAGTGACGCTGAAATCGCAATAGACAGAATGTCGCAGCCAGCCAGCGGGCCCGGCACGACGCGCCTACAATAGATGTTTATTCCCCATTTCCGGAGCCGTTGCCGATATGGCCTCGACCCTGACCTCCTCTGCCGCCGCACCCGCTGCCGCTTCCGGCCGCCGCTGGCTGCTGCCTGTCATCGTGCTGGTGCTGGCCGTTGCCGGTTGGTTCGGCTGGCGCGCGTTCTCGCCGTCGCAACACGTGCCGGCAGCCACCTTCACGCTGCTCGATGGACAGAAACTGTCCACGCAAGACTTGAAGGGCAAGGTCTACCTCGTCAACTTCTGGGCGACGAGCTGCACCACGTGCGTCAAGGAAATGCCCAACATGATCCAGACATACAACAAGTACAAGGGCCAAGGCCTAGAGTACGTGGCCGTGGCGATGAGCTATGACGCGCCGATGTACGTGATGAACTTCAGCCAGACGCGCCAGTTGCCCTTCAAGGTGGCGATGGATGCCGATGGCTCCGCCGCCAAGGCTTTCGGCGACGTGCAGCTCACCCCCACCACCTTCCTGGTCGACCGTGACGGCCGCATCCTCAAACGCTACGTTGGCGAGCCGGAGTGGAGTTCGTTCGATACGCTCCTGAAAGACACACTGGGCAAGCAGGCCTGAGCGCTTTCCCCTGCCATCAAAACGCCCGGTCGATGCCGGGCGTTTTTATTTGCGGCGCAGCGGGTTCCACACAAGGTTCACGCGGGCCTGCTGCAATGGCAGCCCAGAACGAACACCAAGAGGGCACAATCGCATGGCCAATCACTACTGCATGTTCAAGGGCAAGCTGAAATTTGGCGTGCCCTACCTCGATGGCTACAACGGCAATCCGCACTATGCGATCGTGGTGCAGGCGCCGGACGGCTCGGAGTTTGTCGTGCTCGCCAACGTGAAATCCGATTCGACCATGCCCGGTGCCGGTGAAGCCGGCTACCACGTGCTCTATCAGTGGACGCAGGACTTCAAGCTGCCGATGACAGCCGATCTGGCTGCGTTAGAACCGGGCCTGCATCAAGACGGCTTCCCGCGCATTGATTACGTGCGCGACACGGGCATGGTCGACTTCCCAAACATGCAGCCGATTGCGCTCGATACCGCGACCGAGCACAACGACATCAACGCGCTGGTCGACGGCACGCTCACGCTCGACCGCACCGCCACGCCAATCGACTACGTCTACCACGGCAGCTCCGGCGACGACGACCGCAAAGGCTGGCCGCCGCGCGCTGACGTGACCGTCTACGGCTTCGGCTACCTGTTCGAGCCGCAGCACAACGGTCTGCACGAAACGCACATGAACCAGGGCAACCCGGTCGTGCATCAGCCCGGCGTGAAAGACCATTCGCGCGAGAACGGCACGCAGCAGGACGGCGCCGTCATCGTGGAGATCGACGGTCAGTTCCAGGCGCTGTTCATTGCGTTCCAGACGCAGCGGGTTCCGACGGATGCGCGCGGGTATCCAGTGCCGGGGGCCAAGCCGATTCTTGGCTGAGCGCCCATGCAAAACGCCCGGTTGATGCCGGGCGTTCTGTTGAGCAGGCGTGGCGCGTCAGAGGCCGTAGCGCTTGATCTTGTCGTACAGCGTGGCGCGGCCTACCTGCAGGATGTCCGCCGCCTGGTGCACCGACCCGCCCGTGCGCGCCAGCGTCTCGGCAATCACCGTGCGCTCGTAGCGCTCGACACGCTCCTTGAGCGGCATGCCGTCTTCCGAAGCATCCGTCACCACCGGCGTGCGGCCAACGCCGAGCACGAGGCGGTCCGCCGCGTTGCGCAGCTCACGCACGTTGCCGGGCCAGCTCGACTGCATCAGTTCGTGGCGCTGGCGCTCGGCCAGCATCGGCAAGGGGCGCTGGTAGCGCACGGCAGCTTCGAGCAGGAAATGCTCGAACAGCGGAATGATGTCTTCGCGTCGTTCGCGCAGCGGGGGCAGGTCGATAGCGACCACATTGAGGCGGTAGTACAGGTCACGCCGGAAACCGCCCGCGTCGATCAGCGCTTCCATGTCGCCCTTCGCGGCCGCCACGATGCGCACGTCGATGCGTACCGATGCGTTCGAGCCCAGCCGCTCCAGCGCGCCCTCCTGCAGCACGCGCAGCAGCTTCACCTGCAGCGCGATCGGCATGCTCTCGATCTCGTCGAGGAACAGCGTGCCGCCCGAAGCGTGCTCCAGCTTGCCGATGCGCCGCTTGCCCGCGCCGGTGAAGGCGCCGGCTTCGTGGCCGAACATCTCGCTCTCGAAAATCTGCTCGGGCACCGCACCGCAGTTGAGCGCAATGAACGGCTTGTCATGGCGCGGCGACAGCATGTGCAAGCTGCGCGCGACCAACTCCTTGCCGGTGCCGGTCTCG
This sequence comes from Ralstonia sp. ASV6, assembly GCF_016429285.1. Taxonomy (GTDB): domain Bacteria; phylum Pseudomonadota; class Gammaproteobacteria; order Burkholderiales; family Burkholderiaceae; genus Ralstonia; species Ralstonia flaminis. Next base: position 11,396 of record NZ_JAELUI010000013.1, read on the forward strand.
CCGTTGATGAGCACGGGCGCATCGGTGGTCGCCACGTTTTCGATCAACGCACGCACCGCGCCCATCGCAGGCGAGCGCCCGATGATGCGCGTACCCGCCGCCGGCCCGGCCAGTTCGCGGCGCAGTGCTCGGTTTTCCAGCTCCAGCGCGCGGCGCTCGACGGCGCGGCGTACGGTCTCGGTCAGGCGCTCAGCAGGGAACGGCTTCTCGATGAAGTCGAACGCGCCATCGCGCATCGCCTGTACAGCCATGGTGATGTCGCCGTGGCCGGTCACGAGCACCACGGGAATCCCCGTGCCGAACGACTGGCAATGCGCGAGCACATCCAGGCCGCTGGCACCTGGCAGGCGCAGATCGCTCACCACCACGCCGGGGAAGTTGGCGTCGATCTTGCCAACGGCGTCTTCGGCGCTGCCGAACGCCTGCACGTTGAAGCCGGCCAGCTCCAGGCTCTGCGCGGTGGCCTGGCGCACAGGCGGGTCGTCTTCGATGAAGAGAACGTTCAAGCCTTCGGACATGGGTCGTATGCGTATGAGAAAGGGATCAAAGCGACAGGTCAGGAAGGAGTGGCCGAGGTCACCTCGGCGCGTACCAGTGTCAGCGTAAATTGCGCGCCGCCACCCGGTACATTGGCTGCCGAGAGCGAACCGCCGAAGTCGCGCGCGATGCTGGTGGAAATCGCCAGCCCCAGGCCCAGGCCCTGGCCGATCTCCTTGGTGGTGAAAAACGGCTCGAACAGGTGTGGCATGGCATCGGGCGGGATGCCGGCGCCATTGTCGCGCACCGCAATACTCAACTGGTTAGGTTGCGACGGTGCGCCTTCCGCGGGGCCGATGTCGATGTCGATGCGGCCTGGGTGCCCGGCTTCGCTGGTGCCGATGGCATCCAGCGCATTGCCGATCAGGTTGATGAGGACCTGCTCTAGCTTAAGCTCATCGGCACGGACGATGGCTTCGACTTCGGGGATACGCCAATGCAGTTCCAACCGCACGTTGCCCAGGCGCGGACGCAGCAGTGCCAGCGAGTGATCAAGGGCTACGCGCACCTGCACATCGCTGTGCTTGCGGCGCGAACGCCCCGCAAAGAGCTTGAGCTGCGCAGTGATCTTGCCCATGCGCTCGGTCAGGTCGGCAATCGCCCGCAGGTTATCCGTGGCCGCACCGTGCTGACCGCGTTCCAGCAGGATGCGCGTGTTGTCGGAGAAGGTGCGCAGTGCGGCCAGCGGCTGGTTGAGTTCGTGCGTGATGCCGGCCGCCATCTGGCCCAGCGCGGCGAGCTTGCTGGCCTGTACGAGTTCGTCCTGCGTGGCGCGTAGCTCGGCCTCGGCGCGCGTGCGGTCGACGATCTCGTGCTGAAGCTGCTCGTTGGTGGCCATCAGGTCTGCCGTGCGGTCTTCGACGCGGCGTTCGAGTTGGTCATACGCGGTCTCAAGCATCCTGCGGCTGCGCAGCATTTCCATCATGCGCAGACGACGCTGGCGCCAATAGAACAGCAGCAGGCACGCAAACGCAAAAGCAAACGCGGCGGCCACCGTGGCGCTGCGCGCGGCACTCATCACCGGATCGACGGGGGTGAGGTACATCAGCGTCCAGTCGGGCTCGACCAGATCGCGCGAAACCTGCAGGTAGCGTGTGGCATTGACCCGCTCGCCAATGCGCACCAGCTCGGCGCCCTCGGGCAAGCGCCCGGTCAAGCGCAGGAACGCGGGCGCCTCAGGCTGCAGCGGCAGCGGCGTGATCTGCTTGCGGTAATACTGGCGGGTGGATTCCAACTGCGCCTGCAGATGCGGCGTCAGGGGCTCGACCGTGCGGTACTGCCACGCCGGTACGGAGGACAGGAAGATCACGCCGTTTTCGTCGGCCACCATCACCGGCTCCGACGCGTCATGACTCGCGCGACCAAACCATTCGAGGTTGAGCTTAACCACCGTCACGCCAATCACGCGGCCGTCTTGCATGACGGGTTGCGAGATGTAGTAGCCCGGCTCTTCACGCGTGATGCCGATACCGTAGAAACGCCCGACGTGGCCCGCCGCTGCCTGCTGGAAGTACGGCCGGAATCGATATTCCGCGCCGACAAAGCTGTCAGGCTGGTTGTAGTTGGATGCCGCCATCGCCCGACCGCTGGGGGCAATCACGTACGTGGCGGTGGCATGCGCACGGTCATTGACCTCGCGCAGATAGCGATTGGCGCGATCGACATTGGCCAGCGTCGGGTTGGCCAGCAGATCGTGGATGAACGGATGCAGCGCCACCAGCGCAGGCAGGTATTCGTAGCGGTCGAGCGTGCTCTTGAGGTTGGCGGCGTAGCGGTCGACGCGCCCACCTGCCGCCTGTTGTGCCTGCGCGAGACCGCGGTTCCACGTCACCACAAAGGTGGTCGCGCACACCACGGTCATCAGCGCCACGAGCCCGACCGCCACCAGCCACCAGAACCCGCGTCGCGAGCCGGAGGCGCTGGTGAACGAGAAATCGGGATCGGACATCGGTTGGAGGTGGGCGGCGGGGGCAGACGGTGTTGCCGTGCCCTCCAAAGCCACACCATCCATTCGGGCCGTCGTGCGTGTCACGAGGCGCTCCAAATAAGAAGCGGGGCCGTCTGGAAGACAGGCCCCGCAATCATACGCTTTCAAGCGGCGGCGCCCGCAGGCGCCTGCCAGTGTTGCCCGATCAGGCTGCCGGGGCGGCCGGCACGCTTGCACCGCGCTTGCCCGACATCACCTGGGCCAGCTTGCTGCGATCCAGCTCGCGTTCCCATGCCGAGATCACCACGCAGGCCACACCGTTGCCGGTGATGTTGGTCAGCGCACGGCATTCGCTCATGAAGCGATCGATCCCCAGGATCAGCACCATGCCTGCCACCGGAATGTCGGGCACCACGGCCAGCGTTGCCGCCAGCGTGATGAAGCCCGCACCGGTGATGCCCGAAGCGCCCTTCGACGTCAGCATGGCAACGGCCAGGATGGTCAGCTGCTGCGTCCAGGTCAGCTCGATGTTCAGCGCCTGCGAGATGAAGATCACCGCCATCGTCATGTAGATGTTGGTGCCGTCCAGGTTGAACGAGTAACCCGTCGGAACCACCAAGCCCACCACCGACTTCGAGCAGCCCAGCTTCTCCATCTTCTCCATCAGGTGCGGCAGCGCCGATTCCGACGAGCTCGTGCCCAGCACGATCAGCAGCTCTTCCTTGATGTACGCGACAAAGCGGAAGATGTTGAAGCCAACCAGCCGCGCGATGATGCCCAGCACCACCACCACAAAGATGATGGCCGTCAGGTAGAACGTGCCGACCAGCTTGAGCAACGGCACCAGCGAGATCACGCCGTATTTGCCGATGGTGAAGGCCATGGCGCCGAACGCACCGATCGGGGCCACGCGCGTGATGACGTGCACGATGCGGAAGAACACGTGCGAGATCTGGTCGATGAAATCCGTGACCATCTGCGCGCGGTCACCCATGGCGGACAGCGCACCACCAAACAGCAGCGCGATCAGCAGGATCTGCAGGATGTCGCCCTTGGCGAAGGCATCCACCACCGTGCTCGGGATGATGTTCAGCAGGAAGTCGACCGTGCTGGCCGAGTGCGCCTTGGCGGCGTACTGCGCCACCGCCTTGGCGTCGATGGTGTTCACATCGACGTTGAAGCCCGCGCCCGGGTTGAAGATGTGGCCCGCAGCCAGACCGATGATCAGCGCGAAGGTGGAAACGACCTCGAAGTAGAGCAGCGCCTTGCCACCCACGCGGCCCACCTTCTTCATGTCGCGCATGCCGGCAATGCCGGAGACGACCGTGCAGAAGATGATCGGCCCGATCACCATCTTGATCAGTTGGATGAAGCCATCGCCCAGCGGCTTCATCTTCACGGCCAGCTCGGGCGAGTAATGGCCCAGCAGAACGCCGATGACGATGGCCGTCAGCACCTGTACGTACAGGATTTTGTAGAACGGTTTTTTCATGTCTTCCTCGAGTGTCACAGACCGGCCGTGCGCTCAACTGCTCGCCCGGTCCGACCCGCCCTGGTGTGGTCTCTCTCCTGCCTCGCACCGCCGACGCATCCGGCGTTTCCTGCGGCAGGGCGTTCTTTATTGCAAGGGCTATGCCAGTGTTGATTTTGTTGACCGACAACCCGCCAGCCCTTGTGCCACCTAGTATCAGCTTGGTGTGCCTACGATGGCACCCGCCCCACCCGTCGTCAATCCCGGAATCCGCGCACACGGGCGTCCAGACATCCGGAAAACGTGTTGCGACGCAGCATCGCGCAGCGACATCACGGGGAATGCCCGCCTTGGCGGCCGTATAATGCCGGGTCGTTACGCAAATCCACACTGTGTGCGCGGCGCGTGGAAACCCTCCACACCGGCTCCGCGCACTGTCACCCAGCCCGCCGAGCCCGACCTGTCCGCCCATGAGCAGCCACTACCAGCACCACGTTTTCTTCTGCCTGAATGAACGCGAGGACGGCTCGCGCTGCTGCGCCGACTTTGGCGCCAAGACCATGCAGGAATACGCCAAGAAGCGCTGCAAGGAGCTCGGCATCAACGGCGAAGGCCGTGTGCGCATCAACAAGGCCGGCTGCCTCGACCGCTGCGAACTCGGCCCGGTGATGGTGGTCTACCCCGAGGCCGTCTGGTACACCTTCGTTGACAAAGAGGACATCGACGAGATCATCCAGAGCCACCTGATTGAAGGCAAACCGGTCGAACGCCTGATGGTCGACCGGCCAGCCACCGCCTGAGCCGCTTGAGCCTTACCGCATCCGCATTTCCATGAACGTGCATACCGAAGAACGCCTGATCGCCGGCCCTGTTGGGCAGATCGACCTGTCGATCGACCTGCCCGATGCGACCACGGGCGCACCCCGTGGCCTGGCGCTGGTTGGCCATCCGCACCCGCTGTTTGGCGGCACCAAGGACAACAAGGTCGCGCAGACATTGGCACGCACCTTCGTCGGCTTGGGCTATGCGACGGTGCGCCTGAACTTTCGCGGTGTGGGCAAGACCGAAGGCACGCACGACAACGGCATCGGCGAGCAGGACGACGTGCTGGCCGTGCTCGACTGGATGCGTACGCAAACCGGATGGTCGGCCGATGTGCCCACGCTGCCGCTGGCACTCGGCGGCTTTTCGTTCGGCAGCTTCGTGATCTCGCAGGTGGCACGTCGCCTAGCCGAGGCCGGCACGCCTGCCGAGCGCCTGGCGCTGGTCGGCACCGCCACCTCGCGCTGGGACGTGGCACCCGTGCCCGCCGACACCATCGTCATCCACGGCGAGCAGGACGACACCGTGCCCCTTGTCGACGTACTCAACTGGGCGCGCCCGCAGGAATTGCCAGTCATCGTCATCCCGGGCGCGGACCATTTCTTCCACCGCAAGCTGCACCTGATCAAGCAGCTCATTACCGGCGCCTGGGCGCCACGGCCCTAACCCCTTTGTTTTTCCGGATGCCGCGCCTCCCCCCTGCGCGGCATCGTTGAACTTCAAGCAGACCGCAGGACCCGCCATGCAGACCCGTTTCACCGCTTCCGTCTTCTCTTCCGCCGCTGCCACCGTTGTTGCTGCAGCCTCGCTCGTCACAGCGTTGCCGGCCGCGGCGCAGTCCGTGCCCGCCCCGCAAGTCGCGGCCCGCTCGTGGATGCTGACTGACGTGACCAGCGGCCAGGTGCTCGCTGGCGCCAACATGGACGAGCGCATCGAGCCCGCCTCGCTCACCAAGCTGATGACGGCCTACCTGGTGTTCGAGGCCGTGCGCGACGGCAAGCTCAAGTACGACCAGATGGTCACGCCCACCGAGACCGTGCGCAGCGTCAAGACGGATGAATCACGCATGTTCCTGCAGCCGGGCAAGCCCGTGTCGGTACGCGACATGACGCAGGGCCTGATCGTGCAATCGGGCAACGACGCCGCGCTGGTGCTCGCCGAGGCCGTGGGCGGCACGGAGACCAACTTCGTGATGCTGATGAACCGCGAAGCGCAGCGCCTGGGCATGAAGAACACGCACTTCGCCAACGCCGCCGGCCTGCCTGATCCGAACCACTACTCCACGGCACGTGATCTTTCGATCCTGACGGCAGCGCTGATCAAGGATTTCCCGCAGGACTACAAGTTCTATTCGCAGAAGGATTTCACCTATAACAACATCAAGCAGCCCAACCGCAACCGCCTGCTGTGGCTCGACCCGACCGTTGACGGCGGCAAGACGGGTCACACCAAGTCGGCCGGTTACTGCCTGGTCACGTCGGCCAACCGGCCGCTGCCGGATGTGCCGGGTGCAAACCGCCGCCTGCTGTCGGTCATCGTCGGCACCAAGAGCGACGCCATCCGCACACAGGAAAGCCTGAAGGTCCTGAACTACGGCTACCAGTTCTTCGACACGGTGCGCCTGTACCAGGCCCAGCAGCCGCTGCAGACGCCAGACGTGTACAAGGGCCAGGCCAAGACCGTGAAGCTGGGCGTGGCCGAAGACAAGTGGATCACCGTGCCCAAGGGCGCAGGTGCCCGCCTGAAGCCGGTGCTTGAGCGCCGCGACCCGCTGATCGCCCCGATCACGCAGGGCCAGCAGCTCGGCACGGTCAAGGTGATGGATGGCTCGACCGTGGTATCGGAGTTCCCGGTGGTGGCGCTGGAAGCCGTGCCGGAAGCCGGCTTTGTGGGCCGCACGATCGACTCGGTCAAGCTGTGGTTTAAAAAGAAGTAATCGACCCCATTTACTTCGACATGACCTCTTCGCACACACCCCCGCCGGGCCACATCCCGCCCGAGCAATCGCTGATCGAGTATCCGAGCGACTTCCCCATCAAGGTGATGGGGGCGATGCAGGATGATTTTGCCGAGACGATCGTACAGCTGGTTCAGCAGCACGATCCGGAGTTCCATGCCGGTCGCCTGGAAATGCGCCCGTCGTCGAGCGGCAATTACCTCGGCCTGACCGTCATCGTGCGCGCCACCAGCCGCGAGCAGCTCGATGCGCTGTACCAGGCGCTGACCAGCCACCCGATGGTCAAGATCGTGCTGTAAGACACCTCGCGCGCCAAGCAAAACGCCCCGGTCATGCCGGGGCGTTTGCATTTGCGACATGTGCGAAGCCGGTCAGGCGTCACCCTTTGGCGACGTGACCCAGGCAGACGGTGTTGTCGTCCATCAACCGCTCCAGCTTGAGCTTGAATGCGGCAATCTCGGGCAGCAGCCACGCACGGAACGCCTGCATCTTGGGCGTTTGCAGCGCGCTGTGGGGGCAGACGAAGTAGTAGTTCCATGGGCACGGCGTCGTCGTCTCGAACAGGCGCACCACGCGGCCCGCAAGCAACTCGTTGAAGGCCAGCGTCGGGCGGATCAGCGCAATGCCCTGCCCGGCCGCCGCGGCCTGCAGCAGCAGCGATGAATCCTGGAACATCAGCCCGCCGCGCGGCTCGACAAACCCCTCCATGCCAGCGGCCTCGAACCAGGGCGTCCAGTCCTCCCCCTCGCTGCGCAGCAGGGTCATGCCCGCCATTTCGGACAGCGTGCGTGGCAAGCGGCCACCGTTGTACGACGGGCTGCAGATCGGGAAGAACACGTCGTCGAGCAGCTTCTCCACATACAGGCCCGGATAGTTGCCCGAGCCCATGCGCAAGGCCACATCCACCTCTTCGCGCCCGAAATCGACCAGCGCAGGGCTGGAGAACAGCTCCACCTCCAGCTCCGGATGACGCTCGATGAAGGTGCCGATATGCGGCGTCAGCCAGCGCGCCGCAAACGACGGCATGGTGCTGATGGCCAGGCGGTTGTCGCGGTTGCCGGCGCGCAGTTGATGCGTGGCCTGGGCGATCTGGTCGAGCGCCTCGCGCACGCGATCGGCATAGACACGGCCCGCATGCGTGAGCGTGACACGCTTGCCGCGCCGCTCGAAGAGTGGCACACCCAGCTCCTCCTCCAGGGTGCGCATCTGATGGCTGACCGCACCGTGCGTGACGAACAACTCCGTCGCTGCACGCGAAAAGCTCTCATAGCGGGCTGCCGCCTCGAACACGCGCAGCGCGCCCAGTGGCGGTAGGCGCATCGGTTCGCGGATCTCCGTCATATTCCCTCCGGATTCTTGTTGTGCCGCTTCTGGCCTCTATGTGAGCTGCACTATCAAAGACAGCAATATATATCGTTTTGTACTAGGCAACCAAACACCTAGACTACTTCCACGGCAGCCCCCGCCTCGATGCCGTGAAGGAGCCGATCATGAAAGCTGTACTAACAAAAATTGTATTCACTCTCCAACCCGGTGAAGTGGTGGCACTGCGTATGCCAGCGAACCAGAACCTGCGCGTTGAAGAGGCCCATGGCCGTGACGTATGGGTCACGCATGAGAACAAAGCCGGCGATGAATGGCTGCATGCCGGCGGTAGCGTCGCTGTAAAGCGTGGTGAAGAAATTGTCGTCTCGGTGGACCCGAAAGCCGCCGGTCCGGTGTCGCTGGCCGTGGAAGCGCTGGACGGCCACATGCCGCGCAAGCCGTGGCACGTGACGGACGGCTGGCGCCATACGCTCGCAGCACTCGGCTGGAACGAGCACGCCGAAACGCCGATCGTGGCCGCCTGAATGGACCACCTGAGCACGCCAAACCTGTTTTAGCCTCCTTTCGCGGCGTATGCCGTGAAAGCCCGATGCCGGCGCGATGCCTCCCATCGCGCCGGCATCGTTTTTTGGGGCCAACCCTGCAAGAGAGTTGGACAAAGGCACCCGGCACCATCGGCGGCCCTGCGATACACTCGCGAGCATGATTCCGATTGACATCGTCGAACGCGGCTTGCAGGACTACGCCGCGTGCTTCGACGAAATGCAGACCTTCACCGCCAACCGCAACAAACCCGGCGGTCCCGACACCCCCGACACGATCTGGCTGGTCGAACACCCGCCGGTGTTCACGCTTGGGTTGGCGGGCGATCCAGCACATCTGTTGGCCCCCGGCAACATCCCGTTGGTAAAAGTCGACCGTGGCGGACAGATCACCTATCACGGCCCCGGCCAAGTCGTTGCCTACCTCTTGCTGGATCTGCGCCGTCGCGGGCTGTTCGTGAAGGCGCTGGTCGACGCCATCGAGGCCGCCGTTATCGAGACGCTCGCCACGTATAATGTCGCCTCCGAACGCAAGGCTGGCGCCCCCGGCATCTACCTGTCGAGCGGGCCGCATCAAGGTGCGAAGATCGCCGCGCTGGGGCTGAAGATCCGCAACGGCTGCAGCTACCACGGCGTGAGCCTGAACTTGGCGATGGACCTGTTGCCCTTCACGCAGATCAACCCGTGTGGCTATGCCGGCCTGGAAACCGTCGATATGGTGACCGCTGGTGCCCACGATGCGTCCGGGCGCACGGTCGATGCAAGCGACTGGCAACCCGTTTCCCGCGTACTGGCCAATGCGCTGGTCGCCCAATTGCAGCAACGCGCGCAAGCGCAACCCGCCGAGGTCGCTACCGCGTAGTGATTGGCAAGCAGGACCTGACCCAAGCGTGTGTCACAAGCGCACGCGGAGAACACGATGACCGATTCCGCCACCGGCGCCGCTGAAAGCGCCGTCACCTCCGTCCCGTCGAACAAACCTTACGACGCCACGGCCAAGCAGAAGTCACTCGACAAGACTGCGCGCATCCCCATCAAGATCGTGCCGGCCGAGAAGCTCAAGAAGCCGGACTGGATTCGCGTCAAGGCCGCCACCGGCAATTCGCGCTTCTACGAAATCAAGGACATCCTGCGCGCCAACAATCTGGTGACGGTGTGCGAAGAGGCAAGCTGCCCGAACATCGGCGAATGCTTTGGCAAGGGCACGGCCACGTTCATGATCATGGGCGACAAGTGCACGCGCCGCTGCCCGTTCTGCGACGTAGGCCACGGCCGCCCGGACCCGCTGGATGTGAACGAGCCGGAAAACCTGGCCAAGACCATCGCCCAGCTCAAGCTCAACTACGTCGTCATCACCAGCGTCGACCGCGACGACCTGCGTGACGGCGGTGCCCAGCATTACGTCGATTGCATCTCGCGTACGCGCGCACTGTCGCCGGCCACGCGCATTGAGGTGCTGGTGCCGGACTTCCGTGGCCGCCTGGAGAAGGCGCTGGATATCCTCCAGGAATGCCCGCCGGACGTAATGAACCACAACCTCGAAACCGTGCCGCGTTTGTACAAGCAGGCGCGCCCGGGCGCGGACTACGCGCACTCGCTCAAGCTGCTGAAGGACTTCAAGGCCCGCAACCCGAACGTGCCGACCAAGTCCGGCCTGATGGTCGGCCTGGGTGAAACGGATGAGGAAATCCTGGAAGTCATGCGCGACATGCGCGAGCACGACATCGACATGCTGACCATCGGCCAGTACCTGGCTCCGTCGGGCCACCACCTGCCGGTGCTGCGCTACGTGCACCCGGACACCTTCAAGATGTTCGAGGAGAAGGCCTACGAAATGGGCTTCACGCACGCCGCCGTGGGCGCCATGGTGCGCAGCTCGTACCATGCCGATCAGCAGGCGCACGAAGCCGGCGTGGTCTGATCGCCAGCCAGAAACGCGGCACAAACAAAAAGGGCCTTGGGGTTGAACCCAAGGCCCTTTTGCTTTGGTGCAGTTCGATTAGACGTTCGAAGCAGCGTCCTTCGGATACGAAGCATCGCCGTTCCACGACAGGTAACCGTAGGTGTCAGCCTGACGGTCAGCACCTTGCGTGTACGGGTCGAACTTGGCTGCAGCGCCATCCGTGTACGGATCAGCCTTGGCGATTGCACCATCGGTGTACGGGTCAGCCTTGCCGACGGCACCTTGGGTGTACGGGTCAAAGCGATCGCCCTTCCACGACAGGTAGCCGTAGGTGTCAGCCTGACGATCGGCGCCTTGCGTATAGACATCGTACTTGGCGGCAGCGCCCTGGGTGTACGGATCAGCCTTGGCGACAGCACCTTGCGTGTACGGATCGGCGCCGGTTTGCACAGCGGCGGCAGCCGGTTGGGCCGACAGCAGTGCAGCGGAAGCGGACACGGTGGCCACCAGGGCCAGCAGAGCATTACGGGAAAAGCGGGTTGCGAGACGGGTGTTCATGATTGGCTCCTTGTGTGCCTAGGTATTCGGTTGCGCTCAGTTCGTTGCGCTTGAGATCAGAATAGATCGTTGCCTCTCATGAATAAATAACCATATCAAGAAAAGACTGTTCTTCATACATCAACAATTAATATGTGAACAAGACGGCACATACGTCGCGCCAAACCTAGGGCTGACATGGGATAACGGCGTGCTGCCGCGCAGCGTTTTCTGTGGCTGGTCGCCTGATTGGTCAACGATGCCTTGGCACAGAACCGCACCAAGGAGCGTGCACTGCCCTTGGCGCTGGCGCAGCATCGCGCACCCAGCGCCTCCACGCTGAACCAATTCAGACCGTCACAACGATCTTGCCGAACTGCTGGTTGGATTCCAGATAGCGGTGGGCCTCGACGATCTGCTCCAGCGGAAACACACGGTCGATCACCGGCTTGAGCGCGCCAGAGGCCAGTCCATCGAGGATGAACTGCTTGGCAGCGGCCAGCTTGGCGGGGTCCCGCACCACCAGCTTGTACTGATAGCCCTGCACCGTCAGTTGCTTGCCCAGCACCGGGAACAGCGGGAACACGGTCGCCCCCGCGCTCAGTGCGCCGTACTCGATCAGGATGCCGTCTTCCGCCAACGCCTCGGCCAGTTGCTGCAGAACCGGGCCGGCGATCGGGTCGAAGGCCACGCGCGCGCCCTTGCCTTGCGTGATGTCCGTCACGCGGGTAACCAGATCCTCTTCATTGGTGACGATCACGTGGTCGGCGCCCGCCTCGCGCAACGCCCGCGCCTTGTCGCTGGTGCGCGTGCTGGCAATGGCAGTGGCGCCCACCATGCGCGCCACTTGGATCGCCGCCAGCCCGACGCTGCTCGACGCGGCGGTGATGATGACCACGTCACCGCGCTTGAGCTTGGCGATGTCGATCAGCGCACCCCATACGGTCACGTACTGCATCCATAGCGCTGCGGCCTCGGTCCAGCCCAGCGAGGCCGGGTGCTTGACCACCACCTCCGCCGGCACGGTGGCCACTTCGCCATACATGCCCCAGCGGGTGATCGACAGCGGCGGTACCACGCTCACTGCATCGCCAATTGCAAAGCCCGTCACCCCCGCGCCGATGGCGCTGACGATGCCGGCTGCCTCATAGCCGAGTCGGGCCGGAAACACCGGCGCCTCGACGTATTGCCCCGAGCGGAACATTGATTCGGCCCGGTTCAGGCCGAGTGCCTTGACCTGCAGGGTGATTTCGCCCGGCCCCGGCGGCGCGACTTCGATGTCGTCAAAGCGCAGCACTTCCGGGCCGCCGTTTTCGTGAATGCGTACAACGCGCGCCATGTTGGCTCTCCGTTAAAGAATCGAGCCCTGACTATAATTAGCGTCAATTCGGAGATAAATCTCGACTCTGATCCATCTATTGAAACGATTGGTTTGTAATCATGGATCGACTCACCAGCATGGCGGTCTTTGTCAAAGCCGCCGAAACAGGTTCGTTTGCCTCGGCCGGCATAGCGCTGGGGCTGTCTTCGCAACTGGTGGGCAAGCACGTGCGCTTTCTGGAGGCGCACTACGGCATGCGTCTGATCAACCGCACCACGCGCCGCCAGAGCCTGACCGAAGCCGGCCGCGCGTTCTACGAGCGCAGCCGCGCCGTGCTGGCGGAGTCCGAAGCGGTCGATGCGCTGGCCGCCAATCTGCAAGCCGAGCCACGTGGCACGCTGCGTATCAACGCGCCCATCAGCTTTGGCGTGCATTGTCTGGTGCCGATGCTGGCGTCGTATCTGCGCACCTATCCCGAAGTGCAGGTCGACCTGACGCTGTCCGATCGTATTGCCGATGTGGTGGACGAAGGCTATGACGCGGTGATCCGCATCGCGCCGCTGGCCGATTCCGGACTGATCGCCCGGGCACTGATGCCGTACCGGTTGGTGGTGTGTGCCTCGCCCGCGTACCTGGCCACACATGGCACGCCACAGCACCCGAACGAACTTGCGGAGCACGAATGCCTGGGCTTTGCCTACTGGGCGCTGCCCACCGCGCTCGACTGGCAGTTCACCGATGCACACGGACAGGAGCACGCCGTGCGCGTGAAGAGCCGCTTCTCGATCAACAACGGGGCCGGGCTGCGGATGGCGGCGCTCGAAGGGCTGGGCATCATCCTGCAGCCCGTGGAGTTGGTGCAGGAAGACCTCGCCCGCGGCAAGCTGGTCCAACTGCTGACGGAATACGAACCGCCGTCTCGGCCGATCCACCTGCTCTACTCGCCCGACCGGCGGCCCACGCCCAAGCTGCGCAGCTTCATCGATGCCGTGATCGCTGCATTCGGCAAATAGCGCAGGCGAAAAAAAACCGCGCTCGAAAGCGCGGTCCTGGCAAAACAACACGAACCTACTGCTGCGCGGGCTGCCCCGGGCGCGGTGCCCCAGGGGCTTCCGCCACTGGCCGCCCTGCCTGCTTGTTCCGCCACCAGCCCATCAGCGTCAACGCAAGCCAGAAGAATTGCGTCAGGAACGACGACAGGTTGAACGAACCCATCAGCGAAATCAGGATGCAGATCGGCCCGATCATGTTGAGCCGGACGGCAAATGCACTGGTTGGCGATTTATGTAAGACCTGCACGCCGAAGTGCGCAGAAACATAAGCGGCGACGCCGACCAGACCGACAACGTCGGTAAAACCCAGGGAGGCCATGGTGTGTTGCTCTCAGAGCGAAGGTTGTGGGGAAAGGGTTAAAGGAAAGACGCCGCCTGCCGCTCAGTACGTCGCCGTCATCTTGAGCACGACCGTGCGCCGGCCGAGCGTCATGCGGTCGGCGCCATTACGCGCCGACACCTGGTGGGCATAGGCAGACGCGTCCGCACCTGTGAGGGCGGCGGATAGCGTCAGAAACTTGTTGATGGGCCGCGACAGCTCGACGCGGTAATCGGTAAAGCTGAACGCGCTGTGGTTGCGCACGTGCTCATGGCCGATGTGCAGGCCTAGCGTGAAATTGTTAGGCAGTGGCACAGCCCAGTTGGCCTCGGCATAGGTCGAGCCGCGGCTGCCTTTGTCGATGCCGTCGGCCAGCGAGTTGCCATCAAAGCCGAAGTAGTTCGACAACGATGTCCACAGCTTGACCGACACGCCGTGCCACCCCGTGCCGACCATCCATTCCGTATAGCCGTAGCCGGTGGCTGGGCCGCCTGCAAAGGCCTTGTCATAGCGGGCACCCGGATACCAGTAGCGATACAGCCCGGTGGTCAGCTCGATGTCGTGCGCGATGGTGGTGGCGTAGCCAACGTAGGTGTCGATCTCCGCATGGCCGCCAGCGATGACGTGGTCGCTGATCTGCGAGCCCCATGCGCCAATGTGGAGGCCGTTCGGCATCGCGTAATCGATGCCGGCCTGCAGCGCAGGCTTGCCCCACGTCTGGCGCAGGCCGCGCGACACGTACTGCGAGACGACGGAAGCGTTGGCCGACCAGCGTTTGTCCTCACTGGCCGGTGCCTCATCGGCAAACGCAGTGGACGTGGGGAGTACGGCAGCGCAAGCCGCTGCCCCACCCAGCATCGTCGCGACCTTGCGCCAGCGCATCAGGCCGTCACTAGCTCGTTGGCGACCAACGGCTTGGCCGGCGCCTGCAGCGGCGATTTGCCATGCACGTAGAACGCCGCATCCGAACGCGCGAGCGGTGCCACGCCGCGAATGCGGTCGGCAATCTTCTCAGCCATCATGATGGTCGGCGCGTTCAGGTTGCCGGTGACGATGCGCGGCATGATCGACGCATCCACCACGCGCAGGCCATCGAGCCCATGCACGCGGCCTTCGTTGTCGACCACGGCCATCGGGTCATCGGCCGTGCCCATCTTGCAGGTGCAGGATGGGTGCAGCGCGGTCTCGGCGTGGTTGCGTACGAAGGCGTCGATCTCGGCGTCGGTCTGCACGCTCGGGCCGGGGCTGATCTCGCGGCCGCGGTACTGATCGAACGCACGTTGCGCGATGATGTCACGCGTGATGCGAACACCGGCGCGGAACTCGCGCCAATCCACATCGTGCGCCATGTAGTTGAACTGGATGCGCGGCTTGTCACGCGGGTCGCGCGAGGCGAGCTTCACGTAACCCTTGGACGGCGAGCGCATCGACCCGACATGGCACTGGAAGCCGTGCATCTTCACCGGGTTGCTGCCGTCGTAATTCACGGCCAGCGGCAAGAAGTGGTACTGGATGTTCGGCCACTCGAAGCTGTCGTCGCTGCGGATGAAACCGCCCGCCTCGAAGTGGTTGCTGGCGCCGGGGCCGGTGCCGTTCATGTACCACTCCAGGCCGACCTTTGGCTTGTTGTACCAGAGCGTTGATTCATAGATCGACACCGGACGCAGGCACTCGTACTGGATGTACATCTCCAGATGGTCCTGCAGGTTCTCGCCCACGCCCGGCAGGTGCGCGACCGAGTGGATGCCCATGGCGCGCAGCTCATCCGCGTTGCCCACGCCCGAGCGCTGCAGCAACTGCGGCGAGGCAATGGCACCACTGGCGACGATCACCTCACGGCGTGCACGCCACGTTTCGCGGTTGCCATCCATCAGCGCCTCAACGCCAACGGCACGCGTGCCCTCGAAGATCACGCGATCGGCCAGCACACGCGGCAGCACGGTCAGCGTAGAACGCTTGCGCGCGTTGTCGAGATAGCAGAGTGAGGTGCTGGCGCGGCGGCCCTTGGCGTTGACGGTGCGGTCCATTGGCCCCAGGCCTTCCTGGCGGTAGCCATTCAGATCGTCGGTGGCAGGAATGCCGGCCTGCTCACCCGCTTCGATGAAGGCGTGGAACAGCAGGCTGTTGTCCTGCTTGGGCGTGGTGACCTGCAGCGGGCCGGCATCGCCGTGCCAGTCGTTGGCGCCCTTGTCGTACGTTTCCGATTTGCGGAAGTACGGCAGGCAATCCGCGTACGTCCAATCGTTGAGTTGGAAATCGCTTGCCCAGCGCTCGTAGTCCATCGCGTTGCCGCGAATGAAACACATGCCATTGATGAGCGACGAGCCACCCAGCCCCTTGCCGCGGCCCTGCGACATACGGCGGTTGTTCATATGCGGCTCGGGCTCGGTTTCGTAGGCCCAGTTGTACGTCGTGCCCTGCAGCGGATAGGCCAGTGCGGCCGGCATCTGCGTGCGGAAGTCCCAGCGATGGTCGGGGCCGCCGGCTTCGAGCAGCAGCACGGTCACATCCGGGTCTTCGGTCAGGCGCGCGGCCAGCACACAGCCAGCCGAGCCCGCGCCCACGATGATGTAGTCGTATTCCTGTACGGTATTCGTCGTCAAAACAAGCCCTCCAGTTACGCAGCGTCCGTGCCAAACCAGCCCATCGGGGCCGGTGCGAGGTTGATGTAGCTGTGCTTGAGTTCGGTGTACTCGTCCAGGCCGCCGCGGCCGAGTTCACGGCCAATGCCGCTGGCCTTGTAGCCACCCCACGGTGCCTCTGGGAAGTACGGGTGATAGTCGTTGGCCCATACCGTGCCGAAGCGCAGTGCGCGCGAAACGCGGTTGGCGCGATCCAGATCGCGCGTCCACACGGCGCCGGCCAGACCGAACGGCGTGTTGTTGGCGCGGCGCACGGCTTCTTCTTCGGTGTGAAAGCGCTCAACGGTGAGTGCCGGGCCGAAGATCTCCTCGGTGGCGATCTTCATGTTGTCGTTCACATGGGTGAGCACCGTCGGCTCCAGCCAGAAGCCACGCTCGAAGGCTTTACCTTCCGGAGCCTTGCCGCCACAGCGCAGCACCGCGCCTTCGGCCACACCGGCTTGAACCATGTTGATGATCTTCTGGCGCTGGAAGGCCGATTGCACAGGGCCCATCTGCGTGCCGTCGTCAAAACCGTTGCCCATGCGGATGCGCTTGACGCGCTCGACCAGCGCCTCGACAAAGCGGTCGTGGATGCCGTCTTGCAGCATCAGGCGCGAGCCGGCCGAGCACACCTGGCCAGCGTGGAAAAACGCAGCGTTGACGGCGTGATCGACAGCGGCATCGAAGTCCGCATCGTCAAAGATGATGTTCGGATTCTTGCCGCCCAGCTCCAGGCCGATCTTCTTGAAGTTGCCGATGGCGGCATTCATGACGGCCGCACCGGCCACCGCACCACCCGTAAACGAGACCAGATCCACGTCCAGGTTGCGTGACAGCTCGGCACCCGCTTCGCCGGCACCGGTAATCAGGTTGAACACGCCCGCGGGCACACCCACTTCAATCAGCAGTTCGGTAAAGCGGTGCGTGGTCAGCGGCGTCAGATTGCTCGGCTTGATGACCACGGTGTTGCCCGCGCCCAGCGCCGGGGCGATCTTCCAGGCGGCTTGCAGCAGCGGGTAGTTCCACGGTGTGATGAGGCCGCACACGCCCACCGGCTCGCGCAGCGTGCGGCTGATGACGTGCGACGGCGCCTCGTTGACGAGGCCCGACTCGGTGGCAACCAGGCCCGCAAAGTAACGGAACGTGGCGGCAATGCCGTCCATGTCCCAGCGGCTTTCAATGATGGTCTTGCCGGTGTTCAGCGATTCGAGCGTGGCGAGGTTCTCAGCGTCGGCGTCGATCGCGTCGGCAATGCGGCTGAGCAGGCGAGCGCGCTCGCGCGTACCAGTGTTGCGCCACGGGCCTTCGTCAAAGGCGCGACGGGCAGCGGCGATGGCACGCTGCGCATCGGCCACGGACGCGTCGGCGGCCTGCGTCAGAACGTTTTCGTTGGCGGGATCGACGATGTCGCGGTACACGCCGCCTTCGGGCTGCACCCACTGGCCGTCGATGTACAGATCAAGACGGGGCGCCAGCGTGGCGGAACGAAAATCGGTGGAAAGGGAAGCTTGCGTCATATCCAGTAGCCCTGTTGATGGCTGGCGCGCAAAGAAGACGGCGCCCGAAATGCCGATACCGTAGCGCCTCGGTAGGCGCGATTTGGTACGGCGACCCAAAAATTCACTGTTGGTGTTTTTATTTACCTTTAGGGAATTATGAACTAGTCTAGGAAAAATTAGTTGCTCCCGGCCAATCGTTAAGACCTAACAATCACAAAATTAGATAGTTTTTCGCTATTTTTGAGACGTTATACTGTCGCGAATAACTTCCAGTGAATCCTGCTCCATGACCGCTGCCGCACTCCCGCCGTCCGACGGCCCGCTTGATGACGACAGCTTTGCTGGCCGCCTCAAAGGCGTGCTGACGCGCGGCCGCATTCAGCTCAAGCAGGTGGCGGCGGCACTGGGCGTGTCGCCCTCGGCGGTGCATAAGTGGACGCGCGGCGGCGAGATCGAATACGCCAACCTGCTGGCGCTGGCGCGTTTCCTGAACGTGAACTGGCTGTGGCTGCGCTATGGCGACCGTGCCCTGGCCGACCTGGAAGCCAACCTGAACACTGACGCCCGCGCCCGTGAAGGCCGCCAGAAGCACCTGGCCGCCATCATGGAAAGCGAGGCGCGCATGACCTTCGCGCAAGAGATTTCCGGCGTGGTCACGTGGGAGTGGAATCTGCTGACGGATGCGGTCGCCTACTCGCCCAACGCCGCACGCCTGTTCGGCCGGCCGATCCGCACACTGGAAGATTTTTGGCAGTGCGTGCTTCCCGAAGATGTACCTGGCGTGCAGGCGGCCATCGCGCAGAACCTGGCGACAGGCGGCGTCTACGCGCATGAATTTCGCATTGCGGTGGCGCCGGATGCGGTGCGCTGGATCGTCTCGCGCGCCACGCTCGTGCGAGATGCGCAGGATCGGCCCGTCAAGATGATCGGCCTGAGCCTGGACACCACCGAGCGCCACACGGCCGAGGCCGCGTTGCGTGATTCGGAAGCGCTGCTCGCCAAGGCACAGCAGATCGCCCGCTTGGGAAGCTGGGTCTGGGAACCCGGCAGCGACGCCTGCCGCTGGACAGACGAGGCCTATCGCATCTTCGGGTGGGCGCCGCAGGCCACGCCAGTGACCATGGCGCGCTATCTCGACGCCATCGTGCCCGCTGATCGCGCCCGCGTGCAGGCGGTGCTGGACCGGGCCGTCGTCACGCGCCAGCCGTATCGCGTGGAATACACCATTACCCTGCCCGACGGCACGCGTCGCCATCTTCGTGAGGAAGGCGAGGCGCAGGACCCGACAGCGGCGACGCCCACGATGATTGGCGCGGCCCAGGACATCACCGCCGAGGTGGAAGCGCAAGCCGCCTTCCGCGACAGCGAAGCCAAGCTGCGCACGCTGTTCGAGCAGGCGCCGGTCGGCATCGCGCAGGTCAGCCTGGAGGGCCGTTGCCTGCGCGCCAACCCGTGGCTGTGCAAGCTGCTTGGCCAGCCGGAAACAGCGCTGCAGCAGCGCACGCTGCTCGACCTCACGCACCGCGATGACCTCGCCCGCCACCTGCGCCAATACGGCGAGTTGCTTGCTGGAACGATGCCCGCGTATGCGCTCACGCTGCAATTGGTACGCGGCGATGGGTCGGCCGTGCCGGTGCGCGTCACCACCTCCTTGGCGCGCGATCCTGCCACCGAGGCGCCGCTACATCTGATTACCGTGGTCGACACGGTGCCCGAAGCGGGCGCGTCCTAGTCGTCATCGTCACCTGACGTCACAGACGTCAACTTCTGACAATCCCGTCAATCGTTGCGACTTTTTCCGGCACGCCTGGAGGGCCGGCGTAGACTCCGGAGAACTGTTAGTTAATTTATACACCTCCAGTAACTTAAGCGTCACCAGGCTTTCACCTGCGGCGCACAGAACAAGGAGATCGGTTTGGCGTCTTCCTCCGCCGCTCGCGCGGCACATCACAAACACACGCTCCAGTGGGGCTACCGCTGGGCACTGTGGGCGGCCATCCTGTGGGGCGCCTGGTACGTGCCGGGCACCGCTGTCTGGCACGAGTCGCCATTCGCTTCGCTCAACCTGTCCGATCCGCATGTGTTCCTGGTTTGCGCTGCCGTCATTACGGCGTTCAACAGCGCGCTGGTGATGCTGTTCCAGTGGGTATGGCTGGCTGCGCTCGGCAAGCTGGGCGACTACTTCCGCACCATGGGGCAGTTCCGCAAGATTTCGCGCTGGTACTTCATTGCCGCGATTGCCGGCGGGCTGATGGCCAACTTCGGCTCGTATCTGGCCATGGGCTACGTGGGTGCGGTGTTCGCGGCTGTCGCAGGCCTGCTGTATCCGGTGGTGGGCGCCACGGTGGCCAAGCTTTGGTACAACGAGCGCATCAGCGCACGGGCGGCGGTGGGCATTCTCATCATCATCGGCGGCGGCGTGGCGATCTATGCCCCGGCGCTGATGACCGAATCGCATACCAGCAGCCACCAGTGGATCGGCTACCTGGGCGGCGCCATGGCGGCCATCGGCTGGGGGCTGGAAGGCGCCATCGTCGGCCGCGCCATGGACGTGACCGACCCCGATTGCGGTGTGTCGATCCGCTACACGGCCGAGGCCATCTTCTGGGTCATCTTCGTGCTGCCGGCCATCGCGCTGTTTGCGCACGTGCCGGTGCCGGTGATGGACATCGTCTCCGGCGTCGCGCACAGCAAGGCGCTGCTGTGGCTGGCGGCAGGCGGCCTCACCTTCGCGTTCTGCGCGGTGGCTTGGTACAAGTCGTTCCCGCTGATCGGCGTGGGGCGTGGGCAGGCGCTGGGCGCGTTCTATGCGATGTTCGCCACCCTCTTCACGGCCCTCTTCACGTTGCAGTTTCCACAGTGGTACTTCCTTATCGGGCTGGCGCTGGTGATCTTTGGCGGCTTCGTGATGGTGTCGGAAAGCTCGGAAAACATGGAAGTGATTCGCGGCGCCGCCCCTGCCACCGCAACCACGGAGACACCCGCATGAACCTGCACATGAAGGGCTTCATCCTGCAACTGCTCGCCAACGGCGATGCCCTGTGGGACAGCGAGATCGCCCACCGCACCTGTATCGCCTACGGCAAACCCGAAAGCGATTACTGGATGGGCAGCATCCGCGCCACCCTTGCCGACTTGTACTCCGGCGGCCTCGTGCAAGCGCCCGAAGACACGCTCGACGACGCCACCGGCAAGGTGCACTTCCGCTACGTCCTCACCGATTTCGGCCGTCAGCGTATGGCCGAAACCGGGTTGATCTGACCCACCACCGAAGGAGAGCAAGCAATGAGCAGCTTCTGGGGCTATCCGTATGCAGACGTGCTGGCGACGGTGATGATCGTCGCGTTGAGCGCGCTGGCGCTGTATCAGGCACGCACCTACGTGCGGCACATCTGACGCCGCATCGGCATCATCGATAAGAAAACGGCCCGCTGACGTTGTCGTCAGCGGGCCGTTTTGCTTGGGTGCCGCTTATGCGCCCAGTGCCGGGTCCGACACGCTCGGGCGATCCGTCTCCACGTGGCCGGCCAGGCGGCGCTGGAAGCCGGCATCCGTGCTGGCCGTGATGGTCAGGTCATACCAGGCGTGCTGGCGGCGCAGGTCCAGGTACACCGAGGCATCATCCCCGCCACGCACTTCGCGCTGCACGCTCTCGCCCGTGTAGGCGCTCTTGATCGTGAAAGTCGTGTGCGCGCGACCGTGGTTGATCAGGCGCAGCTCCAGGTTGCCGTTGGCCACGTCGTAGCCTTCCTTCACCTCCAGTGCACGGCGGCCTTGCGGATGCAGCAGGCCCGACAGCGTGAGCTTGCCGGCAAAGCGACGCAGGAAGCCATTCGGGCCGTGCACCGTGAAGTCGTAGGCGCCGCCGGCACCCACCGGCAGCTTGTCCGACAGGCGCTTGCCGGCTTCCACCGTGTAGGTGCGCGGTGCGTCCACGCTGCCAGCGGTGTAGACGAGGAAGGCCGCGCCCACGTCGCCCGTATTGACGAAATCGAGCTGGAACTTGGCAGCGGCTTCGTCGTGGCGGCCACGCACGAACAGTTCGTACGGCAGCGCACGCGCCGGACGCACGCCGCTCTCCTGCTTGGGCACAGCCTGCAGCAGCGGCGGCAGCGGGATGTAGTCAGCGTGGCGCAGCTTGTCCTTGGGCACATAGGCGGCCGTGCTCGGCAGCGCCGGCACCACCTCGTTGGGCGTGGCGAAGTTGAACGCCGAAGTCAGGTCACCACACACCGCGCGGCGCCACTTCGAGATGTTCGGCGACTTGACGTTGTGCGTGCGCGCGTAGCGCTGCTCGATAAAGCGGATGATCGACGTGTGGTCGAACGTTTCCGAGCAGACGAAGCCGCCCTTGGACCACGGCGACACCACCAGCATCGGCACACGCACGCCCAGGCCGTAGCTGCCGGCGCCGTATTTGCTGTTGCCCCGGAAGTACTCGCCCGTGGTGTCGACGGTCGACAGGCCATTGCTGCCCGACGAGGCGAACGGCGGCACGAGGTGGTCGAAGAAGCCGTCGTTCTCGTCGTAGGTGATGAACACGGCGGTCTTGCTCCACACCTCGGGGTTGGAGGTCAGGATCTGCAGGACCTGGTCGATGTACCACGCGCCGTAGTTGGCCGGCCAGTTCGGGTGCTCGGAAAAGGCCTCCGGTGCGGCAATCCACGACACCTGCGGCAGCGTACCGTTTTGCACGTCGCGCTTGAGCACGTCGAAATAGCCGTCGCCGGCCGACACGTTGGTGCCGGTGCGGGCCTTGTCGTACAGCGGGGTGCCCGGCTGCGCGTTCTGATATTGCTTGAAGTACAGCAGCGAGTTGTCACCGTAGTTGCCGATGTAGGCGTCGCTGGTCCAGCCCCACGAGCCGGCGGCGTTCAGGCCGGTGCCGATGTCCTGATAGATCTTCCACGAGATGCCGGCAGCTTCGAGCACCTCCGGATAGGTGGACCAGCCGTAGCCGGCTTCCGCGTTGTCGATCACCGGGCCGCCGCCGACGTTGTCGTTGCCGACATAGCCCGTCCACATGTAGTAGCGGTTCGGGTCGGTCGAGGTGGGCGTGGCGCAGTGGTAGGCGTCGCAGATGGTGAAGGCGTCGGCCAGCGCGTAGTGGAACGGAATGTCCTGGCGCGTGAGGTAGGCCATCGTGGTGGTGCCCTTGTGCGGGACCCAGCCGTCGTAGCGGCCGCCGTTGACGGCAGCGTGCGTGTCGTTCCAGCCGTGCGGCAGGTCTTGCAGGAACTGCAGGCCCAGATCCGGCGCGCTCGGGCGGAACGGCAGCACCTCGCCCACACCGGCGGCCAGCGGCTGGTGCCACACGCTCTTGCCGGTGGGCAGCGTGACGGTGCGCGTATCGCCATACCCGCGCACGCCCCTGAGCGTGCCGAAGTAGTGGTCGAACGAGCGGTTTTCCTGCATGAGGATCACGATGTGCTGCACATCCTCGATGTTGCGGTGCGCGTTATGGGCGGGAATCGCCAATGCCTGGCGAATGCCTTCGGGCACCGCACCCATGGCTGCAGAAGCGGCAGCCAGTTGGGCGGCGGAACGGAGAAAACCACGGCGGCTCTTAGAGGTCATGTTCTCTACCTGTTGTCTGTGTTGGGGGGTTGGGGGGGGGGAACAACACGGGGTAGCGCCTGACTGATCGGGGCGTCAGTCGACGGTATGCATCACGGGCAGCGCCAGGCCATCGTGCGCAATGGTGGGCAAAGCGGCAGCCTGCGTAGAAGACGGGGACAGAGACAACGTGGATGCCGGCGCCCGCACGACAGCGGGCACATGCGGGTCGGCGGCATCGCAGCCGACCAGTGCAAAGTTGAGCGCCACCGCAACGAGAATCGCAGGGCGAAAAAACGGTCGACTGGCAGCACGGTTTGCATATACGGAGACCTCCAGATGACACCGGCGGCCTGCGCATGCAGCGCGCGCCCGTCACTCAACAGGCGCTAAGGTAGAAAGGAATCGTGTCGGCTACGTGACGGCGACGCACGCCATCAGGCAAACGGGTGGCGGGTCAGTCTGCGGGCCGGTTGGCACGCCGCTCGAGCTGGGTCTGCTCAGCCCGCCAGGCAAGGTAGCCAAGGCCGAGGAAAGGCCACAGCCAGCCGATCCATTGCGACAGGCTGTTGAAATGGACAAAGCGCCCAAGCCGCCAGCTCTGTGCCGACACCCACGAGTACGGGCTCGGCGGCAACACGTTGGACAGAAGAATCAGCGCAATCAGCAGCGTCATCGCCAGCGCGCCGCGCAGCCAGCGCGGCAGGCGCACCAGCAGCACCAGCACCAGCGAGCCCACCACCAGCCCGAAGCGCGCGCCCGACGAGAGCCAATCCCAAGCGCCGGCCAGCGGAAACTGCAGCAGCGTCGCCCCGGCCTTCAACAGCAGCGCGCTCGCCAGCAGTGCTGCCAGCAGACGCAGCAGCGGTGCCCCACGGCGCATGGCCACGGTAGCCAGCAGCCCGGTGCCGATCCAGCTGCAGGCGGTGATGAGCGCTTCCAGCAGTTCCTGGCGCTGCAGCGCCTCGGGGTGTGCCTGCAGGCGGTCATGCCAGTCGAACAGTTCCGGAAACCAGCTGTTGATGACGCTGGTGAGAAACGCATCCGGCGATGGGTCCAGCACGATGCTGCGGATCACCCCGCCCATGCTGAAGAGGAATTCCTGCGGAAAGATCTGCGCGAACGGCCACAGCAACAGCAGCAGGATCGCAAAGGTGGCATGCGGCTCGAACCATCGGCGGCGCAGGCGGCGCAGCCCGCCCCGGTCGATCAACCGCGCAGAGAACGGCAGCATGACGATCGCCCCAAGCAGTGCCCCCAGCGTATTGGTCGCTAGGTCGACGTTGGACGACACGCGCGTCGGCAGATAGGTCTGGATGGCCTCCATCGCGCCCGAAAGCAGCAGCCCGGCCACTAGCGCGATCAGCACCGCGCGCCAGCCGGTGATGCGCGGGTGGAGCGCCAACACCGTCAGCATGCCCAGCGGCATGTAGCCCCAGACGTTCGTGACCACATCGAAGACGGTGTTGTAGCGCGGCAGCGGCGCGCTCAGATAGGCAAACGGCGAGACCCCGGTATCCGTCCATCCCGCGAACGGATACAAACTCGCATAGACCACCAGGAAGACGAAACAGGCCAGCCCGGCGCGCGCGAGCGGCGAGTGGCGATGCGGGATGGGCGTGGAAGGTTGTGTGTGGAGGTCCGGCACCGGCGGGAGCTGCAGTCAAACTTGGGCGCAAGGCCCATGATACCGTCCGACGCCGCCGGACGCGGACGGTTCCCTCTGACGGTGGAGGGCTAGCGCGCGCGCACGGTCGGTTGCGATGCCGCGGTGGGCGTGCGGGCAGTCAGCTGCAGCCCCGCCACCCAGTCGAGCACCTCGCCGATGGCACGATCGGACGCCTGCGTGAGCGCCGCCACCCCGCCGGCCGCATCGGCGCTCGGGGCCGGTGCATCGGCCTGCACCACGCGCTGGTCGACCACCTCGCGCGACTTGAACACGGTCGCCCGCAGGCGTACCACGCCCCGGCTCGCACCCGGCTGGTCAAACACCTGCGAGAAGTCGACCAGTTCGACACGCAGCATCGGCACCTCCTGCCCGGCATAGCCGACCACCTGGCCACGCGCGGCGGCGGCGTTGCGCAGACGGGCGTCGAACAGGCTCACGGGCGACTCAACCCAGCGGCTGTTGGCATAGGCGTCAGTACGCTGGCTCTGTGCATAGGCAAGCCGGTAGTAGATGGCATTGCCGTCCATCCAGCTCGGACCGGCCACATCGGCCACGCGCAGAGCGGTAGGCAGGCGCGCACCGTTGGCAGCGGTAGGCGCGAGACCGAAATCGTAGAGTGCAGCCGGCGCAACGGGTGCGCTGGAGCATCCAGTCAGCGCCGTCACGAGCAACAGCGGGGCGAACAGCGCAAGCGCGCGGCTGCGTGTGGGACGCAAGACAGCAGACAACATCGGCATGGATTCTCCTCAGGGCTGGCGGGCAGCGGGCGCCGTGAAACCGGTCTCACCGGGGCCGGGCGCTCCGGGTGCCGGGCCAAACAGCACGCTTTGCGGTCGGGCGTTGAAACTCGTCACGGCGTTGTCGAAGCCGCGCACGGCCTGACGGGCCTCACGCGCAAAGCCATTGAGCTGCGGCAGTGTTTCGTACGTCAGCACGTTGGCGGCCGACTGCATCGACTGCGTGGCGGTCGCCAGGTCCGAGCCCGCGCCAGAAATCGTCGTCAGCAGCGGGCCCTTGGGGTCGGACAGCGTTTGCGACAGCTTGCGCGTAGACGTGATCGTCGCATCCAGGTTGTCGGCAATCTGCGGCAACTTGCGCAGGGTCGGCTCGGCCTGTTTCGCGAGTGTGCTGTAGGCGTCCATGGTCTTCTGGAACGACTGCATCGTGTTGGTGAGCTGCTGGCGGTGCTCGTCGTCAAACATGATCGACAGCGAGTTCAGCGTCTGATCCAGTTTGGAGAGCATCTGGTCGCCGCGCTTGTCCAGTTCATCCAGGAAACCCGCTTCCATGCGGATGCGGGCCGGTTCCTTGGCCGAGGTTTCAAGATGTGTCGGGTTGGGCGTGCGCTTGCTGTTGTCGAAGCCGCGATCGTCCAGCTGCACGTAGGCAAGACCGGTCACGCCCTGGTACGCCAGCCGACCGTAGGTGGTGGTGGTGATGGGCGCATCCTTGTCGACCAGCACGCGCACTACGATCTGCCCCGGCACCTTGTCGTCAAAGCGAATGCTGTCGACCTTGCCGACATCCAGGCCGCGGTATTTCACGGCGGCCTGCGGGTTCAGCCCGTTAACCGTCGAGCGGGTGACCACGTCGTACGGCACGCGCACGGTCTGGTCACGGTTGAACCACGTCACGGCCAGCGCAACAAAAATCACCAGCCCGATCGTGAACAGCCCGGCCAGGAATGCGTGGGCTTTGTTTTCCATCAATCCTCCTGCGTCGAAAGCGAGGCGGCGGCCACCACTTCCGTCATCTCAGGGCCCAATGCCATCAGGGCCCGCTTGCCCCGCTCACCCAGGAAGTACTCCTTGATGAACGGATGGTCGATCTGAATGATCTGTTCCACCGGCTTGGCCGCCAGCACCTTGCGGTCGGCCAGCACGGCAATGCGGTCGGACAGCGCCACCAGCGTATCCAGATCGTGTGTCACCATCACCACGGTCAGGCCCAACTCCCGGCGCAGTTCGCGAATGAGGGCAACGTAATCGTCGGAAGCGCGCGGGTCCAGGCCGGCGGTGGGCTCATCCAGAAAAACGAGTTCCGGCTCCAGCGACAACGCTCGCGCCAGCGCCACGCGCTTGATCATGCCGCCGGACAGGTCCGACGGCATCTTGTCGGCGTCGGTAGATTTGAGCCCCACCATCTGCAGCTTGAGCATGGCCACGCGCACGATGAAGGCATCGGGCAGCGTGCGCAACTCGCGCATCGGCAATGCCACGTTGTCGATCACCGACAGCGCCGAGAACAGCGCGCCGTGCTGGAACTGCATGCCCCAGCGGTTGCGCATCGACTGCAGATCGTTACCGATCTGGCAAGTCAGCTCCTCGCCAAAGATGTGGATCGTGCCCGAGGTGGGCTTCTCCAGCCCCACCACCTGGCGCAGCAGTGTCGTTTTGCCGCTGCCCGAGCCCCCAACAATGGAGAGCACCTCCCCGCGAAAAACATCCAGGTTGATGTTGTCGAGCACCGTCACGCTGCCATAGCGCTTGGTGACGTTGCGCACCTCGATCACGCGTTCGCGCGCAGGCGTGAGGGGTGGCGCGACCGGATGATCCAACTGAGCATGGCGGGGTCGCGTCATATGCCGACGTCCTTGAAGAGGATGGCGAACACCGCATCGGCCAAAATCACGATGGTGATCGACACCACCACCGAGGTGGTCGTGCCCTCACCCAGGCTTTGTGTATTTGGCTGGATGCGCAGGCCGAAGTGGCATGCCACCAATGCGATCAGCATGCCGAACACCACGCCCTTGCCAATGCCGAGCCACAGGTTGGCCACCGGCACCGCATCAGGCAGCGAGGTAATGAAATACGTCGGGCTGATATCAAGCTGGAATTTTGCGGCCAGAATGCCGCCGCCCAGCGCCAGCAAGTCCGTCCACGCCACCAGCAACGGCATGGCAATCGCCAGCGCGATCACCTTGGGCAGAATCAGCCGGAAACCGTGCGAAATGCCCATCACGCGCATCGCATCGAGCTCTTCGGTCACCCGCATCACGCCGATCTGCGCGGTGATGGCCGAGCCTGAGCGCCCCGCCACCAGGATGGCCGCCAGCACCGGCCCCAGCTCGCGGATGATGGACATCCCCAAAATGTTGACGATGAAGATGCTGGCCCCGAACACGCGCAACTGGTTGGCCGACAGGTAGCTCAGCACAATGCCGATCAGAAAGCCCACCAGTGCCGTGATACCGAGCGCCCTGTAGCCCGTGCTGTAGACATTGGCGGAAATCTCGCGCCAGGGGCCGAGGTGCGGCGCGCGCAGGAACCGCCCGAAGTCGAACATCAACTGGCCGACCATGGCGATGCCGTCACGGGCGTGATCGAAGAAATCGAACATGCCGTTGCCCAGGATCACCACCGGGTTGATGCGCGGCGCCAGGCGTTTCTTCCAGCCGCCCGGGTCGAGCTTGGCAACGCGGTCGATCATGCGGCGCTGGTCGGGGCGGGCATCGAGGTGTTCGGGCCACTCGTTGCCCCAGGCGCGCCAGAGCAATTGCGCGCCAAAGTGATCGATGCGACCAACTTCGGTCAGGCACCACGCGTTGGCGTTGTCCAGCCCGGCGCGAATCTGCTGGCGCGCGCTGCGCACGCCAGCCCGCTCGGCCAGCGCGAGCGTTGTCCAGTCGCCGGAGAGGAAGGCGACGGACTTCCCGTCGACAACGCGAACCTCAAGCTGGGGCGTACGGCAGGTGATCAAACGGGTTCTCCGGGGGTCGGGTGATGCCGGGTGATGCTGAGTATCGGTCGAATTGTAGCCAACACGCCGCCACACGCTGTCACACTATGGGGCTCACACGCCGCTTGAGGCAAGCTCCGCCCCCCGGTTTGGAGGCCCCGCTCGTACAATGCGCCCATTCCCCGCGCGAATCTGATCGCCCTTTTTTCATGTCTCTTGCCGAACCTTCCGCGCGCTGGCACCTCACGCGCGCGCGCATCCAGCCCAGCGGCCCGGCCGCCGACTGGCCGGTCGAGGTGGTCGAGGCCACCGGCTCCACCAATGCCGACCTGATGGCCGCTGTGCGCGAAGCCGCCTGGCCCGCACACACAGCTGGCGCTGGCCTCGCACCGCTGCTGTCCGCCCGCGTGCTTGCCGCGCAGCGCCAGACCGCCGGACGCGGCCGCCAGGGCCGCCCGTGGGATGGTGACCACGGCCTGACCTTCTCCATCGCCTGCGCCTTTGCCGGTGAACCGGCCCTGCTGGGCGGCCTGAGTCTGGCGGTGGGCGTGGCCGTCGCGGACGCCGTGGCAACCTATGTCGAAACCCATGGCGGCAGCGCACAGGCCTTGGCACTCAAATGGCCAAACGACGTGCAGATCGCCGGGCGCAAGCTGGCCGGCATCCTGGTCGAGACCGTGCGCACCGCGCCCGGACAGACCTGGGCCGTAATCGGCGTCGGCCTGAACCTGGAGCGCCCCCACGTATTGGAGGGCACACTGGGCCGCGAACTGTCGGGCGTGGAAGAACTGGTGGACGCGCCAGAGCCGAACGGGGTGTTGTCCGCGCTGCTCACATCGCTGGGAGAACACCTGCAGCGCTTTGGTGCACAGGGCCTCGCGCCTTTCGTTGCGCTGTTCGCCGCGCGCGATGCGTTTGCCGGTGAGCGCGTGCGCCTGTGGCAGGACGGCACCGTCGTGCTCGAAGGTGTGGCACACGGTATTGATGCGCAAGGGCGGCTGGCGATCGAATCAGGCGGTCGCGTGCAGTGGATCCACAGCGGCGAGGTCTCGCTGCGCAGCGCAAAGGATGCGCAACTGCGGGAGCGGCCATGACACGCCTGAAGGCCCCGTCGGCGCCCACGCGACCGCTGCTGCTGGTTGACGCTGGCAACACACGCATCAAGTGGGCATGGATTGCCAGCGATGTCGATGCACTGCCCGTGGAGCCCGGTGATACGCCGTGGCAGCACGCCGGTGCCCGCTCGCACGATCAGCTTGCAGAACTCGTTGAGGACTGGCGCGATTGCCATGCCCAGGGCGTCGCACCACCCGAAGTGTGGATCAGCGCGGTGGCCGGCCCCGCGCTGCGCGATGCACTCACCGCGCGCATCGCCCGCGTGTTCGACGGCGCACGCGTGCGCATTGCCACATCGGAAGCCGAGACCGCTGGCCTGCGCAATGGCTATCGCGAACCCACACAGCTCGGCACCGATCGCTGGGTTGGCGCGGTGGGCGCACAAAGCCTGTGGCCTGACACCGCCCTGCTGCTGGTAACCGCCGGCACTGCCACCACGCTCGACATCGTCTCGCCCGATGGCTTGTTTGCCGGCGGCCTGATCCTGCCCGGCATCACGCTGATGATGCGCGCGCTCTCGCGCAACACGGCACAGTTGCCCGAGGTCGACATCAGCTACCTCAGCGCGCGCGACGCCGTTGCGCCACCGTGGGCCGACAACACGCAGGACGCCATCGCACTGGGGTGCGTCACGGCCCAGGCTGGCGCCATCGCGCAGACGTGGCAGACGCTGCAATCGCAATACCCTGGCCCGGCCCGCTGCGTGCTGAGCGGCGGTGCGCGTGCTGCCCTTGCCCCGCATCTGCGCATGCCGTTCCAGATGCACGATAATCTCGTGCTGCTTGGCCTGCAGGTGCTGGCGCGCGCAAACCGGGAAGGTGCAGCGACGCTGGCGTGAGGGCCGGCCCACCGTTTCTGTTTTACCGTTGTTGCTGTCGCCGTGTTCCTGCATTCTGAGCCACCGTCCGAATCCCTCTCCGTCCGCACCATGACGCTTCGCCTCGCCCTGCTGCTCTTGCTGCTTGTCAACGGCGTTCTGCTGGCGGCCAATACTGGCGTGTTCGGGCCGAACGTGCCCTCAGCCTGGTTCGAGAGCGACCGCGAGCCCGAGCGCATGCAACGCCAGATCCGTACAGAAGGGATCCGCATTCTTGAGCCTGCACCCGCTGCCAGCGCTGTGGCACCCCAGGCGGCACCGGCATCGTCGCCCGCAGCATCCGGCGCATCGGCAGACCCCAAGGCCAGCGTCGAACGCACGGCGCTTGCTGCAGATACGGCGGGCAGTTGCACCGAACTCGGCGGGCTGACCGACGCTCAGGCCACGCGGGGCCTCGACCAGCTCAAGCAGATCGCCGGCGTACAGGTTGAACGCGTTACCCGCCAGGAAGACAACCGCTGGTGGGTCCACATGCCCGCCCGCGACACGCGTGACGACGCTGAGCGCAAGGTGGCCGAGCTCAAGCGCCGCAACGTGGCCGATTCGGCCATCGTGCAGGAAGGGAATACGTTTGTGGTGTCGCTGGGCTTGTTCCGAGACAAGGAGCGCGCGCAGCAGCGTCTGGATGAGCTGCGCGCCAAGGACGTGCGCACCGCCGTCGTCACGCAAACGCGCCGGCTCGGCGCGCAGACATCGCTGCGGGTAACCGCCACCGCCGATGCGGCTTCGGGCGTTGCAGCGCAACTTACTACCCTCAAGAAGACGCTCGGCGCCGAAGAACTGCGCGCCTGTGCCGCCTCTGCGGCAAACGTCACCGCATCGCGCTAAGCGCTCAGGACGTTGCGCGCACGCGCTTGAGCAGCGCGGTGGTTGAGCGGTCGTGCTCGAACGGAATCGCCAGCGCCGTCCCGCCCCAGCTCCGCACCACGCGCGTTTCTTCCAGCGCGTCGATGTCGTAGTCGCCCCCCTTGACGTAGATATCGGGGCGCACACGGCTGATGAGCTCGACCGGCGTACGCTCGGCAAACAGCACCACCAGGCTGACCGATTCCAGTGCGGCTAGAACGGCCAGGCGATCATCCTGCGTATTGAGCGGACGATCATCGCCCTTGCCCAGCATGCGCACCGAGGCATCGGTATTCACCCCCACCACGAGCGATGCCCCCAGTGCGCGCGCCTGCGCCAGATACGTGGCATGGCCGCGGTGCAGGATATCGAACACGCCATTCGTGAAGACGATCGGGCGCGGCAGCTTACGCACGCGGGCCTCCACATCGGCGGCATCGCAGATCTTCTGTTCAAAGGCAGGTGCGGGCTGGCGAACGGTCATGGCACAGAAACAATCGGAGTGGAAAACAAAACGGCCCATCGAATCGATGGGCCGCTGGATGCCAGTGGCAAGGATCAGGCAGGTTGTTCGGCCGAGCCGAGCAGACGTGCGTTCAGTTCCTTGCGATAGCGGTTCAGGTCTTGCACGGTTTCAAAGGTGCGCTCGAACAGCAGGCCCATGTTGTGCAGGATGCGCTCGATGACCTTCTTTTCCCAGCCAGCGTCAAACTTGATCTGCTCGTCCAGCCAGTGCTCCAGCCAGTCCGGGTTCGGCAGGCGGGACTGCACGGTGTCTTGCGGGAACAGCGCCTTGTTCACGTGCAGGTTGGTCGGGTGCAGCGGCTTTTCAGTGCGGCGGGCCGAGGCCATCAGCACACCAATCTTGGCAAACGCGCTGCGGGCGTTATCGCCAAACGTGCCCAGGTACTTCTTCATGTAGCGCAGGTAGGCGCCGCCATGGCGGGCTTCGTCCTGCGACAGGTGCTTGTAGATCGACTTGATGACCGGCTCGGTATGCCATTCAGAGGCACGGCGGTACCAGTGGTTCAAGCGGATCTCGCCGCAGAAGTGCAGCATCAGGGTTTCCAGCGGCGGGGCCGGATCGAACTCGAAGCGCACGTTGTGCAGCTCTTCTTCGGTCGGCACGAGGTCCGGGCGGAAGCGGCGCAGGTATTCCATCAACACCAGCGAGTGCTTCTGTTCTTCAAAGAACCACACGCTCATGAACGCCGAAAAATCGGAATCGTGGCGGTTGTCGCGCAAGAACATCTCGGTAGCCGGCAGGGCGGACCACTCGGTGATGGCATTCATCTTGATGGTCTGCGCTTGTGCGTCGGTCAACAGCGACGCATCGAACGTGTCCCACGGAATATCCTTTTCCATATTCCAGCGGACCGCTTCCAACGACTTGAACAATTCGGGATAGAGCATGGTAAGCCTTTGAATTTGCAGGCGGATTCTAGCAGACATGCTTGACCGGCCCCGGTTTTTCATGGCTACCGGGGCAAAGAACGGTGTCTGCCCGTTTCCTCATCACAACAGGCCTGCCGATGCCACACGTGCAACGTGGCTTGGCGACCCCCTTGATACGCCGGGTTGTGGCGCATCGCCTCGCGGTATGCCGCGATGTGATAGGCGACCGTCTGGTGACCGTCTGGTGACCATCGGGCCGTCGTCTTCTGTGGGGCATGCCCTCCAGTATAGGAAGTGCTACGCCTCAGATGAGAGACAAGCGCCGGCTGGCGCGCAACGCGCAAAGCACTTTTGGCGCGGCACGGCTCCGGGGCGTTATACCCTAGACTGAAGACAAATCGCGCATTGCCGCTTACCGCTGGCTTCCGGAGGCTCACCATGTTGTTTTCCGCCATCGCTGTCGCACCAAATCGACGCTCGCATTGGCGCCTGCACCCGCACGCTTCGGGCGTGCTGCGCCGGCACCACCTGCTGATCCTTGCAATCGCCATTGTCATCGGCGTCATTGCCCTGCTGCTGCCGCGCACCGGGCGCGCTGCAACGGCTGCGCCCAACGCGCAGCAGCCGGCCGCCGCCGCGTCGGGCAGTTGCCCGGCCAGCCTGAACTTCCGCGTCAAGCGGCTGCAAGACGATGCACCGCAAGACCTCTGCCAGTACGCAGGCCGCGTGGTGCTGGTGGTCAATACCGCCAGCTATTGTGGCTACACGTATCAGTACGAGGGGCTGGAAGCGCTCTACGCAAAGTACCGCGACAAGGGGCTGACGGTACTCGGCTTCCCGTCCAACGATTTCGAGCAGGAACCCGGCAATAGCAAGCAGATCGCCGATTTTTGCTACAACACATACGGCGTGAAGTTCCCGATGTTCTCGAAGACGGCGGTGGTGGGGCCGGGAGCCTCGCCGCTCTACACGTGGTTGACTGAGCAGACGAAGCAACCGCCCAAGTGGAACTTCCACAAGTACCTGCTGGACCGCAGCGGACGCGTGGTGGCGGTGTATCCAAGCAAAGTCGAGCCAGGCGATCCGGCGCTCACCAAGCGCATCGATGCGCTATTGGCGGAACCCGTGCCGCACTGATGAATCAGGCGGCTCGCATGGTGTCCGGCACCACGCCGTAGAGGAACGCGGCCAGTTCATCGCGTCGCGCCTCAACATCGCGCTCACCCAGGTCGATCAGCTCCTGCGTGTACTCCGGCTCGAACAACAGATAGCTGGCGAACGCCGCACCGCGCGCTTCGGTGCCGCCCAACGGCTTAAGCAGCGCACGCACCGTGCTCGGCAGACGCTGCACGTGGCGCGAGGCAATCAGCTCGATGCGCTCGGACGGCGCCATCACCAGCACTTCGATCTTGCGCCAGCCGTCGCGCGCGTCGGCAATCTCGGGGTTGCGGCTCACCATGGAGTTGATGTGCTGCAGCCGCTCGATGTCGGCTGACAGACCATCGAGAAAGATGCTCGCCAGTGCCTGCCCGGCAATCTGCGCCAATGATGGATAGCCGGAAGCCGGCACCGTGTCGTACCACCCTGGTTGCGCACGCGAGGCCGCGCCCACCACCAGAATGCGATTCGCGCCCAGGTGGATGGCCGGGCTCAGCGGCGACATCTGCCGCATCGTGCCGTCGCCAAACCACTCGTCGTTGCCCTCAAGCTGCACCGGTTCTGCCGGAAAGATGAACGGAATACTCGACGAGGCCAGCATGTGCGACACGCCGATCTGATCGGCCACCGAAATCCGTTGCGAGCGCCGCCACGGCAGTACCACGTGCGGCGACTGATAGAACGTGACATGGCGCCCCGTCGTGTACGACAACGCGGTGATGGCGAGCGCGCGCAACGCACCGGCATCGAAGGCAGCCTGGACCTGCTGGCCGTCGTGCTGGGCCGCCAACAGTTCGCGTAGCGGCGTGTTGTCGAACAGCGCGCGCGGCGTGTGCCCGGTCATCCAGCCAAACGCCAAGGCGGTCAGCCAGCGCGCGCCGCTGGCGCCCAGACGGCTGACGTCGGTGCGATAGACGCGATCGGCATGCAGGCTTGCCCACAGTTGCGTGAGCGCTTCGGTAGCCTGCGTGAAATCCTGCGCACCGCGTGCCATGCCCATGCTGTTGATGGCGCCGGCCGAGGTGCCGCAGATGACGTCAAATGGCGTGCGCGACACGCCCGGCGCATACTCGCGCGCCAGCCCGGCAATGCCGCGCAGCACACCCACCTGATAGGCGGCGCGGGCTCCGCCGCCCATCATCAACAGCGCGGTGCAATCGACCGACATCGATCAGGGCGTATCGTTGGCCGGCTTGCGCGGCGCAGTCTTGGTCGGCGCCTTCTTGGCAGCGGTCTTGGCGGGGGCCTTCTTCGCGGCGGTTGTCTTCGTAGCCGGCCCGGCAGACTTGCCAGCGGGCGCCTTGGCTGCCGTCTTGGGCGCTGCCTTGGCTGCCGCGCGCTTCGGCGTGGCCGGTGCGGTTTTCTCTTCGATGTCTTCCGGCGCCGAGTCGAGTCCCTCCGCACCTGGCGCGCCGCCAAACCCTGGGAAACCGCCGGGGAAACCCGGCATCAGGTTCTGCGGCATGGGCATGGCAGCCGCGGCGGAACTGGCGATCTGGTTGAATTGTTGCTGCAGCATGTTCCACCACGGTGACGGGTCCAGCGCAGCGGCGGCCGCGCGCGCTGCAGCGTGGGCCTGGGCTTGCGCCTGCGCAGCGGACTGCGCTCGCGCCTCGGCTTCGTCATCGTCGGCGTCTTCGGCTTCGATCTCGGGCTCGTCTTCGGCTTCGATCTCGGGCTCGTCTTCGGCTTCGATCTCGGGCTCGTCTTCGGCGGTGGGTGCGTCGGCTTCGGTCGCCTTGGTGGTGGCGGTGTGCGGCCACGCCGGCTTGGGCTCGGCGGCGGACTTGGCCGCGCTGCCCGACAGCCCGTCGAACGTGGCTTTCATTGCATCGGGCGACAGCGCCGAGCCGAACGTTTGCAATGCGACCAGCGTGGCGCGCTGCACCTCCAGCCCCTGGATGGCCGTGCGCAGCAGGCTGGCATTCAACTGCAGCCAGCTCTCCACGGCGCGCAGATCGTGGATGCGCTTGTCGAGCTCCTCCAGGTCCATCGGCGGTGCAGCAAAATTGGCCATGTTGGGCATCCCGGCACCTGACATACCGGCCATCCCCGCCAGGCCGCCGCCCCACAGCTTGCGCAGAAATTCAAAACCGCCTTCAGCGAAGTTGGGCATCTGGGTGAACATGGTGTCTCCTACAAGATCGGTCTGGGATCGGGTGCCGCTCAGGCACCGTCGAACGTGGGTGGGCGCTTCTGGCGCAGGCTCGCAATACCCTCGCGCACATCGGGGCCGGCAAACCCCATGAATTCGAGCGCCAGCGAGGTATCAAAGCTCGGCCCGGCCAGACGCAGCCAGTTGTTGAGTGCGTACTTGGTCCAGCGGATGGCTGTTTGCGAACCGGCAGCCAAACGCTCGGCAACCTCGAACGCGCGGTTGATGAGGTCCTTCTCATCCACCGCCAGCGACACGAGGCCGATGCGCTCGGCTTCATCACCCGTCACGGATTCGCACAGCAGCAGGTAGTACTTTGCCTTGGCCATGCCGCACAACAGCGGCCAGACAATCGCGGCGTGGTCGCCCGCCGCCACACCCAGGCGCGTGTGACCATCAACGATGCGCGCATCCTTGGCGGCAATCGAGATATCCGCCAGCAATCCAGCGACCAGCCCTGCCCCCACAGCGGGGCCATGCATGGCGCTGACGATCGGCTTGTCGCAATTGATGAGGTTGTAGACGAGGTCGCGCGCTTCATGCCAGACACGGGTGCGCACGGCAAAGTCATCGGCCATCTGCTCGACGAGGTGCAGATCCCCACCGGCAGAGAAGCCCTTGCCCTCGCCACGAATGAGTGCCACGCGCACCGAGGGCTCGGCGGACACGTCGCGCCAGATCTCGGCCAGTTCGCGGTGCAGGCTGGCATCGGCGGTGGACAGCTTGCGATTGGCCGATTGCGCGGCACCCATCACGATCTCGAGGATGGGGCCATGCTGGATGAGCGTAAGCGCCTGGTAGCGGGCGAAGCGGGGAGCGAGCGAGGTCATGATGGGTCGGAATGTGAATCAAGCATAGCGGATGAGGCCGCGCCTGCAACGCCAGATGTGCGTCATGGTGACTTTGCCTCGTCAGCCAAATGCCATTCGCCACGGCGTATCTGTGCCATCACGCGGGCGCGCTGGTCCAGGCCCACATGGTCCTGCCGGCTCATATTGACGACGCCGGTGCTGGTCGGCAGATCACGCACCTGTTCCAGCGCATCGCGCAGCGCTTCACGAAAGGCTGGCGTGCCCGGCTTGGCCCGCTTGAGGGCCACCGGCACGGCGCGCTGCAGCAGCAGGCCGATGTCGCCCGTGTAGGCGGCGAAGATCGACACGGTCCGTTTGCCGAACGCGGCCTCGTAGCGGCGGGTGAAATCGAGCGCCTGCGCCTTGGCGGAATTGCTGTCGGGCAACTGCGCGGCAACCATCACCGGCCCGGTGGGCACGTAGGCACCTTCGCACTCCTTGCCGCACAGCTTGACGAACTCGTTGTTGGACACGCCGTGGTTGAAGTAGATCTTGCCGGTGTAGCCGCGTTCGGCCAGCGCACGTGCCGGCAGCGCGGCCGGCGTGCCCGAGCCGCCGATGACCACCGCATCCGGCTTGCTTGCCAGCAGGTGCAGCACCTGGGCTGTCACGCTGTTGTCGGTGGGCGAAAAGCGCTCGGTATCGGTGATGCGAATGTGTTTGAGATCAGCAAAGCGCTGCACCTCGGTCAGGAAGGCCTCGCCCAGTGCGTTGGCAAACCCGATATAGGCGATGGTCTTCACGCCATGCGCGGCGGCGTGCTCGGCAATGAGCGACGCCATGTGCGAATCCGAATGCGGTGTCTTGAAGATCCAGCGTCGACGCGCATCCATCGGTTCGATCAGCCGGGCGGACGACGCCAGCGAGATCACCGGCGTCTTACCCTCGGCCGCCACGTCGATCATCGCCAGCGTATTGGGCGTGGTGGACGAGCCGACGATCAGGTCCACATTGGACTCGGTCATCAGCTTGCGTGTGTTGGTGACGGCGCGCGTGGTGTCAGAGGCGTCGTCAAGCACGATCACCTCGACCTTCTCGCCTGCGATCTCGCGCGGCCACAGCGTGGTGGCGTTCTTCTCGGGAAACCCCAGCGATGCCTGCGGGCCCGTGGCGGACACCGTCACGCCGATGCGGATGTCCGCCAGCGCGGTGGAGGAAAGCAACGCCAAACCAACCAGTCCGCCAACATATCGCCAATTCGGTCGCTGCATCGGTCGCCGCATGGGTGTCTCCTCCCGTGGTTTTGGGGGAAAGCGTAGCGGTTTTGCGGCGGTTTGGCGATGCGGGCACGCCCGAACGTCCAGCGCCCTCTCAGGCTGCCGCTGTCTGCTCCGGCACGCGCTCGCCCAGCTGGCGCAGTGCATCGCCATAGGCTTGGGTATCCATTTCTGTGCTGGACTTGGCCAGGTAGTACGCCAGCCCAAGGCGCGACGACGTGCGGGTGAAGAGTTGGTAAAAATCGCCCAGGTCATGCAGGCGCGCGACCTTCTGCCACGGGATCACCGCCGTCTTGCCAGAAGGCACCTGCACTGACAGCGCGGCGGGCAACAACGCCCACCGATGAAGCCCTTCCAGACGCGCGACGCTGCGTCGCACCGATCGCCGGGTGATGTTCGCGACAAAGGGATCGGTGACCCGGTCGAGCCGTGCCCTGAGCCATTGCGCGATGCGCAGAATGAAGCGGACCACCGCTGCGCCACAGCGCCACCAGAGCACGCCGTAGATGAGCGCGACCACAACAAAGGGCAGCAGCGTTCCCGCAACGCTCCCGCGGGACGGCATCGTCAGCACCACCAGCGCGGCCCCCGCAAGGGGAAAGACCAGCAGCATGAACGCCAGAAACCGCTGAAAAAACGCATCAATACGCGCCTGCATGGCCACCTTCCTGGCGGCGATCCGCGCGATGCGCTTGGCGGTGATGCGGTCAGCCAGCGCCTGACATTGCTCGGCGCTGATCCGGAAACGTAATTCCATGGCGGTGCCCTCGACTCGGTTCGGCCGTGATTCTAGGGCCACGCACGCCGAATGAGAATCTACGCAGCCAGTGCCGTCAGCCCCGCGCGCGGAAGCGCATCCTGCATCAGCGCGCGCATCGATTCCAGCACAACAGCCTGCGGCATCAGGCCGAAGTTGTACAGCGCCATGACGTGGTCGACGCCCATGTCGGACAGCCGCGCAAGCTTGTCGGCCACCGCAGCCGGTGTACCGAACAGGGACAGCCCACTCGCCAGCACGTCGTCATACGTTTGCCGGCGCGCATAGAGCCGCGTCGCAACGTACAGGTCGAACGGCAGCGCAGCGGCCTCGCGCACCGCCGCCTCCGTCGGGCCGACATGCGTGTGCAGCGCCACCGCCGCCATGCCGCGCATGTCGTGAATGCCAGTTTCTGCCAGACCGCGCCGGTAGTCGTCCATCAGCACGCGAATCTCGTCGAAGCCCTCCACCGAGGCGTAGGGCACGAACAACATGCGCCGCCCCTGCCGGCCAATGTGGTACGCCGCCTCGCGCCGCAGGATCGCCACGTGGATCGGCACCATGGCCTGTACAGGCAGCACGTTCAGGCGCACGTCGCGCAGCGTATGGAACTGGCCCTCGTAACGCACGCGCTCGCCGGCGAGCAAACGTTCGACCAGCATCAGCGCCTCATCAAAGCGCTCGCGCTTGGTGGCCGGGTCAACGCCGTAGCCCTCGAACTCGTGCTTCAGATACCCCGAGCCCACGCCCAGCGACAGCCGCCCGCCCGAGAGCGCATCGACCATCGCGTAGTTCTCAGCCACAGTGGCCGGGTGGTGGAATGTGAGGATGGAGATGGCGGTGCCCAGCCGCAGCCGATGCGTCTGCGCGGCCAGGTGCGACAGGAAGACCGCTGGATTGGGTACGGCGCCGTACTCGTGAAAGTGATGCTCGGCCACCCAGAAGGTGTCGTAGCCCAGCGCCTCGGCGTGGCGCGCCTGGGCGATGACGTCTGCGTAGAGTTGCGGCAGACTGCGTTGCCGGTCCGGATAGTGGTCCTGCACGGAAAAGATCGACAGCTTCATGGCGTCTCCAGGGTTTTCGTGTCTTTTCCAGCGCGCAGGCCGCCGCGCCGGTTGTATCTTTTTGCGTAACGCGTATCTTATAAAGCGACACCCGAGACTTCAAGATGCTCCCTGAAGACACCCTGCCGATTGGCGACGCCGCCGACGAACCGCTCGCCGAAGACACGCCCCCCGAGCGCACCAGCGCCGGCATCCAGTCCGCCGAAATCGCGCTGACGGTGCTCTCGGAGATGGCGCGCACTGGCGGCGCACATGCCGTCTCGGAACTGGGCCGGCAACTCGGCATGCCGCGTGCCAAGGTGCATCGCTATCTGGTGTCGCTGGAGCGCATGGGCTTTGTCGAGCAGGACCCGGCCTCGGCGCGCTACCGGCTGGGCTCGCAGGCATTGCAGGTGGGGCTGTCAGCGCTGTCGGACGTGGACTTCGTACGCGAAGGCAGCAACATGCTGCCCAAGCTGGCCGAGCGGTTGAACGAGAGCGTATTCCTCTCGGTCTGGACCGATCGCGGCCCGGTCATCGTGCGCTGGGAAGATGGCGGCCGGCCGGTCACGGTAAATGTGCGGGTGGGTTCGGCCATGCCGCTGCTGAACTCGGCGACAGGCCAGGCGTGTGCCGCATGGATGCCCGAGATTCAGATCGTTTCGCTCATCGACCGCGAGCTGCGCGGCCCTGGCGCCGGCAAGGCCGGCCTGACCGATTGGCTGAACTGTCGCGCGCGCTGGCAAACGGTGCGGCATGAAGGCGTGGCGCGCATTGCCGGCACGCTCATCAACGGGATCGACTCGGTGGCCGTGCCGGTGCTCGATGCGCAAGGCAAGCTGGCGGGGGCCATCACCGCGCTGGGGTTATCCAGCGTGTTCGATGCCACCCTGGAAGGGCCGGCCTCACGGCTGTTGCGCGAAGCCGGGCGGGCGCTGTCGCTGCGGCTGGGTTATCACGGTCAGGCGATGACGGCCGGTGCGGCGCAACCCAGGCGCGGGCGCCGTGCAAAGGCCGCACCTGAATCAGCGTAGTGCTCAGCTTTGCGTGCCAGGCGCGACGACTTCCTGGTCGATCGCCCCGAAAATCGACACGCCGCTGGCGTCAAACATCTCAATCTTTACCGTATCGCCGTAGCGCATGAACTCGGTCGTGGGCGCGCCGGATTCGATGGTCTCCAGCATGCGTTTTTCGGCAATGCAGGCGTACCCCTTGCTGCGGTCCACGTTGGAAATCGTGCCCGATCCGACGATACTGCCCGCACGCACGTTGCGCGTCTTGCAGATGTGCGCGATCAACTGGCCGAAGTCGAACACCATGTCGGTGCCGCACTCGGGCTGGCCGACCTTCTTGTTGTTCCAGCGCACGGTCATCGGCAGGTGCACCTTGCGCTCGCGCCAGGCGTCGCCCAGCTCGTCGGGCGTGACGGCCACGGGCGAAAACGCGGTCGCCGGCTTGCTCTGAAAGAAGCCGAAACCCTTGGCCAGCTCCGCCGGGATCAGGTTGCGCAACGACACATCGTTGGCCAGCACGACCAGGCGGATGGCCTCCGCGGCAACCGCAGGCTCGGTGCCCATCGGCACGTCGCCGGTGATGACAGCCACCTCCGCCTCGAAGTCGATGCCGAAAGCTTCGCTGCGGCAGACGATCGGGTCATGCGCACCAGCCAGGTCATCGGAGCCGCCCTGGTACATCAGCGGGTCGGTCCAGAACTCAGGGGGCATCTCGGCGCCGCGGGCTTTGCGCACCAGCTCCACGTGGTTCACATAGGCGGAGCCGTCCGCCCACTGGTAGGCGCGCGGCAGTGGCGCCATGCAGTTGGCTGCGTTGAACGCGAACGGATGCCGGGCTCGCCCGGTGTTGAGCTGCTCGTACAGTTCCTGCAGTTGCGGTGCATAGAAGCCCCAGTCGTCGAGCGCGCGTTGCAGCGTCCCGGCGATGTGCGTGGCGTAGTGCGCGGTCTTCAGGTCGCGCGAGACCACGGCCAGTTGGCCGTCGCGCGAGCCATCCTTGAGGGTGGCGAGTTTCATGGGCGTCATGTGCAGAGAAAGGCTGCGCGGATGGTACACCTTGCATCGGCTAAACTGGGCCGAACCGATCCACCGCACCCGCCCCATGTCCACGCTGCCCACCGACGCTGATCTCGACCTGGAGACCGATGTTGACGGCGACATCGCGTCCGACCTCATGTCCGACGATATGCCTGCGCGCTCGGGCATCCAGTCCATCGAGGTCGGCTTCCGCCTGCTGGACGTGCTTACGCACACCAATGGCCCGATGATGCTGCGCGACCTCGCGCGCGCGGCGCCCATGAACCCTGCCAAGGCGCACCGCTACTTGGTGAGCTTCGCGCGCCTTGGACTGGTCACGCAAACACCCGAGGGCCGCTACGACCTCGGCCCGTTTGCGCTGGAAATGGGCCTGGTGAGCCTGAACCGGCAAGATCCGATGCGCCGTGCGCGCCCCGCCGCTGCAGCGCTGCGCGACGAAATCGATCACACCATCGGCCTGGCCGTATGGGGCAACCTGGGCCCGGCCATCGTGCACTGGGAAGAGGCCAGCCACCCTGTCACGGTCAGCCTGCGCCTGGGCGATGTGATGCCGATGCTGAACTCGGCCACAGGCCGCGTGTTCGGCGCTTACCTGCCGCGCGCGCAGACGCTGCCCTTCATCCAGCGTGAGCTGGAACGCGCCGCCGCAAAGCATGACAACAGCGCGAACGACAACCCCGAACTGCCGCGCACGCTTGAGGCCTACGACGCCCTGTGCGCCGACGTGCGCGCGCACGGCGCCTCGCGCATCCACGGCGGTGTGCTGCCGGGCATCAACGCGATGTCGCTACCGGTGTTCGATGCCAACGGCCAGTTGTGCCTCGTCCTGATCGCCCTGGGCGCGCAGAGCACCTTCGACACCACGTGGAGCAGCCCGCTGGAGCGGCGCTTGCGGCAGGCCGCACAACAGCTCTCCTCTGACCTTGGATACGCTGCACCCCTTGCCTCGCAGTCCTGAAGAGCGGACGGCCACGCGCGCACGCCGCTGGCGCCGCTGGGGGCTGATCGCACTGGCTGTGCTGGTTGCGCACGGCATTGCCGTCGTGTGGATCGCACGCAGCCACCAGATGGCCTGGCCGCCGGAGCCGGAACAGATCATCCCGACCTTGCTGCTGCAACCGGAACCCGTCAAGCCGCCGGTGCCACCCGCCCCCAAGGCGCCGCCGAAACCCGCGCCGTCCAAGCCTCGCCCAGCGCCGCACGAGCCTGCACAGCCCCCCACGCCAGCGGCAGTGCCTGCCCCCGAGAATTCCAACATCCCGGTGGGTGCCGCTGCGGGAGAATCTGCCAATACCGGCATGATCCGCGATCTAGGCAGTGAAAGCGTTGAAGGCGGTGAGGGCAACGCACCGTCGGCACCTGAGGCGCGCTTCTCGCCGCCGCCCTCAACCACGCTGCACTACGCCACCTACGTCAACGGTGTGCGCAATGAAGATGGCGTGATCCGCTGGACTACGGACGGCAAAACTTACACGCTGTCGGTCGAAATTCCGCTGCCGCTGTTCTTCGGGGCGCTCGCCTTCCGCAGCAATGGCGTCATCGATACGTATGGTCTGACACCAGCACGCTACGAAGAAGTGCGCGGGCGCCGACAACCCGACGTGACGACCTTCCACTACGCCCAAGCGACACCCGCCTCCGGCGTAGCGGGCGCCCCAACCATCACATTCACACGTACGCCCAATGTGCTGCCATTGCCGGTGGGCACGCAAGATCGCTTCAGTGTGTTCCTGCAACTGACGGGACTGGCGCGCGGCAACCCCGAGCGCTTCACCAGCCCGGGCCTGACGCTGGAAATCCCCGTCGCCGATACTGACAGCGTGGA
Source organism: Ralstonia sp. ASV6 (assembly GCF_016429285.1). GTDB lineage: Bacteria > Pseudomonadota > Gammaproteobacteria > Burkholderiales > Burkholderiaceae > Ralstonia > Ralstonia flaminis. The sequence continues at coordinate 55,430 of NZ_JAELUI010000013.1, forward strand.
AGTTGCGCGCGTCCAGCACGTGGGCGAAGACACCATCGACACCCCCGGGGGCACGATCCATGCGCAGCACTTCATACGGCTGCCACGGCGCGAGGGCGACCAGCGGCGCGTAGAGATCTGGCTGTCTGCCGAGCGCGGCTGGCTGCCCGTGCGCCTGCGCCAGACCGAGCCCAGTGGCATGCAGTTCGAGCTCGTCTATCAATCCCAGGAAGGGGGCCAACCATGAGCGCCAATGCCGTCGCCGGTTCAGGCACCGTGCACGCCAATGGTATCGACATCCACTACCGCATCGACGGTGTCGATGGCCCCTGGGTCATGCTTGCGCACGCGCTGGGCGTCGACCACCAACTCTGGGACGGCATCGCCCAGCGCCTTGCCGTGCGCCGCCGCGTACTGCGCTATGACGCGCGCGGGCACGGCAAAACCACCGCGCCACATGGTGCCTACACGCTGTTCCAGATGGCCGACGATGCGGCCTGCCTGCTTGATGCGCTGTCGATTCCACAGGTGCATTTCATCGGCCTGTCGATGGGCGGCATGGTGGCGCAAATCCTCGGTGTGCGGCATCCGCAGCGGCTGCTCTCGCTCACGCTGTGTGACACCGTGTGTGTCACACCGTTGACAGCACATGCGATGTGGGACGAGCGCATCGGCCAGGTCGAGGCGCACGGCATGGCTGGCATCGTCGAGCCCACGCTGCAACGCTGGCTGACCGCGCCC
>NZ_JAELUI010000140.1 GCF_016429285.1 Ralstonia sp. ASV6
GATCAGGCCCATGCGCGGGCTGAAGATGCCCGGCGAAAAGGTGGTGTGGTCGTAACGCAGGCCGGTGTCGAGCACCCAGTTCTGGTTGATGGCGAACTGGTCTTGCACGTAGAGGCCCACGCGGGTGTTGTTGCGATGGTCGTCCAGGTAGCTGACGTAGGGCGTGACATCAAAATTGCGCATCGCGTCGCGGTAGTCGCGCTGCAGTTCGGTACCGATCGCGAGTGTGTGCTGCTCAAAGCGGCGCGTGACGAGCTTGAACTCCACGCCATACCAGGCGGAGTCGTACAAATCGCGGTTCTCGGTCACCGGCGGATAGTTGTAGACGTAGTGGCCCTGCGATACGTAGCGGCCCCAGTACACCCGTGCCGACACATCGGTGGCGTCGTCCAGCGCGTGCTGCCACGTGCCATTGAGCATCTGACGGGTATCAATGGTGCGCGACCGCGGGTCACCGAACAGCTGGTCGTACGGCGCGGTTGGCGTGCCCTTGGTGCGGTCCGCATAGCCAAAGGTCAGGCCGAACTCTCCAAAGCTACCCTTGGCGAACAGGCGCTTGCCGCGGTCGAAATCCATGCCGCGCGCAATGCCGTCGCTGATGCCGGGCTGGTTGAATTGTGGGAAGTACAGATCACGGCCCGGCGCGTCGCTCACACTGGCCGACAGCAGCCATTCGGCACCGTTCTCTGCCCGGTTGCCCCAGGTGACGCGGCCATTGCGTGCGTTGGCACTGGCGGTGGCGCCGCTGACCTGCACACCGCCAATATCCCGGCCGCGCTTGGTGATGATGTTGATCACACCAAACAGCGCATTCGAGCCATACACGGCGGAGCCTGCGCCAGGCACGTATTCGATGCGCTCGATCAAGTCCACATCGAGCATCGCATCGGTACCGACTGCCGCCTCGTCAAAGACAGAATCGTTGGTGCGGTAGCCGTCGATCAGCAGCAGGAAGCGCGTGTCGTAGTCGCCCGGGCGCAAGAAACCACGCGCACCAAGCGAGGCGTAGTTCCTGTCGTAGTTGGTGTAGAGGCCCGGCAGGCTGGCCAGAATGTCGGCCAGCGTGCGCCAGCCGTAGGTCTTGATGTCATCGGCAGTGATGACCTGCACGTTGGCGGGTGCTTCATTGGCCGCTTCAGCGTACTTCGACACGCTGGTCACCACCCGCACCTGCATCAACTGCTCGATGGGCAGCTCGGTCAGATCGCTGACGTCGGCTCCTGCATTGGCGAACGCCGGTGCCAGCAGAAATACCACCGCAAACATTTGCGCATTGCCGATCCACCCGAGTTCCCGCAAAGACAGGCGTAACAACAGCGCAAGCGGAACCATGGCACGCACGCGCTTTCGGCAGTCGTGGGGGACACGGCAAACGAGCGCACGGGCAATCACAACGAGGGGCGGCATCGGCAGACCAGCAGAACCGATCACGTCTCTGGAGGACGTTCAACGGGGGTTTTTGATAGCTCTGGTCTAAAACGGAGCGCCGACGCCGTTCTTTACCCCACCGTGGGTGGGACGACACAATGCCGCGCTTGTGGTGCGCGGCAGATGCAGGGGCGGGGAGAACTCAGCGGCGGCGCTTGCGCAGGCGCTCAATGGCGGCCAGTTGGGCCACGGCTTCGGCCAGTTCAGCCTGGGCGCGGGCATAGTCGATCTTGCTGTGGCTGTTCTGCATGAGCTCTTCGGCAGCCTTGCGGGCCTCCTGGGCTTTGGCCTCGTCCAGATCACGCGCGCGCACGGCCGTGTCGGCCAGCACGATCACCTGCTCGGGCTGCACGTCGACAAAGCCGCCGGCCACGAACAGGATCACTTCATCGTCGTTCTCCAGCGTGACGCGCACCGTGCCTGGGCGCAGGCGCGTGAGCAGGCGCTCATGGCCGGGCAGGATGCCCAGCTCGCCCTCGGTGCCGGGAATGACCACGAATTTGGCTGTGCCCTCGTACAACCGTTCTTCTGCCGTCACGACATCGACCTTCAGCACCGGCATGGTGTCTCCTCTTCCTGTATTGCGCGCACTGGCTCACAAGGTAGCACGATGTGCGCCCAGCGCCCTACTCCCAGCCATAGGATGCTTGTGCTGCAAGGCTCGCCGCCCCGCGCTGCCACAACGCTTCGTAAGGTTTCACAGTGTGAAGCGTCACAAAGGCTCTCTACACTCTGTTGCCAAATACCGAATGAAATGCAGAGGAAACATAAGCATGTTGGGCGATCTATTGATGTCGTTCTTTGAGGTGGCTCGCCAGGGCAGCGTGACAGGCGCGGCCAAGCGCCTGCGTCTGTCGCAGCCCACCGTGACCGGACGCATCCGCCAACTGGAGGAGATGTACGGCGTGGAACTGTTCCACCGCCGCGGCAGTCGTCTGGACCTGTCTGACCTGGGCGTGAGTCTTATGCCCATTGTCGAGCGCCTGGCACAGCAAGAGGGTGACGTCGATTTTCTCCTGCGCAATGCGGGCGACCTGCGCACCGGCAACCTGCGCGTGGGCGCCACCGGCCCCTACTACATTCTGCCCAGCGTGGCCGCCTTCCGCACCCGCTACCCGACCATCGAGATCACCATCGAGTTCGGCAACTCGCAGCAGATGCTCGAAGCGCTGTCGGAGGTCCGCATCGATCTGGCTGTTTCGTCGCACGCGGTGGATGACGAACGCCTGCATCGCATTACCCTGGCCGACGACACGATGGTGCTGGTGGTGCCGCTCGACAGCCCACTGGCACGCCGCCCGCACGTGACGCTTGACGATGTTGCCGGCTGCCAGCTGCTGATGCGCGAGCCAGGCTCCGTCACCCGCCGCGTGACCGAAGACGCCCTGGCCGCCGCCGGCATCGAGCCCGCCAGCATGAGCATCATCGGTAGCCGCGAAGCCATCTACGAAGCCATCAGCCTGGGGCTCGGCTGCAGCATCGTGCCCGAGCGGGAGGCTCCGCGCCGGCCCGACGTGCGTGTGCTGCCGTTTGCCGCCAATGCGCCGGTTATCCACGAATACCTGTACTTCCTGAAAGAGCGCAAGGATTCTCGGTTGGTGCGCAGCTTTCTTGATTGCCTGGACAAACATCATCCGAAGAAAAACGCCGATGCGTTCATCGCCAAAGTTCTGGCGATGGACACAGCCACGACGCGTTGAGGCAGTAACCTCGCGGTTTTTCCAACCGCCACTGCCACCTGTTGTATGCAATCGCTCGCCCTGTTCGACCTGGACCACACCCTGCTGCCAATCGACAGCGAATACGAATGGGGCCGCTTCCTGGTTACCCAGGGCGCGGTAGACCGCGAGGCCTTTGAGCAAGCCAACGAGCGCTGGATGCGTGAGTACCGCGAGGGCACGCTGGACTTTGCCCGTCATGCACGCTTTTCGCTCGGGCTGTTGGCGCAGCATCCGCGCACGCGGCTCGATGCCTGGCGCGCCACCTTCATGCGGGATGTCATCCAGCCCGCCATGCTGCCGCGCGCGCGCCAACTCGTTGATGCGCACCTGCGCGCGGGCGACCTCTGCTGCATCGTCACCGCCACGCACCGATACCTGACCGAACCGATTGCCGCCGCCTTCAACGTGCCGCACCTGCTGGCGGTGGAAGGCGAGACGGTCGGCAACCAGGCTGACAGCAACTTCACGGGCAACCTGGTCGGCACGCCGAGCTTTGGCCCCGGCAAGATCGTGCGCGTGACCGAATGGCTTGCGCAGCGCGGCCAGCGCATGGCGGACTTCTCCCGCACGGTGTTCTACAGCGATTCACGCAACGATCTGCCGCTGCTGGAAAAGGTCTCTCACCCGATAGCCATCAGCCCCGACGCTACCTTGCGCAGCGTGGCCGAAGCGCGTGGCTGGCCCGTCGTTGAACTGTTCGCGGCCTGAAGCCCGAAAGGAAAAAGCCCGCACGGCGCAAACCGTACGGGCTTCTTTCTTCAGGCGACGAGGCGTCAGGCCGTGGCTGCGGCAGGCAATGCAGCCGGCGGTGTCCACTGCGGCAACGCGGTGCCGTCCACCAGGGCGTCGACATGGCGGTGCGCAAGCGCAGGCCCCACGCTCATGCCGATACCGCTGTGCATCAGTGCGACGGTGGTGCGGTCATCGACGCGGGTGATCGAGAACGCGCCGCTGCCGGGCACATGGCACTTGGCGCCGTACACACCCTGCCAGCGTTCCACCACACGCAGCTTGCTGCCAAAGGTGTCGCGGGCCAGGTCCAGCATGATGTTGTCGACCGACTCGGCGTTGAACGGGCGAGCGTCCTGGCTGTAGTCGTGTGAATCGCCAACAATCCAGTCGCCATACGGCGTCGGGCTCACCAGCAGGTGAATGCCGTGGCGCTGCAGTTCAGGGCGTTGTTGTTCGATCTGCATGGCGAGCGCCTGGGCGGTCGGCAGATCGGCAAACGCGCCGTAGTGCGTGCATGACAGGCCCGTCAGCACGGCGTGTTCCAGTTGGAAGCCGTCTTCGGGAGTCACGCGCAGCATCTGCAGGCGGCAGACCTGCGGTTGAAGCGCACGCAGTTGGTCGGCGCACAGCGTCTGGTAGTCGTGCCCGCTGCAGATGATCACGCGCTGCGCGTTGCACACGCCAGCCGTGGTCTCCAGCCGGCCGCCTTCCACATGGCGCACGAGCGTGCCGAAGTGGAAACGCACGCCCTGCGTGGCAAGCCATGTCGCCAACGCTGGAATCGCTTCGCGAGAGTACAGCTGCACGTCATCAAAGCCCTGCAGTGCAGACCGGTGACGCGTGAAGCGGCCGTTGTACAGATTGGCCAGATCGGCGCCGCGCAGCAGCTTGACGTTGTAGCCAAACGCTTGTGCACGGGTGGCCATGAACTCGTCCAGCACAGCATCTTCCGCGGCATTGCGGGCAAACAGCAGCGCACCCTTGGCACGCGCGAAGATGCCGGCCTTGTCAGCCCAACCGAGATACAGCTCACGGCTTTCACGCGCGAGGTCCAGCATGATGCCGGGCGGCTGGCCAGTCACCAGCATCTGACCGAAGTTGCGGATGGAGGCACCAACGGCGACCTCACTGCGCTCGAACACCGTCACGCGCAGGCCGCGTTTGACGGCAGCAGCGGCGTGCGCCAAGCCCAAAATGCCAGCCCCGACGATTGCGACGTCGGTGCTGGCATCCAGGCTCCCTTGAGCAACAGAAATCAGGGGAGCTTCACTCACTTACTTCTTCTCCGACTTGCCGTCGTAGCGCTTGGTCCACTCGGCGAGGATGCGGTCACGGTTGGCGCTGGCCCACGTGAAATCGTTCTTGATCAGGCGCTTCTCGTAGTCGGCGGGCAGCAGCGGGTCCGGCTTGGAGAAGCCCGGCGTGGCAACCACGGCAAAGTTCTTCTCGTACAGCGCCATTGCAGCCGGGCTTGCCGAGAAGTCAGCCAGCTTCTTGGCGGCATCCAGGTTCTTGGTGCCCTTCATGATGCCGGTGGCTTCTACGTCCCAGCCCAGGCCTTCCGACGGCAGCACGATATCGATCGGTGCGCCTTCCTTCTTCGTCTTCACGGCACGGTATTCAAACGCGATACCGATCGGGAATTCGCCCGTTGCGGCCATCTTGCAAGGCTTCGAGCCCGAGTGCGTGTACTGGCCGATATTCTTGTGCAGGGCATCCATGTAGTCCCAGCCCTTCTGCTCGCCCAGCATTTGCAGCCAGGCGCTCACGTCCAGGTAGCCCGTGCCCGACGAGGCCGGGTTCGGCATGACGATCTTGCCGGCGTAGACCGGCTTGGTCAGGTCAGCCCACGACGTCGGCTTCGGCAGGTGCTGCTTCTCGGCTTCGACCGTGTTGAAGCAGATGGCGGCACCCCAGGCGTCCATGCCCACCCATGCCGGTGGGTTGGCCTTGTCGCGGTACGTGGCACCGATCTTCGACAGATCTGCCGGTGCATACGGCGTCAGCATGCCTTCCTTGTCCAGGATCGCCAGGCTCGAAGCTGCCAGGCCCCACACCACGTCAGCGCGCGGGTTGTTCTTCTCGGCCAGCAGCTTGGCGGTGACGACACCCGTGGAGTCGCGCACCCACTTGATTTCGATGTCCGGATTGGCCTTCTCGAAGGCTTCCTGGTACGCCTTCACTTGGTCAGCTTCCAGCGCCGTGTACACGGTCAGCGTGGTCTTGGCGTAAGCCGAGGTGGCAAGCGCCATGGCGGCGGCAGCGGCCAGGAGGGAAAGACGTTTCGTCATGGTTTCCTCAGTGTGGTGTGAAGCAAGTGGTTTGATGCAACAGGTTTGATGCGACGGAAAGAACAGCGGAAATCACAGGCACTGCGGCCGTTCACCGCGCGCCAGGCGGCGGTTGATGTCGGCAATGACTTCAGGCAGATCGGCAATCGTGTCGATCTCGTAATGCGGTTGGCAGGCGGCGAAGCCCGCCGAAATGGCCACACGATGGTGCGCACGCTCTTCGGCAGACAGCGCGGCGTATTGCTCATACGGCAGGCCCAGCGCGTTGCCCGACATCAGCAGCGCCACTGTCCACATGCCGGCGCGGCGGCCCTCTTCGATACCGGGCACGGTGTCGTCCACCTTCACGCAGGCGGCCACGTCACCAATGGCAAGGTCCACCACGCAGCGCAGCGCCTGTGCGGGCCACGGGCGCGCGCGCGGTACCTCGTCGCACGCGATCACGCAGTCGGGCGTATAGCCAGCCTTGGCCGCCAGATCCACCACGCGATCCATCACCACACGTGGGTAGCCCGAGCAGGTACCAATCTTCAGACCCGCCTCGCGCAACGCGGCAATGGTTTCCAGCGCGCCAGGGATCATTGCCGAATGCGCGCCGACCTTCTCGATCTGCAGCGGCATGAAGCGGTTGTAGATGGCGGTGACGTCGTCATCGGTCGGCATGCGGCCGTGGGCGAGCGAGAAACGCGCGGCAATCGCGCCGTCATTGCACAATGTGCGGATGTGGTCCCACTTGCCCAGGCCCATGGGGCCGCGTGCTTCGTCCAGCGTGATGGCCACGCCAAACTCGCCAAACGCTTCCACGAAGATTTGCGTGGGGGCAAACGAGCCGAAATCGACTACGGTGCCGGCCCAGTCGAGCACAGCGGCTTCCAGGCGCAACGGCGTGGCACGGGCGGTGCCAGCCTGGCGGGTCGTGATTGGGGAGGAGTCACCCATGTTGGTTTCCCTTACTTTCGAAATGCGTTGCTACAAATTCAGTGTGAGGTGGTGCGCCAGGCCTGCGTGCGGCGCGTGATGCCGCGCGTGGCGAGTTCCAGCAGCAGCGAGACGACAATCGACGTGACCAGGATCAGCGTGGACATGGCCGCCGCGGGGCCGATGTCGCCGGCGTCGTCCATGTTCAGCACGGCCACGGAGGCCAGCACGGTGTCGGGGCTGTACAGGAAGATCACCGCTGACACGGTGGTCATGGCCGAGACAAACAGGTAACGCGCGCAAGACAGCACGGCAGGCAGGCACATCGGCAGCGTCACGCGCCAGTACGTGCGCAGTGCCGATACCTTGAGCGAAGCCGATACCGCTTCGAACACCGGGTCCAGCTGCCCGAGCGACGCCACCGACGTGAGGTGCGCGGCCGTGGCGCAGTGCATGATCGTGCAGAGCACCATCAGCGTCATGCTGCCGTATAGGCCATTGAGCGGATTGGCCGGGTGGTTGAAGAAGAACACGTAGCCCAGACCCAGCACGAGCCCCGGCACCGCCATTGGCAGCAGCACGGCAAAGCGGATAGCCGGATGCAGCCAGGCGGTAGCACGGGTGGTGCGGGTTTTCTCGACCAGCCACGCGCCGGTAAAGATGAGCGCGGTACCAAACACGGTGGTGAGCGCAGCCAGCTTCAAGCTGTTGCGATAGGCCAACCAGCCGCCGCCATCCATGTTGTCGAAGTCGTAATTGCGCAGCGAAAGGTCAAGGTTGTACGGCCACAGCTTGACCAGCGACGCGCCCACGGCGGTTGCCAGCATCAGTAGAATCCAACCGACCACCAATGCCGTCAGCAGCAGATAGAGGCCATCACGCATGCGGTCCCGCTGCGGGTGGTATGGCTGCGCACGGCTGGCCAGCGCGGCATGCTGGCGGCGCTGCACGAGGCGCTCCACCGCAAAGGTGAGCAGCGCGGGCAACAGCAGCATCAGGCCGATGACGGCGCCGCGAGCAAAATTCTGCTGCCCCACCACCGACTTGTAGGCCTCCACGGCCAATACCTGGTAGCTGCCGCCCACCACGGTCGGCACGCCAAAATCCGTGGCAACGAGCGTAAAGACCAGCGCAAAGGCGCCAAACAGGCCATAACGTGCGCCCGGCAGCGTGACTGTGCGGAACGTGCGCCACGGGCCGGCGCCCATCGCACGGGCAGCGTCATACAGTCGGCCGTCCGCCAGCGTGAGTGTGGCAAGCAGCAGCATCAGCGCGTAAGGAAAGGTGTAAAACGCTTCACCCAGCACGATGCCCCAGAAACCATAGATGTTGTTGCCGCCAAGCCAAGCCTTGAACAGCCCCTGGTTGCCGAACAGGTAGACCAGTGCAATACCCGGCAGCAACGACGGCGCAAACAGCGGCAGCATTGCCAGCGTACGCATCGTGCCGCGCAACGGCATACGCGTGCGCTGCACGGCGTAGGCAAAAGCAAAGGCCAGCGGCACCACGATGGCGGCTACGGTGCCCGACACGGCCAGGGTACGTCCCACCATGTCCAGAAAATTGGGCCCCTGCACGACATGGGCAACCAGTGCCAGGCCGTGCTCGTCGGAGCTGCGCGCACTGGCGACCAGCCCCGTGGCCTGCAACAGCATCATCGCCGTGGGCAGCAGCAAGCCGAGCGTCAGCAAGAGGAACCACCCCAGCTTCATGCCCGCCAGCACGGGCGCATCGGTACGCCAGAATGACATCCGTGCAGCTTGTTCTTGCGGGGCGGCCTTGGCGACATTGATCACGTTGGCCTCGGGAGGGAGCGTCGACATCACCACCTCAGGCATAGACACGCAGGCCATCGCGCTCGAGCGCGATCCACAGCTTGCTCTCACCGAGGGCACCGCGCCCACCGCGCAGCGCGTTCGAAGCCACTTCGGCAACCAGCGGCGCATTGGCCAGGCCGTCGATGGCCAGCGTCACACGCGTGCGGCTGCCCAGGTAGATCTGGTCGACCACGCGGGCGAGATGACGGTTGGGGGCATCGTCATCCGGATGCAGCGTCACGGCCTCTGGGCGGCAGAACAGGCGGCCGGAGCCCAGCAAGGTATCCGCAAACGCCGGATCGAGCAGCAGCGGCTGGCCGGCCAGCGTGGGCGTGCCATCTTCGTTGTGTTCCAGCGGCAGCCAGTTGGCCTGACCAACGAACCCGGCAACGAAGCTCGTAGCGGGATGCGTATAGATTTCCGAGGGCGAGCCCGTCTGCTCGATGCGGCCGTTGGACATGACCGCAATGCGGTCGGCCATGGCCATGGCTTCGTCCTGATCGTGCGTCACCATCAGCGTGGTCACGTTCAGCTTGCGCTGCAGGCGGCGCAGTTCGATGCGCAGGTGTTCGCGCACCTGGGCGTCCAGCGCCGACATCGGCTCATCCAGCAGCAGCAGCGATGGCGCTGGCGCCAGCGCGCGGGCCAGCGCCACACGCTGTTGCTGCCCACCCGAGAGCTGCGACGGGTACTTGGCTTCACTGCCAGCCAGACCCACCAGCGCGAGCATCTCCGACACCCGCTCCTGCATGCGGGCGCGGTTGCCGTTGGTGGTGTCCAGACCGTAGGCAACGTTCTGGGCAACGGTCAGGTTCGGAAACAGCGCGTACGACTGGAAGACGATGCCGTAGTCGCGCTCGCGCGGCGGCAGGTTCGAAATATCGCGGCCACCGGCGACGATCTGGCCGGCGTCCTGCGCCTCCAACCCGGCAATGATGCGCAGCAGGGTCGTCTTGCCACAGCCCGACGGACCGAGCAGGCAAACGAATTCGCCCTGAGCCACGTCCAGCGAAACACCGTCAAGCGCAGTGAATGCGCCAAAACGGCGGGCAACTTGCCGCACAGAGAGGAACGGCGTGGCGTTACCCGAAGTCGGGTGGGAGGCAGGCTGGGGCATTGACGGGGCGGCTGAGGCAGTAGCAAAAACGGTCGCTACTGTAGCTAGCCGACATGTACCCCTTGTGGCAGTTACCCCAAAAACGCCAATGCGCGCATTTCCGGATTTTTGTTCAGGTGGATGACGAAGTTATGGCGCCGGCGAGCGCACCTGCGCCAGGAAGGCGGCAATCAGCCGCGCTTCGCGCCGATCCTGCAGGCAGTAGAGGTACTCGCTGAGCTCAGGCGTGCCACCCTCGAAGGCCAGCATGCGCAGGTCCGGATGGCTTGGCACCTCCTGGCGGGCGATCACGCTCACGCCCAGGTTGCGCATGATGGCTTCGCGAATGGATTCCCGGCTGCCGATTTCCACCGTGGATGCCGCTGTCACGCCGGCCTGGGCCATCATCGTTTCCGTTATGGCTCGTGTGGTGGAGCCCACTTCGCGCACCAGCAGCCGGCACTGTGACAGCGCTGCCAGCGGCACGCTTGTCTGTGTGGCCAGCCGATGACTGCGGTGCACCACCAGTACCAGTGGGTCACGCGCCAGCTCAATGCGCAGGAAGCGTGCATCGTCCACCCGCTGCGATGACGAAGCGACGTCCACGCGGTACTCCTGCAGCGCGTCGAGCATCTGCAACGAATTGCCGGCTTCGATGCTCACGTCGATGCCGGGGTGGCTCTGGCAAAAACGGTCAACGATGTCGAGGATGTAGTACGGCGCCGTGGCGCCGATGCGCAGATGGCCCGAGCCCATGTCGCCCGAATTGCGCAGGAAGAAGTCGATCTCGGTTTCCTGCCGCACGAGCTGGTCGACCAGCGGCATCAGGCGCACGCCGGCGTCCGACAGTGCCAGCCGGCGTCCGCCGCGGTAGAACAGTTCCACCCCGTAGGCCTCTTCCAGCGCGCGGATCTGCGATGTCACGGTCGGCTGAGAAAGCCCCAGCTGCTTGGCAGCCAGCGTGATGCTGCCCAGGCGGGCGACCATGAAGAACGATTTGAGCTGCGCGACGAGCATGAATGGGTGACGTATCCAGCGCCTGAAATGGCGCAATCCGCAGGAAAGCGGCCCATTCTAGCGGACCGCCCTGGCACAAAAGTGTCGGCCACCGCTCTCCCCCGTTTTCCGCTTCTACATCCTGGGGCTACGACTTTTTCAACCTTTCCGACAGGGTGCCGGTGGCGACACCCCCACATCAGGGGGAATTGGGCCCTGCCGACCCGTCATTTCCACGGATCGAATCCGTCACCTCCCCTTGAGAATCCGTCCGCGCGCCGCAGTCACGAGCCGACAGCGCGCCGGAATTCGGATTTGGAGAGATGAGGATGGAAGGCAGCAAGGGCGGTAGCAGTACGAAGCAATGGGCCATCGCGATGATGGTGGCAGCAGCAGGCACGCTGGCGGCCTGCGGTGGCGGTGGTGGCAGTTCTGGGGCCACCCCGGCCGCCACGCCGGCGACCCCCGCCAGCATCAATCTGGCTGCCGCGTGCAGCGGCTCCAACTGCGGTGCATTGGGCAATACCTACGCCGGCTCCGGTGTGGGCGTGTGGCAAGCCACCAATACGGGCGGTTCGGCCGGCACCGTGAATGTGTCGATTGCCGGGTTGACAGGCCAGAACGTCACGCTCATCTATACCAACCAGGGCGCAGCTGCGCAGCCGATGCCGTCCGTGTCGCTCTCCAGCGGCAGCCTGCTTGGTCTTGGCAGTGGCACGACCACCAGCACCACGCCCACCAACGGCGCCTCCGGCAACCTGACCACGGCGTCCGTCAAGAACGACGCGATGAACGCGGCCTTCGACCGCCAGATCTCCGACTTCAACTCGCACGCACTGGACGGCTATGCCTCTGGCGCGGGCCCGCTCAAGACACAAGGCGCTTCCAATGACACGGTTTTGCGCCCGCAGTCTGTTGCCAGTGTCGGTACCCAGCGCACCTGGAACCACCAGCAGCCGGACGGCACCGCCACGGTACGCACCGCCACGCTCAAGCAGCAAGCAACCGCCACCGATGGCCGTATCATCAACTTGTGGGTCGAAAACTCGGAATACGGCAGCAGCAAGATCTCCGACAGCATCATCAGCACGCTGATCACCAAGTTTGCCTCGGGCACGCAGTCGGTCTACACGCTGGCCACATCGATCGTCGGCCAGCCGTGGGGCAGCTACTCCAGCTCCGCCAGCCTGATCGATCCGAACCAGGCGCTCGACATCGTGGTACTGAACATCCAGCCCGACGGCCAGCCTTATGGCCGCGTGGGCTACTTCTGGGCGCGCAACAATTTCACGACCAGCTCGCAACCGCTGTCGAACCAGTCGCTGTCGCTCTATGTGGACTCGGAAACCATCTACCTGGGCGGCACAGACGGGCTGAACACGGTCATCTCCACGCTGGGCCACGAGTTCACGCATATGGCCAACTTCTACCAGCGTGGCGTGCTGAACGGCTCGCAGTACATGTATGGCACGTGGCTGGAAGAAATGACGGCGATGACGATGGAAGACGTGCTTTCCAGCCAGATCGACCCGAGTTTCAACAACGTGCGCGACAGCCGTTTCCCGGCCTGGTTGCAAAGCGCATACAACTGCTCTCTGACGGCGTTCGACCCGTCACTCACGTCGTCGTGCCCGGGGTATCCGATCTCGGGCAGCCTGGGCGGCTTCCTGCTGCGCCAGTACGGCGTGGCGTACTACAAGAACCTGCTGCAGAACTTCTCGTCAACGGACTCGGCTACGGTGCTCAACAACGCCATCCAGGCCGGCGGCGGTACAGGCCTGGGCGATGCATTGGGCCGTTGGGGGACGGCGGTGGCACTGCTGCCAGTGCCGGGCAGCCCGGGGGGCTTTGCCTATCCGGCGCGTTCGGACAGCGGCTTCTCGATCCCCTCCGTCAATGGCCAGAACTACAGCAGCCAGCGCTCGATGCCGAGCGCCGTGCCGGCCACGCTGCAGGGCTTCGGTCAATTCCCGGTGGCGCGCGGCTTCAAGACCGGTACCTATAGCGAGACGATCACGGTGCCGGCCAATTCGACGGTGTCGATCATCGCGAACTAAGCCCGCACAGCGGCGCCAACCGGCGCCGCCTGTACCGCTGCGATGCAGGTGTTCAGCCGACGCATCGCAGCGGAAATCGGCGCAATGATCGGCACGTCAAATCGTTGTGCCAGGCCCACTGCGGCCTGCCCCAGCGGCCCGCCTCCGATGATCACCGCCTGCGCGCCATCCTCCAAGCACGCGCGCACCGCATCAGCCAGTGCTTGCTCCAATGCACGTGAATCGGTCGTCAACGCATGCGGCTCGCCGGGCGTGAGCTGCACGCCGGTATAGAGCGCGCCAAGCCCAAGCGCCTGCGCCTTGGCATCAATCGCGGCCACCAGATCGGGCGTGACCGTGGCCACGCCGAATCGGCGCCCACCTTCTGACGCTTCCAGCATCGACGCCTCACAAATGCCGACCACCGGTATGGGCCGGCTTGCCTCACGAACCTGCATCACGCCGGGGTCGCCAAACGCGTTAATGATTACGCCCACGTGCGGCACCCGTGCACTACGCCAGGCGGTTTCCACCTCGGCGGCCGCAGCGGCAAGCTCCACTTCGTTAATGATCATCGACGGCCCATTCGCTACCGTAGCCCCCACGACCGCATAGCCGGCGGGCGCGTGGTCTTGCGCGATGCGCACCATCATGTCCGTGGTGGCCTGGGACGAATTCGGGTTGATCAGAAGAATGTTGGGCATGCGGATGCGGCGTCAGAACGAGTCTGCGCACAGCGTACCCCACGCGGGCACGCCATCCGTAATGCGCTACTTGTTGATCGCAGCAGAAAGAATCCGGCCGCTGCGTGCATCAAGCCGCACATCGAAAATCCGGCCGGCCTTGAGCACCGTCACGTCGTAAATCAAGCCCGATGCCGACCGCTCAAGCCCAGCCTGGATCGCCTTGCCGTGCAGGTAGTTTTCTGCCTTGTCCACGGCCGACGCAAGCGGCCCGTTGGCCAGCGTTGGACGGATAGCCTGCCCACCTGGGCGCCGGGCGATAAGGACAGCCGCAACGGCCATCAGAACCGCCAGCGTGAGGAAGGTGAGCGTGTGACGTCGGCGCATGCCATGTCTTGGAAAACCGGAGAGGTCACAAGACTAGACGGCCGGACTTAGCGAGCGCTGAGAGCGGCTGGTCTACAAGGGGGTGATTCGAGCGCATCAAATTGATTCCACTGCGCACACGATGATTGGTCCTGGCATCTCCGGAGTTGCTGTGCGTGGGTCAGCCACGGCCCAATCCAGGGGCTGAGATAATGGGCGCCTTCTGATCTGTTGCCGATTCCCATGCCTTCCGCTGCGCCCCTGCCATCGCGTATCAGCCCCCTCTTCGCGCTCATGCCCTTCCTGCGCCCGTATGCGCGGCGCTGGGC
>NZ_JAELUI010000141.1 GCF_016429285.1 Ralstonia sp. ASV6
GGCCCTGGCCGATGCGCTCGCCGCCGTAGCTGTACCAGGCACCGGACTTCTCAACAATCTTGGCCTCAACGCCCAGGTCGATGATTTCGCCCTCGCGCGACACGCCCTGGCCGTAGAGGATGTCGAAGATGGCTTCACGGAACGGCGGCGCCACCTTGTTCTTGACGACCTTGACCTTGGTTTCGTTGCCGACCACGTCGTCGCCCTTCTTGATCGAGCCAATGCGGCGGATATCCAAACGCACCGAGGCATAGAACTTAAGCGCGTTACCGCCCGTGGTGGTTTCAGGCGAACCGAACATCACACCGATCTTCATGCGGATCTGGTTGATGAAGATCACCATGCAGTTGGTTTTCTTGATGGTGCCGGTGAGCTTGCGCAGCGCCTGGCTCATCAGACGGGCTTGCAGGCCGGGCAGCGCATCGCCCATTTCGCCTTCGATTTCAGCCTTCGGCACCAGGGCAGCCACCGAGTCGATCACGATCAGGTCGACCGAGCCCGAACGCACCAGCGCGTCGGCAATTTCCAGGGCCTGTTCACCCGTGTCCGGCTGGGAGATCAGCAGGTCCGGCACGCTCACGCCGATCTTGTCAGCGTAAGTGACGTCAAGCGCATGTTCCGCGTCGATAAAGGCGCAGGTGCCGCCCAGCTTCTGCATCTCGGCAACCACCTGCAGTGTCAGCGTGGTCTTACCGGACGATTCCGGACCGTAGATCTCAATCACGCGGCCGCGCGGCAGACCACCAACGCCCAGCGCCACGTCCAGCCCCAGCGAGCCCGTGGACACGACCTGGACCGGCTCTACCTCGGCATCGCCCATCTTCATGATGGAGCCCTTGCCGAACTGCTTTTCGATCTGCGCGAGTGCGGCAGCCAGCGCCTTCTGCTTTTCTGCGCTCATCGTGGCTGCCTTCTTGCCGTCTTCCATGGTCGTCCTTCGTGCGATTTGGTGTATAAATGGGCCGCAAGGGCTGATGATTCCTGCGTTTGTTCGCAACAGCAATCAGCTGCACGGCCTGACGCTGGAACCAATCTTGATACTTTAGCGCCGCCAAGACTACAGCACCGCGAATTCGGAGTACTGTATAAAAAACCAGTGGTTTTGACAAGTCTCCAGCGCAGCGATTGCGCAACAACACGCGTGTAAACAATGTAGCGGGCGGGATGGGCGAGCCAGACACTTGCCCAGCATCGCGGGGAGACACGCATGCGCATCCTGATAGCCGAAGACGACGCCACCCTGGCCGACGGGCTGACCCGTTCGTTGCGCCAAGCCGGCTATGCCGTCGACCGGGCAGAAGACGGGGCCGCCGCCGATGCGGCGCTTGCCACACAGACGGCCCAGACCTATGACCTCCTGATCCTCGACGTGGGGCTGCCGCGCCTGTCGGGGCTGGAGGTGCTCAGACGCCTGCGCTCGCGCGGGGCCATGCTGCCGGTGCTGATCCTAACCGCCGCAGATAGCGTGGAAGACCGCGTCAAGGGCCTGGACCTGGGCGCAGACGACTATATGGCCAAGCCCTTCGCCCTGTCCGAGCTGGAGGCACGCGTGCGTGCGCTGGTACGACGCGGCACCGGCGGCGGCGCCACGCTCGTCCGGCACGGCCCCCTGGCGTTCGACCAGGTTGGCCGCATCGCCTATATCCATGACCAGATGATCGACCTGTCAGCGCGTGAGATCGGGCTGCTGGAAATCCTGCTGGCGCGCGCGGGCCGGCTGGTGTCGAAGGAGCAGTTGGTCGACCACCTGTGCGGCTGGGGCGAAGAGGTCAGCAACAACGCCATCGAGGTGTACGTCCACCGCCTGCGCAAGAAGATCGAGGTGGACGGCATCCGCATTGCCACCGTGCGCGGGTTGGGCTATTGCCTGGAGCGCGCCGCTACCCCCGCCAACTCTGCCGCCGCCCATGGCTGATCGGCTGGCCTGGCCGTGGCGTCGCCACCGGATACCGCGCGCACCGCGCCCCGGCGCCGCGCCCCAGGCCGACGACCGCGACCTCGCCGATACCCTCCCCCATCTCGAAGACGACGCCACCGGGCCCGTCGCGCGATCACTGTTTGGCGAGATTCTCGACTGGATGCTCGCGCCACTGTTGCTGCTCTGGCCGATGAGCATTGCGGTGACGTACCTCGTGGCCAAGTCGATTGCGAATGCACCGTACGACCGCGCGCTGGAATCGAGCGCCATCGTGCTCAGCCAGCAGTTGCGTGAGGTGAACGGACGCGTGACGCTGCAGTTGCCGATCTCCGCGCGCGAGATCCTGCGCGCCGACGAGACCGACAACATCTATTACCAGGTGCTCGGCGAGAGCGGCGAGTTCGTCTCTGGCGATCGCGACCTGCCGCTGCCACCTGAAGAAGACGCCAACGCCGGTGGCCTCGTGCAGCTGCGCGACGACCACATCCATGGCGCAGAGATCCGTGTGGCGTATACGTTTGTGCAGCGCCCCGGCATGACCGGTGGCAAACCCGCGTTGGTGCAGGTGGCCGAAACGCTCGACAAGCGTGCGCAACTGGCCAACGAAATCATCAAGGGCGTGATCCTGCCGCAGTTCGTGATCTTGCCGCTGGCGGTCATTCTGGTGTGGTTCGGGCTCACACGCGGGCTGGCACCGCTCAATGCGATTCAAGAGCGCATCCGCGCACGCAACCCGGGGGATACCAGCCCCATTGACGAAGGCGCCGCCCCGCAGGAGCTGACGCCACTGGTGGCATCGTTCAACGACCTGCTCGGGCGGCTGGAGCAATCGGTGCAGACGCAGAAGCGTTTCATTGCCGATGCCGCACACCAGATGAAGACGCCGCTGGCCGGCCTGCGCATGCAGGCAGAACTCGCGCAGCGTGAGCAGTCGCCCGACGAGCTACGCCGCACGCTTGCCCACATCGCCGACAGCTCGGACCGGACGGCGCACCTTGTCAAGCAATTGCTCTCGCTGGCGCGCATGGAGAACATGGGCGCAACCGACGGCATGGTGCCGCTCGATATCTGCGCGCTGTCGCGGCAGGTGGTGGCTGACTGGCTGCAGAAAGCGTGGGCCAAGCGGATCGACCTCGGCTTCGAAGAGCCTGGCCCACCGGTCATGACGTCCGGCAACGCCACGATGCTGGCCGAGATGCTCAACAACCTGCTCGACAACGCCATCCGCTACACGCCCGATGGCGGTCATGTCACGGTGCGCGTGACCACCGCACCGTTCGAGCCGTTCGTGTTCATCGACGTGGACGACACCGGCCCCGGCATCCCCGTGGCAGAACGTGAACACGTGATGCAGCGCTTCTATCGCATTCTCGGCACGCAGGCCGAGGGCAGCGGACTGGGCCTGGCCATCGTGCGTGAGATCGTGCAGCAGCACGGCGGCGACATCGAGGTGCTCGACAACGTCCACCAGACATCGCCACGCGTGGCGGGCGCGCGCTTTCGCATCACGCTGCATCGCTGCGCACCGGATGGGGAAACCACCGCATGAGCATCACGCCCGGAACGCCCGCACGCCAACGCTGGATCGCCAACATGCGCTGGATCGCCGCGCTGTTGGGGGTGTGGTTTGTCGTCACCTATGTGGTGGCGTTTTTCGCGCGCGATCTGTCGATGCGCTTCTTCGGTTGGCCGTTCGCTTACTGGGTGGCAGGGCAAGGCGCACCCATCGTCTATGTGCTGATCACCGTGCTGTATGCGTGGCGCACCAACCGCGCTGCGGATGCTGCATCGCAGGATGACGAGGCATCGCATCACGAAGCCACCGAGCCCTCTCCACCGCCTTCCATTTGATGCGCTGAAGCAGCAAATTGCGCTGCAACGCAACGCGCACATCCTCGTGTATACCCCGACGAAATTGCCCCGTTGATGGGGTGTTCGTGTCAGAACGCAGTAAGTTTCGCTTCCCACAATCGTTCCCAATTCCGCGGGCGATTGCTTTGCGTTGTCATGTCCATGCCCAGCGGGACGACCTACGAAAACAGGAGACAACATGGCAACCGTGCAAAGTGCACCGAACGCGCCCGCCGGGCGTGTCCAGCCTGCGCCCATGACGAAGGAGGAGAAGAAAGTCATCTTCGCTTCGTCGCTCGGGACGGTGTTCGAGTGGTACGACTTCTATCTCTACGGCTCGCTGGCGGCAATCATCGCCAAGCAGTTCTTCTCGGGCCTGGATCCAACGGCGGGTTTCATCTTTGCACTGCTGGCCTTTGCCGCCGGCTTCCTGGTGCGCCCGTTTGGCGCACTGGTGTTCGGCCGGCTGGGCGACATGATCGGCCGCAAATACACGTTCCTGGTCACCATCGTGATCATGGGTACGTCGACGTTTATCGTCGGCCTGTTGCCCTCTTACGGCACGATTGGCGTGGCCGCGCCGATCATCCTGATCGCGCTGCGCATGCTGCAAGGTCTGGCGCTGGGCGGTGAATACGGCGGTGCTGCCACGTATGTCGCCGAGCACGCGCCGCATGGCCGTCGCGGCGCCTACACCTCGTGGATCCAGACCACGGCCACGCTGGGCCTGTTCCTGTCGCTGGTCGTCATCCTGGTGGTGCGCGAACTGACCGGCAAGGCGTTCGACGACTGGGGCTGGCGTATCCCGTTCCTGGTGTCGATCCTGCTGCTGGCGACGTCGGTGTACATCCGCCTGTCGATGAGCGAATCGCCGGCATTCCAGAAGATGAAGGCCGAGGGCAAAACCTCCAAGGCCCCGCTGACGGAAGCCTTCGGCCAGTGGCGTAACCTGAAGATCGTGATCCTGGCGCTGCTCGGTCTGACCGCGGGCCAGGCCGTGGTGTGGTACACGGGCCAGTTCTACGCGCTGTTCTTCCTCACCCAGGTGCTGAAGGTGGACGCGTTCACGGCCAACGTGCTGATTGCCGTGGCGCTGGCCATCGGCACGCCGTTCTTCGTGTTCTTCGGCTCGCTGTCGGACCGCATCGGCCGCAAGAAGATCATCATGGCCGGCTGCCTGCTGGCGGTGCTGACCTACTTCCCGCTGTTCAAGGCGCTCACGCACTACGCCAACCCGGCGCTGGAGCGTGCCCAGCAAACCGCGCAGATCACCATCACGGTCGACCCCAAGGAGTGCTCGTTCCAGGGCAGCCCGATTGCCCGTGAGGTGGACTTCCGCTCGTCATGCGATATCGCCAAGCGCACGCTGGCGCAATCGTCGGCCAGCTACGAAACGGTGGAAGGCCCGGCCGGTACGGTTGCCTCGGTCTCGATCGCAGGCAAGCAGATCGCCTCGCTCAACGCCACCCGCACGGCGGACGGCCAGAGCTTCGACGCGGAGAGCAAGGCGAAGATTGCCGACTTCAAGAAGCAGGTGAGCGAGTCGCTCAAGGCCGCCAACTACCCGACCAAGGCCGATCCGGCACAGATGAACACGGTCATGGTGCTGGTGATCCTGGTGATCCTGGTGATCTACGTGACCATGGTCTATGGCCCGATCGCGGCGATGCTGGTGGAAATGTTCCCCACACGCATCCGCTACTCGTCGATGTCGTTGCCGTATCACATCGGCAACGGCTGGTTCGGGGGGCTGCTGCCGACCATCTCGTTCGCCCTGGTGGCCCAGAACGGCAACATCTATCACGGGCTGTGGTACCCGATCTGGATCGCAGCCATCACCTTCGTGATTGGCGTGCTGTTCGTACGGGAGACCAAGGACGTGGACATCTACAAGAACGACTGAGCAACATGACGAATCAAGGGGCTTGACAGATTCGCCGAAGGCTGTAGAATTTCGTTTCTTCGGCGAATTAGCTCAGTCGGTTAGAGCGACGGAATCATAATCCGCAGGTCCGGGGTTCGAGTCCCTGATTCGCCACCATCTTCAGAAAGGCTCTGCAATCAACAGGTTGCAGAGCCTTTTTCTCGTTCGGTGGGTCACTTGGTGGGCATCCCCACCCGCAAGTTGCCCCAACTGCGCCAATGGTCACACCACTGCGGGTACGACTTGATCGTCATGCGCAACAAGTTTGATGGCATAAAAAAAGCACCCTTTGGGGTGCTTTTTTGTTGGCGCTGACTTCTGACTTTCACTCTAAATTTTTTGGATGATCTCGAAACATTGCGCGGCAACGCCGTCAATTCGTTTTTGAGATTACGCCCGTCATATACTCATTCAGGTCGCGAAAATCTTTAACCGTCCACGTGAATGGGGCCAGCTTTACGCCATTCTCTCGCAGAGTTTTCGGAATCAAATCCCCGTTTGGGCGAAGTATGACAGATGACACAATGACCCCCGGATAATCGGCTAGGCGTTTTTTGAACGCTCGCGTTGTGAGATCCGGTGTTGGAGGGCTGCTCTTGTTAGCCAACGGCCCTGTGCCCTTAATATCCACACCATGGCACATGGCGCATCTCTTCACGAAAATCCGCTCTCCATTGATACTGTCCGCAAAGGATATCGATGGCGTTAGAAGCAGCAGCATCAACGCTGCGATGAAATTTCCTTTAGCTCTCATACATTCCGTGCTTTCATCGGGATCAGCTCAGATCCGCATTTTTGCGTTGTGGAATTACTGTGATGGGCCCACTGCCTTCAACTTTCACCTTCTGCAGTTAGGCTACCCTTTTGGGCGAATGTGAGGCGATTTTTTCGCCCCACTTTATAAATCAACTCACATTTTTCGGAGCGAATTGTTGATGGGAAAAGGGGTTTTGTCAAACCGTTGAACATCCCGGATTCACCACCGAATGTCAGAAAGGTCACCATTGCTTGCGTAAGAGCGGCTTTTGTTTGTCTGCGCACCCGCGCAGCGCCCCCTACTGCAGCGCAAGGCTTTCCAACACGAAGTCCTTGATATCGCGCCGCGTCTCTTCGGGCATCCGAGAGAACTCCAGGCCGTAGACGAAGCGCTCGCCGTCCTGCCGGCGGTTGCGAACCTCGACGAATACCGTGATGGGCCGCGTGCGATGCTCGATGGCCAGATCCACCCTGAGCCGCGCGGTGCGCCCCACGATCAGAAAATCCTCCTTGGCCGACACACCTGCGCCCGTGGTACTGACGTTCTCGACCACCACATCAACAGCGGCACGTTGATACTCGCCTGAGGACAACTCACCCGGAAACGCCGTGATCACGCGTTGATGCTTGCGCACGAGCGCCTGCGCGACGGCCTCCGGATAGCGCAGGAAGTAGCAGCCGAAAGGCCCCGCCGCTTCCGGCAGCAACGCCGTCGAAAACTTGAACAGCCGCGAGCCGGTGAAGAGCCGGGCGTCGTACTGCACGCCTTCCGTCAATGCGAGGGCGTTCTCGTCCGCCACGCATTGCACGATCAACGCTTGCCCAGGAATCACGCCCACTAGATCCACGCGCAGCACATCCTTGGCATCGCCGGCCGTCAGGTGGAAGAACTCCACCTTCTGCGTGAGATTCGGCAACGACGACGGCTTGGTAAGCAACGGTTCGGCATCGCTGCCTGGCGCAACACCCTCGGCTTCCTGCCCGCTCGAGGCTTGCGACGGATGGTTCTCCGCGGTCGATGCGTGGACAGGCTTCAACCCAAACCTGCCGGCATGCACTGTGTTGCGCCGATAGCCGAGACGGTACAGCCGCTGCAGCAGAATGTCGGACGTGACCACCTGCCCCTTCTGGAGAAGCAGGGCACCGTCAGCGTTGTAGATGGCGAAGTCGATAGGCCTGTCAAGCCGGAGATCGCCGGAAGCGAGCTTGATGAGCATGGTTGTTCTTGACGAGGGTTGCGCGCGGCCGCGTGGCCGCGAGGAGTGTGCCGCGCACCTCGTCCGGGTGCGATACCCCTTGCGCGGGGGACGCGGCTACACATCGCATATGCACCAGGCAGTAACACGTGAGCCCAGAAGCACACCCTCGCATGGACGGCAGAAACAGCAAAGCCCCGCATCAAACGGGGCTTGTTGCCATGTCGACGACCTGCCTACCCCGCCAGCGCAGTGGCTTGTGTGGGTGCCAGTTCCGATGCCGCGATCCCCAACACCCAATCCGTCGTCAACGCCGGCTGCGTGACAGGCAGCATGTGGCCACCTGCCACGATGCGCAGGTTCACGCGGTCGAGCTTCTGCTTGAGTGCTTCGCCCTGGCGTTTGTAATTGAGGATGCGATCCCCCTTGCCGTAAAGCACATCCACCGGCACCGTCATCGACGCGTAGCGACGCTCCATGTCCGGCAGATCCTGCGGCGCGCAGACCAAGTCAGACGACGCCGCATAGAACACGTGCGGACGCAACCCCAGCAGGCCTCCGCCTTTGAAGGGAAAACTCTGTGGCATGGCTTCGGGCGCAAACACAGCCTCGACCGCCTTGCGCGAACCGATGATCGACAGGGGAATCGCCAGCGTCCACGAGACCAGCCGGCGCACCAGCGGCGAAGGCAGCACCAGGCCGTTGAATGCGCCCGGCGGCGTACTCTCTGCATGCGTGAGCGGGGCGATCAACGCAAGCCTGCGGATCACCTGGGGGTGATTGAGCCCAACCGCCAGCGCAATCGCGCCACCCAGCGAATGCCCCACCAGCACGGGCTTGTCGAGCCCAAGCTTTTCAATGCACCGCGCGATCGTGCGTGCCTGTGCATAGATGTTGGCCGGTGTTGCATCCCCGCGCAGCGAGCGCCCCGCCCCCGGCCGGTCGATCAGGATCACGCGGTGCGATTGCATCAGCCGCTCCAGCTCCAGATAGGCGAAGTTGCGCAGGTTTCCACACAGGCCGTGCACGAACACGATGGCCGGACCGCTGCCCTGATCGGTGTAGTGCACGCGGTCACCATCGACATCGATGAACTTGCCTTCCGGCGGAAACCCCTTGGTCACGCGGCGCGCAGTGAAAAACGTGAACGCCACCAGTACGGCGATCACCGCAATCAGGATAGCGACGACAGTCAGGATGGTGCTGGTCACAGTGCCCCCAAAGTGGTTTAGGCGGTTTGCCGGGCGCCGACCGGTTGCCCGCGGCGCTCGAACTGCATCGCATCATCGGCAAGCGACCCGAACTTGAGCATCATCAGATCGCGTGCGTAGTTCTGATACGACTTCCACGGCTGCTTGGTGCCCTGCTTGGGCAGAATGCCCGCCGCACGCTGGATATAGCCCGAAGTCAGGTCGACAGCGGGTTCAAGGCCCATCGCGTCATCGTCGAGCCGGGGCACACAAACGTCATAGCCGTTGGCCTGCATGTGGTTGAGCAGCCGGCACACGTACTGCGCAATCAGTTCGGCCTTGAGCGTCCACGAGGCATTCGTATAGCCGAACGACGAGGCAAGGTTCGGAATGCCGCTGTACATCATGCCCTTGTACGACACCGTCTGCGACAGGTCGACGGGCTGCCCGTCGACGGTCACGGCCGCGCCGCCCAGCACCTTGAGCTTGAGCCCAGTGGCGGTGACGACCACATCGGCATCGAGATGCTCACCGCCCTTGAGCTGCAGGCCGGTGGGCGTGAAGCATTCGATCTCGTCTGTTGCAATCGAGGCGCGGCCCGAGCGGATCGTCTTGAACAAATCGCCATCGGGCACCAGGCACAGGCGCTGGTCCCACGGGTTGTAGCGCGGCGTGAGGTGCTTGCGCACATCGAAATCGGGCCCGATCTGCTTGCCGGCCATGCGGATGATGAAATCCTTGAACGCACGGGGCTTGCGGCGCGCAAGGCCGTAGAAGTACATCGTCAGCAGCACGTTCTTGGTACGCACGAGCCGGTGCGCAAGCCCCGCTGGCAACCAGCGGCGCAGCGTGTTGGCCACGGCGTCCTGCTCCGGACGCGACACGATGTACGTAGGTGAGCGTTGCAGCATCGTCACGTGCTGTGCGGTATCGGCCATTGCAGGCACCAGCGTGACCGCAGTTGCGCCGCTGCCGATCACAACGACGCGCTTGCCGGCGTAATCCAGGTCCTGTGGCCAATGCTGCGGATGGACGATGCGGCCCTGGAACTGCTCCATCTGCGCCCAGGCGGGTGCGTGGCCCTCTTCGTAGTCGTAGTAGCCGCTGCACATATAGAGGAACTTGCATGTGTAGTGCAGCGTTTCCTGTCGATCACCCTCGGTGCGCAGCACGCGCACGGTCCAACGCGCAGTAGCCGAATCCCAACTGGCACCCGTGACCTTGTGCTGGTACCGGATCGTCTTGTCGATGCCGAACACGCGCGCCGTGTCCTGGATGTAATCGAGAATGGTCTGGCCGTCGGAGATGGCCTTGTCGCTATGCCACGGGCGGAAGCTGTAGCCGAGCGTGAACATGTCGGAGTCGGAGCGGATGCCGGGGTAGCGGAACAGATCCCACGTACCGCCCATGGTCGCGCGGCTCTCCAGAATGGCGAACCGGGCCGACGGGCATCGCTCGCGCAGGTGGTAAGCCGCACCCACGCCGGACAGGCCGGCACCGACGATCAGCACATCGAACTCCGTATCCGATGCCGTGGCACGGCTTCGGGGCGGTTGCGCTGCGGCTGCCCTTTCGATCGTCGTCTCCATGCGCCCTCCTGGTTGGCGGCTTGGCGATTTTCGCCTTAAATGTGGTGTACGTTGTCACCACTTTAATTTTTCCGCTTCCTGACGTCAAATAGCGAAATGGAGAAAACATTTGAAACGGCCAAGAAGGGCCGCCCGTATGGCGGGGTGGCGCCAGAAGCACGCGCAGCAGAGCGCCGCGAAGCGCTGATCCGCGCCGGCACGTGCGTCTTCGGCACGGTGGGCTTCCGCAAAGCGACGGTCCGGGCGATCTGCCAGGAGGCGAAGCTGAACGATCGTTACTTCTATGCAGCGTTCGACAGCACGGAAGCGCTGCTGCGCGCAACCTATCAGCAACATGCCGAAGACCTGCGCGCGCAGGTGTCACAAGCCACGGCTGCCGTGGACGGCACGCTGGAAGCGCGCGTCGACGCCGGCCTGCACGCGTTCTTCACCTTCTTGCGTGACCCGTGCGCGGCGCGCGTGCTTCTGCTCGAGGTGATGGGTGTGAGCCCGGAGACCGACGCGACCTACCAGCGCAACCTGATGGAGTTCGGCAAACAGATCATGGCGAATGTGCAGCCGCTCGGCACCGACAACGCCGACCTGCGCGCGGACCACCGGATCCTCGGCCTCGCGCTCGTGGGCGCCATGACCAATGTGGGCGCAGCCTGGCTGCTGACCGGGTACCGAGATCCGGAAGAGAAGATGGTGCGCAACTGCCGGCAGGTGCTGCTCGGCACGTTGCAGGCCATGGCGGCACGCTAGCAGCCCCGCCTCAAGCACCCCACCGGGGCTGTCCACCTCTATGCGTCGGACGGCTCCCACGCAAGTACCAGTTGCAGCAGGCCGGGAAACCTGACGTCAAGATCCTCGGTGCGCACGCGGCTGCGTCGCTCCAGCCCGTATTGCCGCTGGCGCAGCACGCCGGCCTCTCGCAACGCCTTGAAATGGTGGGTCAGCGACGATTTCGGCCGATCGAAGCCGAACCAGCCGCACGGGTGGTCGTACGCCTCGGATTCCAGCATCAGCTTGCGCACGATGGTCAGGCGCAATGGGTCCGCCAGCGCGCCAAAGATGGCGTCCAACTGCAGATCTTCCACGGCCGGTTCCGGCAACGGTTCAGGAAGGTCAGCCAACTCAGCGGCTGCCTTGGGCAATGAGGTGCGTTTCATCCGCGTCACTGTATCACTTGTACGAATTTTCTCGAACCAATATATAGTTCGAGAAAATTCGTACAAGGACCCGCATCGTGCCGTCTTCCTCCATTGCAATTCCCTCCTGCGGCACACCCGCTCGCATTACCACCGACATGTGGCGTGCCGCCGGGATGGTCACCGCTGTATTCATGCTGTCCAACTCGCCAACGCCGCTCTATGTGGTCTGGCAGCGCACGCTGGGCTTTTCGTCCGGCACCCTGACCGTCATCTTTGCGTTGTATATCGCCGGGCTGCTGGGCACGCTGCTGGTGGCCGGTCAGTTGTCCGACCGCTACGGGCGCAAGCCAGTGCTGCTACCGGGCATTGCAGCCGCGTTGGTCGCGTGCGGGTTGTTTGCCTGCGCATCGTCCACCGCCATGCTTGCCGTGGCCCGGTTGCTAACCGGCATTGCAGTGGGTGTCATCGTGTCGGCGGGGATGGCGTCGGTGGCAGACCTGGGCGGCAGCGCACGCAAGCGTGATGCCGCGCTACTGGCTTCGGTGGCAATGGTGCTCGGCGCTGGCCTCGGGCCGCTGCTGGCCGGCGGCGCCGGACAAGTGCTCGCGCATCCGGTCATGACCGTGTTCGGCTTCGAGGCCGTGGTACTGCTCAGCGTCTTCGTGATTGCATGGCGGTTGCCGCTGGCCCGGCCAGCCAAGCCGCATGACAGTGAGACTGCCCCGCTGCATCTGCCGTCGGTTCCCGCGCAGAACCGCCGCCATGTCGCCAGCGGCATCGGTGTCTTTGGCCCCGGCATTACGGCGACGTCGTTCGTGCTCGCACTGGGGCCATCCCTGCTGGCGCGCCTGCTTGACGTGCGCAGCCCGCTGGTGGCCGGCGGCATGGCATGCGCGATGTTCCTGACCGCAACCGGCGTCCAGTTTGCCGCGCGGCGTCATTCGGTGCGGACATTGTTCCTGGCAGGCACGGCCGCGACCACGCTGTCGATGGGCGCGCTGTGCGCGGCGGTGCATGCATCATCGGCGCCCCTTCTGGTCATCGCTGCGCTGTTGGCGGGAGCGGGACAAGGACTCGGCCAGCTCGGCGGATTGACGCTCATCAGCCTGCACGTGCCGGACACGCGCCGGGCCGAAGCCAATGCTGTCATGAACCTCGGTGGCTATCTGCCTGCGGGGTTGTTGCCCGTGATGACCGGCTATGCAATCGATGCGTTTGGTCTGGCAACCGGTGCCACTGCCTTTGCCGTGACGCTGGCGCTCATCGCGCTCGGCTCAGGCAGCCTGGTCTTCCGATCGCTGGCACGCAGTGGCAACTGAGTCGATTCAGACGGCGCCTTCCGGGCGCCCTAGCCGAACCACGGTCACGCCAGGTGCCAGGTGCCGCAACGATGGCTGCAGCAGCACGCAGTTGTCGTACGGCGTGACGATCTGCGCATCACCATCGGTGGCGATGACGGTGCCGGCGCGGGCGATAGTCTCCATACCGCGATAGTCGTGCGCAAACCGAAAGGCCGTGGACTTGGCGACCACTGGGTCCGTCACGCGAATGCATCGCACCTGCAGCGCGGGTGCAATCCCCAACCACGCCGACACGACCGATGCGTCGACCGTGCCCAGCGCCACCAGGAAGCGCGCGCACGCATCCAGCGCCACATCGCGGCTCACGCGCTCGAAGTGCTGGCCGCATTCGATGAGCAGCGCGTTCTTCGCACTGCCTGCATCGCCAAAACCGGCGTAGTCGCGCAGGCGTCGGCCAGCGGCGTGGCCTGCGTCGATCATCAGGTGTGAAGGCGCGCCAACCTGGCGGCCGAATGCGACACCCTTCTCCAGCGGGCCGGTCAGCATCAGCGGCTCGGCTTTCTCGTGCATCGAGTGGATGTCGAGCAGGTAATCGACCGTGTCGATTACGGGACGCAACTCGCGTGCGCGGCGCAGTTCCAGCGTGTTACCGGGGCCGTCGAGCTTGTCGGCGGACCACACGCGGTTCAGGTCTTCGTCGATGAAGCGTGTGGCGTCAGGGTCGTTGATATCGAAGCGCTCATACGCCTCGACATTGGCAAACGACAGCGTGAGCTGGCCACGCGCCGGACGCACACCGGCGGCCAGCAGCGCATCCACCGCAATCGCACCGCACAGTTCGTTGCCGTGCGTGAGCGCGTTGATCATGACGTGCGGACCAGGCACACCGCTGTCGAACGTGTGTACGTAGTCCACGCCATGCGTGCCGGTCTTCCAGCGGCGAATGTCGGGCTTCTGCAGCTCGATCGGGTACACAGGCAGCGTGGCGCGCAGCGCCTCCAGGGTCATCATGCGAAATCCTTGGGTAGAGACGGGAACGAAAAATCAGTTCAGGTTCAGCGTGCCCGCGCACGGCCGCGCAGCATCCACAGCGAGGCCAGACTGATAAGCGTGGTCGCAAACACGTAGAAGCTCGGCGATGTCTTGATGTGCGTGACACCAATCAGCCACGTGACGATGAGCGGCGAGAACCCGCCGAAGATCGTCACCGACAAGTTATAGCTCAACGCCAGACCCGTGCCGCGTGTGCGCGTCGGGAAGATGTCGGCCAGCAATGCCGGCAGTGGCGCCAGGATGGCCGCCAGCAGCACACCCACGATCGCCTGCATGACCAGCAGC
>NZ_JAELUI010000142.1 GCF_016429285.1 Ralstonia sp. ASV6
GCGGATTCGCTGATCGCGGCGGGCAAGCAGTCGCTCGACACCGCCTGGCGCATGCCGCTGGATGAGGAATACCAGGAGCAGCTCAAGTCCAACTTTGCCGACATGGGCAACATCGGTGGCCGCCCGGCCGGCAGCGTGACGGCCGCCTGTTTCCTGGCGCGCTTCACCGAGAAGTACGACTGGGCCCACCTGGACATTGCCGGCACCGCCTGGAAGAGCGGCGCGGCCAAGGGCGCCACGGGCCGCCCGGTGCCGCTGCTGACGCGCTTCCTGATGGACCGCGGTTGAGCCGAGCGAGCCAAGTCAGCCGAGGAGCCGTATGACCCGCGTCGATTTCCACAGCAACGTGCCCGGCAAGCTGGCGTATGCCTGCCGGCTCGTGCGCAAGGCATATGGCGCGGGCCAGAAGGTGATCGTGGTCGGAGATCAGGCTGCACTGCAAGCGTTCGACACGCAGTTGTGGACCTTCAGCCAGCTTGATTTCCTACCGCACTGCGGCCTGCGGCACCCGCTGGCCGCGCAGACGCCCATCCTGCTGGCCGATGCCGCCGAGCCGCTGGACGACGCGCCGCATCACGACATCCTCGTCAACTTGTCGCATGAGCCGCCGCCGCTGTTTGCACGCTTTGCCCGGCTGATCGAGATCGTTGGCGATGACGATGCCGACCGCGCCGCCGCGCGCGACCGCTTCCGCTTCTACCGCGACCGCGGTTATCCGATCCAACACCACGACGTGGGGCGCGCATGACCGACGGCCACAACGCTGGGTCCCCCGCGGACAACAACATCCCCGTTCTGACGGAGATCGTCGAGCTGGAGGATGCTGAGCAGGTGGCTGCTCCGGCGGCTACGCCGTCTCCAGTTGCTGCCCCTGCTGCCCCAGCCGTGCCGCCTGTCTTGCGCGAGCAGGGCCTGGCGCCTGTGTCCGCCATGCCGCCGGCCGGCACCGACGCCGCGCGGGTGATGGGTGAGGTGATGTGGCGCTTCCAGTCCGAATGGCCGGCGCTCATTGAAGCGCAATGCCGCGCTGCACTGGAATCGCGCCTGTCGCTGCTGACCGAACAACTGGCAGCCGACCTGACCCGCACGCTGGAAGCTCGCCTGATGGACTGGCTGGGCGCCGCACTTGACGACGCGCTGGCCGCCCAGCGCAAGCCGCCGCAGCGCTAAGCCAACGCCGCCGCCTTCTGCATGCGGGCGCGCTGGCGCGGCCCTCAATGGGTGAGCTGTGCCACGCCATACAGGCCGACTGCAAAGACGCTGTGGCTTACGATGCTCAGACAGCGGATCTGCGTGGCGTTGGCGCGCTTGGAGACCGCCCAGCCGGACCCCATGCCCGGATGCAGCAAAAACCAGCCCGGCAGGATCGTCACCATGCCAAATATCCAAGTGGGCAACAACGCTGGCGTGACTAGCCAACCGGGTGCAATCAGCACCAGGATGACGGCGTAGGCGATGCCAATGGCGTAGTGACAGAACCAGCCGAAAGCCAGTTCATGCGCGTAAGGCTTGGCGTGGGCAATGTCGTCGTGGAAGACCTTGCCGGTGCGCAGGTGCCAGAACCAGCGTCCGACGAGCGCCCAGTTCGTCATCGGCTGCCTGAATACGCGGTGCAGTGTGTAAATCCAACTATCCATCAGGGCGGTTGCCCCGACGCCGATCAGCACGGCGGTACTCGTCGCGTTCCACATGATGTCGGGAGGGAGGCGCCGTCCCCGTGTGCAGGCTGGGGACGGCTGTTGCCGGATCAGTCCGTTACGGCACCCTTGCTGGCGGGTGCCGCCAGCTTCGCAAACTTCGCCAGTACGCCACGCGTATAGCGTGGTGCCGGCTGCTTCCACGCGGCGCGTCGGCGGGCGAGTTCGTCGTCGGGCACGTTCAATTGCAGCAGGCGCTGGTGCGCGTCAATGGTGATCGAATCACCCTCGTGCACCAGACCAATCGTGCCGCCCACATACGCTTCCGGTGCGACGTGGCCGACTACCATGCCCCACGTGCCACCCGAGAAACGCCCGTCGGTGATAAAGCCCACGGACTCGCCCAGGCCCTTGCCGATGATGGCGGACGTCGGTGCCAGCATTTCCGGCATACCTGGGCCGCCCTTGGGCCCCAGATAGCGCAACACGAGGATGTCGCCCGCCTTGATCTGGTCCCCCAGGATGGCGCTCATTGCGCTCTGCTCGTCGTCGAACACGCGGGCCGGGCCTGTAATGACCGGGTTCTTCAGGCCGGTGATTTTTGCGACGGCGCCTTCTTCAGCCAGATTGCCCTTCAGGATGGCGAGATGGCCTTCCTTGTAGAGCGCCTTGTCGATCGGCAGGATCACGTTCTGGTCCGCACGCGGTTGGTCGGGCACGTTGGCGAGTTCTTCGGCGAGCGTCTTGCCGGTGATGGTGATGCAGTCACCATGCAGCAGGCCGGCGTTCAGCAAGAGCTTCATCACCTGCGGGATGCCGCCAGCGGCGTGCAGGTCGGTCGCCACGTACTGACCCGATGGCTTGAGGTTGCAGATGACGGGCACGCGTTGGCGCACGCGCTCGAAATCGTCGATGGTCCATTCCACTTCCGCCGCATGGGCAATCGCCAGGTAGTGCAGCACCGCGTTGGTCGA
The DNA here is from genome assembly GCF_016429285.1 of Ralstonia sp. ASV6. Classification (GTDB taxonomy): domain Bacteria; phylum Pseudomonadota; class Gammaproteobacteria; order Burkholderiales; family Burkholderiaceae; genus Ralstonia; species Ralstonia flaminis. The sequence continues at coordinate 2,612 of NZ_JAELUI010000142.1, forward strand.
GCCGCCGGTGGCCATGATGACGGCCACGGCGTTTTCGATGGATTTGCGCGTGATGATGTCGCGTGGCTTGAGGTCGCGGCGTACGGCTTCGACCAGGACACGCGCAGATTCGGCCGCGCTGTCGACTTTTTCCTGGTCCGGGTTGGCCATGGTCGATGAATACAGCAGCGACATGCCCAGCGCCTCGAACGACGAGCTCATCGTGTTGGCCGTGTACATGCCGCCGCACGAACCCGACGTCGGGCAGGCGTTCTTCTCCACGCCTTCGAAGTCTTCCTCGCTCATGCGGCCGGCGGTGAATTCGCCCACGGCCTCGAACGACGACACGATGGTCAGGTCCTTGCCCTTCCAGTGGCCCGGCTTGATGGTGCCGCCGTACACGTAGATGCCCGGCACGTTGGTACGCGCCAGGGCGATCATGCCGCCCGGCATGTTCTTATCGCAGCCACCGATGACGACCACGCCGTCCATCCACTGCCCGTTGACGCAGGTCTCGATGCAGTCGGCAATGACTTCGCGCGAGATCAGCGAGAACTTCATGCCCTCGGTGCCCATCGACATCCCGTCGGAGATGGTGGGTGTGCCGAAAATCTGCGGGTTGGCTTTGGCTTCCTTCACGGCAGCGACCGCCGCATCGGCCAGCTTCTGCAGGCCCGAGTTGCACGGCGTGATGGTCGAGTGGCCATTCGCCACGCCGATCATCGGGTTGTTGAAGTCGTCTTTGGTGTAGCCCAGCGCGTAGTACATCGAGCGGTTGGGCGAGCGCGCCACGCCCTGGGTGATGTGCTGGGAACGCTTGTTGTCTGGCATGGGAGGTCTCCGTGGGGGCGGGAATGTCGTCCGGGAGCACCGCAAACCTACTGCGCAGCCCGATCTTGGCACTGCGATGCTCGCCGTACCCATGTACGGCTGCGCTTCTCGGGCCAACCTCGGGCTGCTCGCTACGGTTTTCGGTACTCCCGAGAAACAGCGTGGCGCCCAGCATGCGCTTGGACAAAAGGCGCGTCAAATATATTATTAAGCGGTTATTGAGTCGAAAAAACTATCAATTGCCGATATGGACTTGCGCCAACTCCGCTATTTCGTGACCGTTGCCGAGGAATTGCATTTCGGCCGCGCTGCCGAGCGTCTGTCGATGACGCAGCCGCCGCTGTCGCAGCAGATCCGTGCGCTGGAGGAGGAACTGGGCGTCACGCTGTTCCACCGCACGCAGCGTTCGGTAGCGCTCACGCCGGTGGGGGCACGCTGGCTGGTCGAGGTGCGACGCGTGCTGGCCGAGGCGGGAGCACTCCCAGCGCTGGCGCAGCGGCTCGCACGTGGGGAGGTGGGCTCGCTGTCGCTGTCCTTCGTCAGCACCGCCGACTACGGCATCCTGCCGGCCGTGCTGCGGCACTTCCGCGACGCACGCCCAGATGTGCAGTTTCAGTTGCGTGAAGCCACCAGCGATGTGCAGATCGAAGCGCTGCTGGCCGACGAGGTGGATGCGGGCGTGGTGATTGCGCATCACGCGGGTTCTGTCCCCGGTGAACTGGAGTATCGACCGCTGGTGCGGGAGCGCTTGGTGCTGGCGGTGCCCACATCGCGTGCGGAAAAGTGGGGTGTCGCGCCCGGCCAGCTTTTTGCGCTGGCCGATGCGGCGGCCGAGCCGCTCATCATTTTTCCGCGACGGTCCGCGCCTGCGCTGTATGACATCATTACCGGATATCATGCCGCGCACGGCGGTGGGGAGGCCGCCACGCGAATCGGCCAGGAAGCCATCCAGATGCAGACCATCGTCAGCCTCGTCTCCGCAGAGATGGGCGTCGCGCTGGTGCCCGCATCGCTATGCAACCTGCAGCGGACCGGCGTGGTCTATCTCCAACTCGCCGCGCCGAGCCCGCTCATCGAAACGGGGCTGGTGTGGCGGCGCGATGCGGCCTCGCCGGTGCTGCCGTGGTTCGTGGCCAGCGCCGAGGCCGTCGCCAAACTGCACAAAGACAACTCAACCTGAACCCCAGGATTCATGCTCATCCATCCGCAATTCGATCCCGTCGCCCTGCATCTGGGGCCGCTCGCCATCCGCTGGTACGGCCTGATGTATCTGGCGGCGTTCATCATGTTCCTGTGGTTCGGCCGGCTGCGCACGCGCCAGCCGCACATCGCCGCGGAGGGTTGGAGCGGCCGAGATCTCGACGACATGCTGTTCTATGGCGTGCTGGGCGTGATTCTGGGCGGGCGTCTGGGCTATGTGCTGTTCTACAAGGCCGACTGGTACTTCGCCCACCCGCTCGACATCTTCAAGGTGTGGGAGGGTGGCATGGCCTTCCACGGCGGCTTCCTCGGCGTGGTCGTGGCGATGATGGTGTACGCCCGCATGCGCGGCCGCTCGTGGATGCAGGTGACCGATTTCATCGCGCCGATGGTGCCGTGCGGGTTGGCCGCGGGGCGCTTGGGCAACTTCATCAACGGCGAGTTGTGGGGCCGCGTGGCCTCGCCCAATCTGCCGTGGGCGATGATGTTCCCGCAGGCGCAGGGCGAAGACCGCGAGTGGCTGCTCTCGCACGCGCAGCAGGCGGTCACCAGCGGGGTGCAGGCCGTGTTCGACCAGTACCACATGTTGCCGCGCCACCCATCGCAGATCTACCAGTTCCTCGGCGAAGGTGTGCTGTTCTTCATCCTGCTGTGGCTGTATTCGCGCAAGCCGCGGCCGATGGGCGCGGTGTCGGGCGCCTTCCTGCTGGGCTATGGCGTGTTCCGCTTCCTCGCCGAATTTGCGCGCGAGCCGGACAACTTCCTCGGCCTGCTGGCGGCGAACCTGTCGATGGGGCAATGGCTGTCGCTGCCGATGGTCCTGGCAGGGATTGCGATGCTGGCGTGGGCGTATCGGCGTAATGGCCGCGCCGGCAGCAGCGGCAACGGCGCGAAAACCCAGGCACACGCCTGAGGCCGCATCAGCGCAAAGAAAAAGCCACCGCTTGCGGTGGCTTTTTTCATGGCTGGCGGGTGTGTTACTTCAGCATCTGCACGGCGCCGGAGACGGTCACCGTCACTTGCGCCTTGCCGCCCTCGATGGGCACCGGTGCCGAATCGAACGAAGCCGGCGCGGCTGCCATACGCATCATCGGACGCGGGCCCGGATTGTTGCTGCCTTCGCTTACGTGCACGTCGCGGATCGTGTAGCTCGTGTAGCCGAACAGCTTGGTGGTCGCCAGCGCCTTGTCGCGGAACGTGTTCACAGCTTGGTCGATCAGCTTGGCTTCAGCTGCCGTGCGCGCTTCGCGCGAGAGCGTGAAGTTCACGTTCTGTACCTGCATCTGGTTGGCCAGTTGACCGGCGAGCTTGGAGGCTGCCGCAAAGTCCTTCGACGTGAGGCGCACTTCGGCATGGCCGCGCCAGGTGCTGATCTTGCCGTCGCGATTGGTGTTCGGGTAGATGTTGAAGCCGCCGGTTTCTGCCTGCACGCCGGACGTACGCTTGGCCTGGGCGATCACTTCGTCGGCCTTGCGCGAAAGTGCCGTGGAGATCGCGCCCGGGTCCGCACCTTCCTGCTCGGCGCCCAGCGTCAGGGTAACGGTGTCGGTCGGTACCTCGGTCACGGCCTGTGCATCCAGTGACAGCACGCCCGAATGATTCGTCTCAGGTGCGGCTTGTGCGAAAGCAGTCGTCATCATTGCGGTCCCCAGAATGGTTGCGGCCAGGACAGATTTCATTGTGTTCTCCCAAAAAAGCAATGTGATGCGTCTGACCAGCGACTACGCGCATCGTTCATCACGTTTGTAACAATTCCCAACCGTTGCGCGCCATTTACTCAGAATCGCGCATCAATTTGGTGGTGATGTAGCGCCATTGCGCGGGGGTGACCGGCGTGATCGACAGGCGATTGCCACGCTGGAGCACGGTCATGTCGGCAAGTTGCTCCTGCGCACGCAGCGTGGGCAGATCAATGAGCGCGCATTTGCGCACGAACTTCACGTCGACCAGCATCCAACGCGGCGCCTCGGGCTTGGAGGCCGGGTCGTAGTAATGGCTTTTGGCATCGAACTGTGTCGGATCGGGGTAGCTGGTCGAGCAGACCTCCGCTAGCCCCGCGATACCCGGCTGAGGGCAGGACGAGTGGTAGAACAGCACGCCATCGCCAACGCGCATGCGGTCGCGCATGAAGTTGCGGGCCTGGTAGTTGCGCACGCCGGTCCAGGGCAGCGCGCCCTCGGTGTGCAGTGTGTCGATGCTGGCCTCGTCGGGCTCTGACTTCATCAACCAGTATTGGGCGGCCATGATGCGCGGCGTGCAGAAGTGACGGTGTGCGCAGCATAGCAACACCGCCGTGGCCTTGCCATTGGCGGTGTGCTACCGAAAGCGCAAAGAAAAAGGCGGTAGCGCGCAATGCACTACCGCCTTTTGTTGGGTCCCCACCTCGGCCGCTAGACCCGCATCCTGAACCCAAGTGAGGTTCAGAGAGGCTGCGGAAGCCGCATTTTGGGTACATCACCGGCGCAGGGAGCCCACGACTTGCGTCGCACGCTGTGCACTGGAAGACGCGCTCGCCCACACGGCATATCCCGCACCAAGCAATTGCTTATCGGTTCAAGGAATTAATGGCCATGGCGAACCAGGCAGGGAAACTGTCAGGCGCATCACCACGTTGTGGCGGCATGTCTTTGACGACATGGCGATGCGTCTGAGAGATTCATCGCAAGCAACCCAGTTTGTCAGTCTGTAGTCGCTAAAGCCTTATACTGTAAGGGTTTGCGGGAGACCACCGGGAGCCATTGGGTGCCACTATACACCGGATCGCATCCGAACCCAAGCCCGGATGCGATCCGGTTACAAACACGTTGTATTAGGTCAAATGACTTCGCCGTACTGACGCAGGGCCTCATCGGCGCGGGCGTTCAGGTCGGCCAGTTTTGCGCGGATCGTGTCGATCGGCAGTGCGGAATCGGAGGCAGCCTGGCGCTGCATCGACAGCAGATCCGACGCGATGCTGATGGCGGCCATCACGGCAACGCGCTCGATGCCCTTGGTGCTCGAGCCGTTCTTGATGCGTGTCATCTGGTTATCGACCATGGCAGCGGCTTCGCGCAGCGCGGCTTCGTTGTCGGGCGAGACGGCAAATTTATACGCTTGCCCGGCGATGTTCACTTCAATTTGCTTGCTGCTCATGCTTTGGTCTCCGAGTGCGGGGCAGTGGCGGCATCATCGCCGGCAGCCTGGCCGAGGAGGTCGAGCTGGCGAGCGTCGGTAGCCGTCGGCAGCTTGTCGAGAATCGACTGGATACGCAGTTGCGCTTCTTCGATCTTGGCATTGAGCACGCTGCGATCGGCCACCATGGCGTCGCGCTCGGTCTTGGAGACCTCGGCCTCGGCGGTCAGCCGTTCGACTTCTGCGCGCAGGCGCTGGTTCTCGGCGGCAAGCGCGTCGGCGTGACGCAGCACGCGCGCGATCTTGTCGGCGAGGTGTTCGAGTTCGTTCAGCATCGGTTGTCAATCAGAATCGAGTGGGGGGGATTTTAGCCCATCATGCCGATTGCGCCTGTCCTCCATATGGATGCGCAATCGTGCTGAATACACAGGCGGCGGCCGGGGCACAACAGCTTTGCCTGTCTTTTTGGGGCGGGCAGGGGTGTTTGACGGTAAACTCGCTGCCGTCCTGGTGCCCGCAGCACCAACTGCAGTTAAACGGGAAGCAGGGAGCGCCCGCCCCCAAAGCGATGCGCCAACCTGCGCTGCCCCCGCAACGGTAAGCGAACGTCGCGTGTGCCCGCCATCTCTCGCAAGAAGAGGGGGGCGCCGCGCGGTCTGTCCATACGCCACTGTTCCTTTGGGAATGGGAAGGCGGACAGACCGGGTCGCCAGCCCGGATACCGGCCAGGACGGTGGATCTCAGAGCCGATGTGCAACCCTGGAGGGAACCGCATCGAGATCCTGCTGCCAGCGACCCGCGGGGGAACGGGTCCGGCTGACGCTTCTTGTCTTTTCAACATGAGCTTGACTACAAAGCGGCCACTCCGGATGCCCCGGACGGCCATGCGTGCGCTTGCCAGCGCACTGACGGGGGTCATGGCGGGTGCGGTTGCGCCAGCCTGGGCACAAAGCAACGTACAGACGGCAAGTACGCCAGTGGGCGAACTGAACCCGACGGTAGTGACTGCCTCGCGCAGCGAGCAGTCACTGTCGGACGCACTGCCGCATACCACGGTGATCAGCCGTGCCGATATCGAACGCTCGCAAGCCGCCGACGCCGTGACGCTGCTGCGCCGCGAAGCCGGCATCGAAATCGCGCAGAACGGCGGCCCCGGCACCAACGCCAGCCTCTTTATGCGCGGCGCCGGTTCCAACCAGACGCTGATCCTGATTGATGGCGTGCGCGTGAGTTCCGGCACCGCCGGCAGCGTGCAGATCGGGCAACTGATGGCCGACCAGATCGACCATATCGAGATCGTGCGCGGCAACGTGTCTGCGCTGTACGGCTCCGATGCCATTGGTGGCGTGGTGCAGATCTTCACGCGCAGCGGCAAGGGGCATGCCCCGCTGGCCAATGCCGAGATCGAATACGGTGCGCGCAACACCAAGCGTGCACAGGCCGGTATCAGCGGCTCGCTGGGCGAGAACGGCGATACGTCGTTCGCGGTGTCGGTGTCGGAGTTCAAGACCAGCGGCTTCTCGACCATCAACCCGCTGCAGGCGCCCAAGGCCAACCCGAACGACAATCCGTACACGAACAAGAGCGTGTCGTTGCAGCTGTCGCATCGGTTTTCGGCGGACTGGCAAGCCGGCCTGACGTACTTCCAGACCTGGGGCGATGTCAGCTACGACAATGCCTTTGGCAAGCCGACCGACATCAACACCGCGCACAACGGCGTGCGTTCGATGTCGGCTTACGTAGACGGCAAGGTGACGCAGGACTGGAAGACGCGCCTGACGCTATCGCAAGGTGACGACCGCAGCCTGAACTTCACCAACGGCGTGCTGCAGGTGCCAGCGCGCTTCAACACGCGCAACCAGACGGCGAGCTGGCAGAACGATTGGGCCTTCATGCCTGATCAGCTGCTCAAGGTGGGTCTGGAACATCTGCAGACCAGCGTCGACAGCGATGCCTATAACGTACCGACGCGTAACGTTGATTCTGCTTACATCGGTTACGAAGGCAAGTTTGGCCCGCACCAGTTGCAGTTGAACGTGCGTCGCGACCGCTACTCGGACTTTGGCGGTGCCAACAGCTACTACGCCGGCTATGGCTTCTCGTTCAACCCGCAGTGGAAGGCTGTGGCGAGCGTGAGCAACGCTTTCCGTGCGCCGACGTTCAATGAGCTGTACTACCCGTTCTACGGTACCCCCAACCTGCAGCCCGAGAAGGCCCGTTCGGTGGAAGGTGGCGTGGAGTACAGCAGCGCGATCGGCCTGGTGCGCATGACGGTGTTCGAGACCGACTACAGCAACCTGATCACCAGCGTGTTCAATCCGGTGTCGGGCAGCTTCCTGGCAGCCAACGTCAACCGTGCGCGCGTGAACGGTCTGGAGACGTCATATCGAGGTTCGATCTATGGCGTGGATCTGCGTGCCAGCTTTACCATGCAGAACCCGCAGGATCTGTCGGCTAACCAATTGCTGGCCCGCCGCGCCCGGCACTTCGGTAGCGTGTCGGCCTACAAGACGTTCGGACCGTTCTCGGCCGGTGTGGAGTGGAATGCCGCGGGTGATCGGCAGGATTCGACCAAGACGCTTGGCGGCTATGGCCTGCTGAACCTGGTTGGTCGCTACCAGATCACGCGTGACTTGGCACTGTCGGCGCGCCTTGAAAACGTGACGAACAAGAGTTACCAGTTGATCTATCCGTACAACACGGCATCGCGAGGGGTGTTCTTCACGCTGTCGTGGCAACAGCACGAGCCGAAGTGACGAAACCTCAGATGACATCTGCGCTGCCCGCACGCGGTTTGGCCTGGCGACTCTGGTTGTTGCTGGCGCTCGCGTGTGTGGTGGTGCTGGTGGCGTCGTTGATGCTCGGCAGTGTGAGGCTGTCGCCCGTCGAAGTCTGGCGGGCCTTGATTGGCGGTGGCGATGATCTGGCTGCAGGCATCGTCACCGAGTTGCGCCTGCCGCGTGCGGGCGCTGCATTTGCTGCAGGCGGGTTGCTGGCCTTTGCCGGGGCGCTCATGCAGATGCTGCTGCGCAATCCGTTGGCGGATCCGTATGTGCTGGGGGTGTCCGGCGGCGGGGCGGTGGCGGCGTTGACGGCCATGTTGTTCTCGCTGCCGTGGTGGGGCGTGCAGGCCAGTGCTGGTGCTGGCGCATTGCTCTCGATGGCCTTGGTAGCAGCACTTGCGCGCCAGCACCTGTGGCGTGGTGAACCTGGCGAGGCCAATGCACGCTTGCTGCTCGGCGGCGTGGTGATGGCCTCCGGCTGGGTCGGGCTGATTACTCTCATTCTGACGGTCGCGCCCGAGAACAAGCTGCGCGGCATGATCTTCTGGATGGTCGGCGACCTGGGGGGCGCCGATCGTTACCTCGGCGCGCTGGCCGCTCTCGTCGTGGCGGTAGCCGTGGTGCTGCCGCATGCGCGCGACCTGAACGTGCTGCTGACTGGCGAGACGCGCGCCCGCGCGCTGGGTGTGCCGGTCGCACGCGTACGCACGCTGATCTACGTGGTGGCTTCGTTGTGCACGGCGGTGGCCGTGACGATTGCGGGCTCCGTCGCGTTTGTTGGCTTGCTGGTACCGCACATGGTGCGCCTGGCCTGGACGCGTGACGTGCGCATCCATCTGCCTGCCACGGTGATGGCCGGTGGGGGCATGCTGATGCTGGCCGACCTGATCGCCCGCACCCTGATCGCGCCCACGCAGTTGCCGGTGGGTGTGATCACCACGCTGCTGGGCGTGCCGACGTTTCTCTACCTGCTGATGCGGAGCACGCGATGAACTGGTTGCGCCGCGCCCCCGCTCCGGCTGCGTTTGTCGAGGTCGATGCTGTGCCCGAGCTCGCGCTGCGCGATCTGCGTGTGGCCATTGATGGGCGTGTACTGATCGAACGCTTGTCGATGACGGCCACCGGCGGGCAGCTCTGGTGCGTGGTCGGCCCGAACGGCGCAGGCAAATCGACATGGCTATCGGTGCTGGCGGGTCTGCGCGATGCGGATGGCGGCAGTGTCATGTTGGACGGCCAATCACTCGCGGACTGGCCAGCCGCTGCAATGGCGCGCCGCCGCGCGTTCCTGCCGCAAGCGCTGCATGACACCTTTCCGATGACCGTGTATGAGGCCGTCATGACCGGTCGCCATCCGCACCTCGCGCGTTGGGAGTGGGAGGGCGATGCCGATGCGCGCGCCGTGGCGTCTGCCATCGCCGCACTTGCGTTGGAGCCGCTTGCGCAGCGTGATGTCCGCACGCTCTCAGGTGGCGAGCGCCAGCGTGTGGCCATGGCGGCCGTGTTTGCGCAGGACGCGCGCGTGCTCATGCTCGACGAGCCCGTCGCGCATCTGGACCTGCACCAGCAGATTGCCGTGCTTAGCCTGTTGCGCGAGGGCTGTCGCAAACGCGGCTGGCTGGTCATGCTGACGGTGCACGATCTGAACCTGGCGCGCCGCTTTGCCACGCACGTACTCCTGATGGATGGCGAAGGCCACACCAACGCAGGCCCTGCTGCCGAGGTACTTACCCCCGAACATTGCGCCCGCGTGCTGCGCACCCCAATAGCCGAGGTGGCGGATGGCCACCGCACGGCCTTGATTCCTGATGACCCCGATGACAACTGAACACAACCGCAGTGACAACGACAGCGGCCTGAACGAGCGCCACCGCACACGCATGCAACGCAAGAAGGCGGTAGTGGACGCCAAGATTGCTGCCGCTACCGACGTGCGCGGTGTGTTGCTGGTCAACACCGGCAACGGCAAGGGCAAATCCAGCTCCGGCTTTGGCATGGTGATCCGCGCCATGGGCCACGACATGCAGGTTGGCGTTGTGCAATTCATCAAGGGCGCAATCCCGACCGGCGAGGAGCGCTTCCTGCGCCGGTTTCCCGAGCAATGCGAGTTCTACGTGATGGGCGAGGGCTACACGTGGGAGACGCAAGATCGCACGCGTGACATTGAAAAGGCAGAAGCTGCCTGGGCTTGCGCGCGTGAACTGTTGAGCGACCCGTCTATCGGCCTGGTGCTGCTGGATGAACTGAACATCGCGCTCAAATACCACTATCTTGATGTGCAGACGGTGCTGGCCGACTTGCGTGCACGGCCGGCTGCGCAGCACGTCGTCATTACCGGACGCGGTGCGCCGCCCGAGTTGATTGAGGCCGCCGATACCGTGACCGACATGACGCTCGTCAAGCACGCATTTTCCCAAGGCATCCAGGCGCAGCCGGGTGTCGAACTGTAGGCCTTGTGGGCTCCAACCATGCAGATTCCTTCTTTTGATCCGGCGCTGCGCACCCGCCTGCAGACCGCTGTTGATAGCAAGACCAAGCCGCTGGGTGCGCTGGGTCGGCTGGAGCCGCTGGCCGTGCAGATCGGCCTGATCCAGAACACCGATGCGCCGGTGCTCACGCGTCCGGCCATGGTGGTGTTCGCCGCGGACCACGGTGTCGCCCATGCGGGCGTGAGCGCTTATCCGCAAGCGGTGACGGTGCAGATGGTGCTGAACTTCATCGCGGGCGGTGCGGCGATCAACGTGTTCAGCCGACAGCATGGGTTTGCACTGGAAGTGGTCAACGCCGGCGTGGCCGCGCCGCTGTGGACGGCGGACACGCCGGGGCTGGTTGATGCCCCTGTTGGCCCCGGTACGCGCAACTTTGCCGACGAGCATGTCCACCAAGCTGCCATGACCGCCGACGAGCGCGATCGCGCCATGGCACTTGGCGCGCAGCGTGTGGCGCACCATGCATCGCTCGGCACCAACGTGATCGCGCTCGGTGAGATGGGCATTGCCAACACGGCGTCTGCTGCGTGCCTGATGGCGCGATTGTGCGACCTGCCGGTGGCGCAATGCGTTGGCCGTGGCACGGGCCTTGATGACGAGGGCCTCGCCCACAAGCGCGCCGTGCTGGAGGCCGCGCTCGCTATACACATCGACGTGCGGGATCCCCTGGACGTGCTGGCCTGCTTTGGCGGCTTTGAGGTTGCGGCGATTGCCGGGGCGGTGATCGAAGCGGCCAAGCGGCGCATGGTCATTCTCGTCGACGGGTTCATCGCCACAGCGGCCGTGCTGGTGGCAGCGCGCGTGGCACCCGATGTGCTGCACTACTGCGTGTTCGGCCACGTATCGGATGAGCGTGGTCATCGTGCGCTGCTCGAGGTGCTGGATGCTCGGCCGCTGCTGTCGCTGTCGTTGCGCCTGGGTGAGGGCAGCGGTGCGGTGCTGGCG
>NZ_JAELUI010000143.1 GCF_016429285.1 Ralstonia sp. ASV6
GTCCACGCCCTTGCGGATCAACGGCTCGCCGCTCTTGCCGATGATGCGCGTGAGCGCCTTCGACAGCCCGGCTTCGTTGTGCGTGGCGACCAACTTGCCCGTCAGCAGCAGGCCCCAGGTAGCGGCGTTCACGAACAGCGACGGGCTCTGGCCCAGGTGCGAGTGCCAGTTGCCGTTGCTGATCTTGTCGCGGATGAGTGCATCGCGCGTGGCCTTGTCCGGAATGCGCAGCAGCGCCTCGGCCAGGCACATCAGCGCCACGCCTTCCTGGCTCGACAGGGAGAATTCTTGAATCAGGCCCTGCACCAGCCCTTCACGGCCGGTGCCGACCTTCTGCGTACGGAGCTTGCCGGCAAGATCACGTGCAAGCTGCTTGGCTTCCGAGGCGAGCGCGGCCGGCAGGCGGGCCTGCTCCAGCAGCATCGGAATGGCTTCGGTTTCCGGCCGGCGATACGCGGCGGTGATGGCGGCGCGCAGCACCGATTGCGGTTGCACGCTCTGTGCGAATTCGAGGAACGGTTGCACCGCGGGCTCCTCACCCTCGTGCACGTCCGAGACGGCTGCGGCGGCGGACGGGAGGCCATCCGCCGCCGGGCCGTTTGCATCATTCGGCAGCTGCCCCCGCTCCACTTGATCCAGATACGTGAAGATCGCCTGCTTGATCAGCCAATGCGGCGTGCGGTCAATGGACTGTGCGACGCGCTTGAGGCGTTCACGCGAAGCATCGTCCAGCTTGACCCCGAGGGTGGTTGTAGCCATGTGGGTTCCTATCCGTAGCTGCCATTGCCAAAGCTTGTGGCCGGCAAATCGGAGCGGATCATACGCCCGGGGGATTCGAAGGTGCAACCTAGTAAAACCCCTTGCATCGAAGGGGGTAGATTTGGTGCAACCGCACGTGACGCGTGCTTGATTTTAGGGCAGTTGGCGGCCTTTGGTGGTGCGTGTTGGCGTCAGATCCGCAGCGGATCGATCTCCAACTGCCACCGCACGCCTTTCACGGTCTTCGTAATCTCACCAAACCGCTCGGTCCACGCAGACAACAGCTTCTGCAGCGCGGCGCGAGAGGCCGATTCCACCAGCAGTTGCGCCCGTTCGCGGTTGGCCAACCGCACCATGGTCATCGGCACCGGATCATGCAGAAACACCGGCGCCCCCAGTTCTGCGACCAGGGTTTCGCCCAACGCCCGCGCGGCCGCCAGAAATTCCAGCGCCCGAGCCACTTCCTTGTGCTCGGTGGTCAGCAGCGCCTGGTACGCAAACGGCGGCAACCCCGCCTGCTTGCGCTCACGCAAAAGCTGCCGCGCGAAGCCGCCATAGTCGTGCCGCACCAGCGCCTGCAACGCGGGGGCGTCCGGATAGCGCGTCTGGATCAGCACCTCCCCCGCCAGCCCGGCGCGGCCCGCGCGTCCCGCCACCTGCATCAGCGAGGCAAACAAGTGCTCCCCGGCGCGAAAGTCATGCGAGAACAGCGATGGGTCCGGCGCGACCACGCCCACCAGCGTTACGCGCTGGAAGTCGTGCCCCTTGGCGACCATCTGTGTGCCGATCAGGATGTCGACACTGCCTTCGTGCACGGTGTCGAACAGGGCCTCGGCGCTGCCCTTGCGACGCGTGGAATCGGCGTCGATACGGGCAACGCGTGCCTGTGGGAACAGCTCGCCCAATGTCTCTTCGATGCGCTGCGTGCCGCGCCCGAGCGGGGCGATATCGACATTGCCGCAGTCGGGACAGTGATGCGGGATGCGCGATTCGTAACCGCAGTGGTGGCAGCGCAGGCGCCGCTCCGGCTTGTGCAGCACCAGGTACGCCGAGCAGCGCGGGCAACCCGACAACCATCCACACGCATCGCACGACAACACCGGCGCATAGCCCCGGCGGTTGAGGAACAGCAGGCTCTGCTCGCCGCGTGCGAGGCGATCGGCAATCGCATCGACCAGCGGCTTGGACAGTCCATCGCGGATTTCGCGCCCGGCGCGACGCTCCAGCGTCAGGTCGATGAGCGACACACGCGGTAGCACTGCCTCGGCCTGCGCGCGCTGGGACAGTGTCAGGCGCGTGGTGGCGCCTTGCTCTGTGCGCCACCACGTTTCCAGCGACGGCGTGGCAGAGCCCAGCACGACGGGGATGTTGCGCTGCTTGGCCCGCCACAGCGCCAGATCACGCGCGGAGTAGCGCAGGCCCTCCTGCTGCTTGTAGGACGTGTCGTGCTCCTCGTCGACGAGGATGAGCGCCAGGTTGGGCAGCGATGCCAGCATTGCCAGCCGGGTGCCGAGCACGATGCGCGCCTCGCCGCGATGCGCAGCCAGCCAATTCAATGCGCGCGGCTGCTCGGCCAGGCCGCTATGCAGCGCGGCCATGGGCACGCCGGGAAAACGCGCGGCGATGCGCGCCTCCAGTTGCGGCGTCAGGTTGATCTCGGGCACCAGCATCAGCACCTGCGCGTTGGCGTCGCGCGCCAGGGCATCGGCGATGGCGTGCAGGTAGACCTCGGTTTTGCCGCTGCCGGTCACGCCGTAGAGCAGGAACGGGCTGAAGGTGCCGCTCGCCCCGCCCTGTGCAATGGCAGCCACGGCGCTCGCCTGCTCCCCATTCAGCGCCGGCGCGACGGAGGGCACCGGCAATTCCAGCGGTTGCGGCAGCAGCGCCTTCGGCCGCTGTTCTAAGCGCAGCCAGCCGACGGCGGCCCAGTCGCGCAGCTTGGCGACCGCCTGCCCGTGCAATGCGACGGCGGCGCTGGTGGAAAGCTCGCCGTCGCCGGTCAGCGCTTCGGCCAGCCGCATGGCGCCGGTCGCGCGCTTGGGCACGCTGTCGAGCAACGCGGTGCCGACGGTCGATGCAGGCTCCTGCATCACATAGACGGTTTCGGTGGCTTGGCGCGCGAGGTTGTCCCAGCTGCCGGGCGTGCGCCACAGCGGCGGCAGCGCTGGCAACGTCACTTCGCCCAGGGCGCGGTGGTAGTAACCGGCGGCAAAGTCTGCCAGCGCGCACCATTCGGCATTGAGCGGCGGCACCCAATCGAGCACGCGCTCCACATCGCGCAGCTTGTCTTGCGGCACGTCGGTGGAGGTGGCGGTTTCCATCACCAGTGCCACCACGCGACGGTTGCCGAACGGCACGACCACCAGTTGCCCCGGCAACACCGGCTGCGCACACCGGTAATCGAACACGGCATCGAGTGGCGTGTCGATGACCACCCGCGCAATGGCGGCCGCAGTCTCGGTGCCTGCCGCGGCATCGGGAAACACGGTGTCGGCTTGTGCAGTGGTCATCCGAGAGGCAAACGGTTGAATTGCAAAGGAATTGTTGCGGTGCAGCGGCGCATCATGCACCTAGCAAAAGCGCGGCGCCCGTCTCACCTTGCCCGCACAGTGATTGCCGTGTCTGGTTCAATGTTCAAGTATCACTTGAGGTTTGTGCAGTGGCGCCCTGATCGGCGGCTGGTTTTTCGGTCTATCCACACAGGCTGTGGATAACTTTGTTGAAAAGTCGTCCGCAGCGCCCTGGAAAGCCGATGAATCCGCCATTTTTCTGGCTTGCGCGATTTCGTCGCACTCGCCATTCCCTCAAAAAAATCAAACACTTATGCGATGGGCGCACAAACCCGACTGTGTTGCGCCGCGAGAAAAACCAGCCGCAACAGCTTTGTGCATAAGTCAAGTCTTGACAGTTAAGTTACGCACCAAAGTGCGCGAAATAAATCGCTTGACACCCCCTTGGGGCCAATCTGCGCGCCCAGGCATGCGAGTAGACGCTCACCCTCTTTGCACCAAAGCGGCGAGCGTTTCACCCATGGGCTCTGCTCCGCGCACTGCGATGGCTCAATTCAAACGCCATCGCACTGCAGCATGCCGCTGTTATGCGGCTTTTTTGCGCAGTGCACGACTGAAGCCATGCACCTCGTCCACCAGCACCGTGACAGCCTCGGGCGGCGTGAACTGCGAAATGCCGTGGCCCAGATTGAAGATGTGGCCGTCGCTGTCGCCACTGGCGGCGTAGTCTTCCAGCACACGGCGGACTTGCGCGCGAATGGCCTCGGGCTCGGCAAACAGCACGGTCGGGTCCAGGTTGCCCTGCAGGGCGACACGGCCGCCGGTGCGCTGGCGGGCGAGTTGCAGGTTGACCGTCCAGTCCACGCCCAGTGCGTCGGCGCCGGTTTCAGCCATGGCTTCCAACCACAGGCCGCCGCCCTTGGTGAACAGGATGACCGGCACGCGCTGGCCATCGGCCCCGGCGCGGATGCCTTCCACCACACGCTGCATGTAAGCCAGCGAGAACTGGTGGTAGATGCCATCGGCCAGCGCGCCGCCCCAGGTGTCGAACACCATCACGGCCTGGGCGCCGGCCTCGATCTGCGCGTTCAGATACTGAATCACGGCCTGCGCGTTGATCTCCAGGATGCGGTGCATCAGGTCCGGGCGCGCGTAGAGCATCGACTTGACGGTACGGAAGTCATCCGAGCCGCCGCCTTCGACCATGTAGCAGGCCAGCGTCCACGGGCTGCCCGAGAAACCGATCAGCGGCACACGCTGGCGGCCGTCCTGCACGAGTGCGCGGCGGATTTCCGCCACGGCGTCAAATACGTATTGCAGCGACGACATGTCCGGCACCGACAGTGCGGCCACATCCGCTTCAGAGCGCACCGGTTTGGCAAAGCGCGGGCCTTCGCCCTGCGCGAACGACAGTCCCAGGCCCATGGCGTCGGGCACGGTCAGGATGTCGGAGAACAGAATGGCCGCGTCCAGCGGATAGCGGTCCAGCGGCTGCAGCGTCACTTCCGTCGCATACGCTGGCGACTTGGCCAGGCCCAGGAAGCTGCCTGCGCGGGCGCGCGTGGCGTTGTACTCCGGCAGGTAGCGGCCCGCCTGGCGCATCAGCCACAGCGGCGTGTAGTCGGTGGGCTGGCGGCGCAGGGCGCGCAGGAAGGTGTCGTTGGCGAGCGGTGCGGACATGGCGTTGGACTCTTTATGAGGGCGCCATTGTAAGGGATGGTGTTTTTATCCCGGGCTGATCCACGCCAATACTCGGCACAGCTCAGGGTACCTTTTGCGTATCTCCCGCCCGCTGCGGCGGCAGCTTGATCGCCATGGACTTGAAATCCGGGCTGGTAGTCAATGTGCCATGCACCACTCCGCGCGGGATGACGATCAAATCTCCCGCCCGCACCTCACGTGGCGCGTTGTCGAGCCAAACGGTGGCCGTGCCTGCCATGACGTACTGAATCTCGTCCGAATACGTATGCGTGTGCTTGGCGACCGTACCCACCTGAATGCCCACGGTGCCGTTGGCGGCGTTCACCAGCGTCTTGGTGCGCAGCGTGCCCATTTCGGCAATGACGGGGCCAATCTCCTCCGCCGTCATGCTGCCCATGTTGATGAGCTGTGGCGTAAGCGGCGGCGGTGCCGGCGTTGCAGCAGGTGCTGAAGCTTGCGCAAAAGCGCCGGTGCACCCGGCACATGCAACGGCGACAGCCACACGCATGACAGCAACTGGACGATGACGATGCATGATGCCTCCTCTTAGTGCGGCAACGCTTGGCGAATCGGTGACCAATCCGCGGCGATTGTCGCACCGGCGCGCCGGCACCGAGACCTAGGGCGATTCCCGAGAGCGCGCCGTGACAAGGCGGTGGCTCAGCCCATGCGCAGCTTGAACAACCCCACCGTGCGCGCCAGGCCCTGCGCCTGTTCGTTGAGCATCGCCGATGCAGCCGTCGATTGCTCCACCAGCGCCGCGTTCTGCTGCGTGGCCTGGTCCATCTCGGCAACGCTGCGGTCGATCTGGCTGATGCCGCTGCTCTGCTCATGCATCGCACCGTCGATCTCGCCGATGATGCGGGCGACACGCTCGATGCCGGACACGATCTCCTGCATCGTCGCGCCGGCAGCCTGCACGCGCTGCGCGCCGGTCTTCACGCTGGCTTCGGACGCCTGGATCAGGTCCTTGATTTCGCGCGCTGCGGTGGCGCTGCGTTGCGCCAGCGTGCGCACCTCACCGGCCACCACGGCAAAGCCGCGGCCGTTCTCGCCGGCACGGGCGGCTTCCACGGCTGCGTTGAGCGCCAGGATGTTGGTCTGGAAGGCAATGCTGTCGATCACGCCGATGATCTCGGTGATGCGTGCGGAGGACTTGGCAATCTCGTCCATCGTGCTGACGGCACTGGAGACCACCTCGCCGCCACGCGTGGCGGCATCGCTGGCATCACTCGCCAGGCGCGTGGCCTGCACGGCCGCATCGGCGGAGTTTTTTACGCTGGTGGTCAGTTCGGTCAGCGCAGCAGAGGTTTCCTGCAGGTTGCTGGCCGAGACTTCGGTGCGGTTGGAAAGATCGCGGTTACCCATTTCGATCTCGCCGGTGGCGGACTTCATGCTGTCGACGCTGGCACGCACTTCCAGCAGCACTTCGCCAATCTTGTCGATGAAGGTATTGAATGCCGCGCTGATCTGCGCGACCTCGTCATTGCCGACCACGGGCAGGCGGTGCGTCAGGTCTCCACCGCCAGAGCCGATCGTCTCCATTGCATCGCGCACCTGCGACAGGCGGCGGAACGACTGCGACGTGAAGAATGCGGCGATCCCCACGGCAGCCAGCGTCAGCAGCACCATGGCCACGGCAAGTGCTTTCACAACGTTGCGCAAACCGGCGGTGGCCTCGGCCTTGTCCAGGGCGATCACCAGATACCAGTCGGTGCCCTGCACGGCCTGCGCCTTGAGCAGCTTGGGCGCACCCGCGAGTTCGAGTTCGAGCGGGGCGGAGGCCTTGGCAAGGGTTGCCAGCGCATCGGCGTTGAGCGAAGCGGCCACGTCAGTCACCGGCTTGAGCATCAGCTTGGCGTCGGGGTGGGCGATCACCTGGCCGTCCTTGGCAACCACGAAGGCGAGGCTGGACGGCGTCGGATGAACAGCAGCCACCACCTCGCGCACGCCATCAAGCGGCACAGCACCCGAGATGGCACCGGTCGTTTCACCGTTGTGCACCAGCGGCGCGGCAAACGACACGTACTGCACACCGGTCGACACATCGCCGTAGGGCTTGGTGACGGTCAGCTTGCCGGCTTCAATGGCCTGCTTGTACCAGGGCCGCACCGTCGGGTCGTAGTCCTTGGGCGTAGTGGAACTGGTGGAGAAGAACGTCTTGTCGGTCCAGCCGATGGTGATGATCGGGAAGCCGTTGGCGTTACCCATGTGCTTGCCAAAGCCCTGCGGGTCGCCGTGCTCGACCACCTCGGCGGTTGCCTTCACAGCCTGGGCCTTGGCGGCGACCCACTTGTCGATGGCGAGCGTGTTGCCGCTGGCGATGGCCGCGAGGTTCTGGTCGATGGATTCCATCGTATTGCTGCGCACGATGGAGTACGTGGCGGCGCCAGACAGCGCCAGAGCGCCGATCACGGTGGCCGACGAGATGAGGAGAATGCGGGTCCGAAGAGAGGAGATCATGATTCTTCTAGGTGGAATGTCCTGCGTGAATCAGACTGCGTGCTGCATACAGCGCTCGGTGCTACCGTTGCGCCCTGCAGAACGCCTAGTCCTTCCGGCGGTCGAGGGCCACTGAGCAAGCTACGGCACGGTGTGCGCGAACTTGAGGGCACCCAGGCCGCCCATCCGAGGGGGCGGCTGCTATAACGAGACAACTCGCCGGACAACCTGCTCGATCCTCCCGTCCTTGCCCAGGCACATCGGCAAAACGATGCCGAGCCTGCACGCTCTCTCCACGAACCGCATGAATGACGTCATCCATATCGACCCCGCCACGGGTGAAATCACCTTGGGCGGCTTTTGCCTGACCCCGCAAGCGCTGCCGGATGCCCTGCCCGCGCGTTTCGTTGTCGGACCGCGGCGGCCGGTGCTGGTTGAAGGCAAGGCCGTGCCCTGTCAGTTCGCCACGGCCGCCGTGCTGGACGACATCACCCCGGTAACAATCAATCTGCGCTTTGAGTCCGGCGCGCTGGTGAGCACGTTCCTTGAGCTGGTCCAGCCGGCCAGCTACAACGACATCACGGCAGCCGAACAACGCCACCGCAAGTGGATCGCCAAAAAGCTGGGCAAGGACCCGGGCGCCATGACCATCTACCCCTGGGGCAGCGCGGGGGTAGCGCAGGACAGGAACGGCGGCGTGCACATCTATCTGCATAACCGGAACAACACCTGGGCACGCTGAACGGGTTGTAAGAGACGCTTCCGTCAGCCCTAATTGCCGCGCCATTGCGGTTGCAGTACCGTCGCTGCGTCCCCAATGGCGCCAGGAGCCTGACGCGATGGCCGTACTGTTCACCATCCTGAAGATTGCCGTCGTGATCGTGCTGGTGTCGTCACTGGCCGAGGCGCTTGCGCTGTCGCTCCTGCGCGGCTGGAGCAACTACGACTGGAAAGCCGCCGCTGTGTCGGTGGTCGATTTCCTGGTACGCGAGTACCCACTACGCTGGCTGGTACCGATGGCGTTCTGGTTGCACGGCCTGGACTGGGTCTACCAGCACCGCCTGTGGACCCTGCCAATGGACAACTGGACCGGCTGGGCCGCCTGCTTTCTCGGCCAGGAGTTCTGCTACTACTGGTACCACCGCGCCGCGCACCGCGTGCGCTGGTTCTGGTGCACCCACGCCGTCCACCACTCGCCCAATGATCTGAACCTGTCGGCCGCCTACCGCTTCGGCTGGACGGGCAAGCTGACCGGCACCCTGCTCTTCTTCTCGCTGGCGCCGCTGCTGGGCATGCCGCCGCGCATCGTGCTGATGCTGCTGTCGCTGAACCTGCTGTACCAGTTCTGGATTCACGCCACGTGGATCCCCCGCCTCGGCCCGCTGGAGTGGTTCCTGAACACGCCGTCGGCACATCGCGTGCATCACGCCTCCAACCTGGAATACCTCGATGGCAACTACGGCGGCGTACTGATCATCTTCGACCGCCTGTTTGGCACCTACATTCCCGAGCGCAAAGAGGTGCCCTGCCGTTACGGTCTGGTGCACCCGATGCGCACGTACAACCTGCTGACGATCGAGTTCAGCCAGTGGCGCGGGTTGTGGCAGGACCTGAAGACGGCCCGCTCAGCGCGCGACGTGTTCGGCTACCTGTTCCGCCCGCCCGGCTGGCGGCCCGATGGCAATGGTGAGACCACGGAGGACCTGCGCCGCCGCGCCGCGCTTACCGAAGGATTCCTGCCAAGCACCTCTTCTGGGCCAGGCGAGCGGGCCGTTGCGTCTTCGTGACACCCCCTCCTTCAGCCCCCGAGGCACCCCAGGGTGGTTTCTGCTAGCCTCAAGCGCTGCATTCATCATCCCCACCGTTCACTCACACCATGCCGATCACCCTTCGCCGCTCGTGGCGCCATACCACTGCTGCGGCCGCCATTGCCACCTTGCTGCTCGCCTGCCATGTCACCACATTTGCCGCACCGGTGGTCACCGATCTGCCTGTCAAGCTGGGCGACTCGGTCGATGACGTCAAGCGCGCGCTGGGCACCTCGCTCGATCCCGAGCAGATGGACCAACTGGCCCCGAACCTGCCCAAGAAAAAGCAGTTGCGGCTCAAGACGAAGGGCATTTGGGTGTTCTTTGAAAAGGACCGCGTCACGACCTACCGCGTAGATGCGCCGTTCAAGGGCAGCGTGGGTGGCGTCCATGTCGGCGACGATGTCGTCACGCTCACCAAAGTGCTCGGGAACCCCGTCAAGACCGGAATGTTCGGCAACAAGACGACCTACACGTATTATTTTGACGACGTGACGACGACGGATTTCGTACTGAGCAACGACGTGATCGAAACCATTTTCTTCATTAAGTAGGTCGCACCGCTCACGGCATACGCAGCACCTGCGCGAGGTGCCCGTACACCGTCGCAATCCGCCGCAGATGGCGCGACTCCGGATGCGTCAGCAGCCATAGCTCTGACTGGTTTGCGTCCCGCAAATCGCGCAGCAGCACCAGATCGCTGCGCGCCTGCGCCATCACCACCGGCAGGATGGCGATGCCCGACCCCATCGCCACCATTTCAGCCGCGATCTGCAGGCTGTTGACGAAATACGTGGGCACTACCTTCGGGAAGTGCCGCTTGCGCCAAGCCACCGAGGGGTGCTCCGGAATCGCATCGTCGATGGCGATCCACGGCGCACGGCCCGCCTCCACATCGGCATAGGTGATGCCGCGATCGCGCCCCGCATACAGCCCCACGCGAATCGACCCCAGGTGCTTGCCGACCAGATGCTGCGGCGGGCGGCGGGTGGCGCGCACGGCGATGTCGGCATCGCGCCGAGTCAGACTCGCCAGCTCGTTGCTCACGCGCAGGTCATAGGTCAGGTTCGGGTGCTGGGCCTGCAACGCCTGCAACGCGGGCGCCACCAGGCCGACCAGGATGGTGTCGGTGGTGGTGATGCGCACCGTGCCCGACACCTGATCCGGCGCGGCGTGCACGGCAGAGCGTGCATCCTCCAGCGCGGCCTCCACCTGCTCCGCTCGCTCGGCCAATGACTGCGCCAGATCGTTGGCCAGATACCCCGTGCGTGAGCGCGCAAACAGCGATTGCCCAAGCCCCCGCTCAATGCGCTGCAACGATCGGAACACGGTGGACGCATCCACGCCCAGCCGATCGCCCGCCGCCGCCAGCGTGCCGGTACGCGCCATCGCCAGCACGACTTCCAGATCGGCGGCGCTCAACCTGTATTGCGTTTCTGCATGCATGGTTTTCTCTATCGCTTATTTCATTAGCGTGCACGCAATCCTACAGTGTCGACACCGCTGCCGCTGGCATTCCATCGCAGTCGGCAGCCTCCCAACCTGATGGATGAGAAAACGATCATGAAGCTCTATTACTCCGCCGGCGCATGCTCGCTGGCCGTGCACATCGCCCTGCGTGAAGTGGGCGCCAAGTTTGACGTGACCTCGGTCGACCTGACCAAGCACCTCACCGCCGACGGCACGGATTTCTACACGATCTCCCCACGCGGCTACGTGCCGCTGCTGGAGCTGGCTGACGGCTCACGCCACACCGAAGCCGCCGCGCTGCTGCAATACGTGGCTGATCTCGACCCGACCCAGGCGTTCATCGGCAAGGCCGGCAGCGCACGCCGTCTGGCGGTAATCGAATGGCTGACCTTTGTCAGCACCGAGCTGCACAAGGGCTTCGGCCCGCTCTGGTACAAGGACACGCCCGACGTCACGCGCCAAGGCGCCAAAGACAAGCTGGCCAAGCGCCTTGCTGAACTGGATGCCCGTCTGGCCAAGCAGCCGTATCTGGCGGAGGACTACAGCATGGCCGATGCCTATGCCTTCACGGTGCTGAACTGGGCGAACTTCCTGGCGCTGCCGATGGGCGCGTATCCGAATGTGCAGGCGTACATGGCGCGTGTGGGGGCACGGGCCGCGGTGCAGGAGGCGATGAAGGTGGAAGGGCTGGTGAAGTAAATGGCGCGCAGCTCAGTCACCTGAGCGTTCCATCGCGCTGGGCTGTGCGCTTGGCACCGTGCGCGGCTGCAATGCACGGTGCAGCGCCAGCCCGATGATTGCACCGATGCATTCAGCGGCAATGAAGCCCGGCACGCTCGATGGCGCGATACCGGCAAAGCCGTTGCTGAACATCCGCCCGAACGCCGCGGCCGGATTGGCAAACGAAGTTGACGCCGTGAACCAGTAGGCGGCGCCGATGTAGGCAGCCACCATGGCAGACGCCTTACCCTGCGGCGCGCGCAGGATGACCAGCAGCAAACCGGCTGTCGCCACGGCTTCGGCCATCCATTGGCCGGGGCCGCTGCGCAGCTTGGTCGAGAACTGGATGAGCGAGAGATCAAACATCGCGTGCGCCAGCCATGCGCCCAGCACGGCGCCAACGAGTTGCGCGATCACGTACGGCACCAAGTCAGTCAGGGGCAACTCACCTTGCACCACCATCACCGCACTGACTGCCGGATTGAAATACGCGCCGCTCGTCGGGCCGAACACCTCGATCAGCACGTAAAGACCGCCTACCGTGGCGGCCGTGTTGGCCAGCAGCGCAATCGCCACGTTCCCGCCAGCCAGCCGCTCGGCCATGATGCCCGAGCCGATCACGACGGCCAGCAGCAGCGCCGTTCCCAATGCTTCGGCAAGCAGGCGGGTTCGCAGGTCAGCCATGGCGATCAGCTTTGCGAGATGCAGTCGAGGTAGGCCTGCAGCTCGGTGTTGCTCAGCGTGTCGAGCGGCAGCATCAGCAGTTGCAGCATGCGGTAGCCGATGGCCTGGCGCGTCATCTCGAAAGCGTGGCGCTTGCCCTCATCACCGCCCGGCGCGTTGGATGGGTCCGCATAGCCCCAATGCACCTTGACCGGGCTGCCGGGCCAGTACGGGCATTGCTCGGCGGCGGCGCTGTCGCACACGGTAATGACGACGCGCATCTGCGGCGCGCCCTCGGCGACAAACTCATCCCAGCTCTTGCTGCGATAGCCCACCGTATCCACCCCCGCGTTGGCGAGTGCTTCCAGCGCGAATGGGTTGACGCGGCCGCTTGGCGCACTGCCCGCGCTATAGGCGCGCACATCTTTGTTCAGCATGCGTGCCCAGTGATTCAGCATGCCCTCGCCCAGTACGCTGCGCGCGGAGTTGTGGGTGCAGAGGATCAAGACGTTGGTGGTCATCGACAGGCAGGCTTCAACATTTGCAGGCAGTGGGCGTGGTGTCGAGGCAGGCCTCGCCCTGGCAGCAGTTCTCGGTCAGGAAGCCGAGCAGCGCGCTCATGTGAGCAAACGCGGCCCGATAGATCAGGTTGCGGCCGTCGCGCTCCTGCGTCACGAGCTGTGCGTGCATCAGCTCCTTCAGATGAAACGACAGCGTGGCGCCCGGCACGTCGAGTTGCTCGGCAATGGCACCCGGCGTCAGCCCCTCGGGCCCAGCGACTACGAGCATGCGGAACACGCGCAGACGCAAATTGTGCGCAAGCGCGGCCAGGGAGCGGATAACGATGTCTTCTTCCATATTTCCAATATAGTGGAAATATGGAATCCAAACAACCTTGACCTCGGTAGTACGTTGGAAAGCGCCCTCACCACATGGCTCCCACAGGGCCTGTCTGTCGCCATCTGCCATGCAGGAGCCCCCCCTACTCTGCCCAACGTTTGCGGAACGTCTTACAACACATCGCCTTGTTGTAGATGGGCTCTATCAGCGCGGCATGCCGCGTTGTCACGCGTGCATCGCTACAATTTCGGGTTTCGCCCTTCGCTGTCCGCAGGTCTTCCCATGTTCAAGCACGCTGTTCTGGCCCTGGCCGTTGTCGCCGCAGGCTTACCCGCTCTCGCTCGCGCTGAGGTTCGTGGAGCGGGATCGACCGCCGCCGCACCGGTCTATCGTGTCTGGTCGGCGGGGTATGCCGCGTCGTCGGGCATCACGCTCAGCTACGATGCCGTGGGCTCGGGCGAAGGCATCAAGCGTATCCGCGCGGGTTCGGTGGATTTCGGTGCGTCAGACGTGCCCCTGTCTTCGGCCGATGCGGCCAAGGCGGGGCTGGTGTGCGTGCCGTCCGTGGTGACGGGCGCGGTGCCGTTCATCAACGTGCCGGGCGTGGCGCGCGGCCAGCTCAAGCTGACGGGCGAAGTGCTGGCCCATATCTTCCTCGGCAAGATCGATAGCTGGGACGCGCCCGAGCTGCGCACGCTGAACCCCGGCATGGCGCTGCCCAAACTGAAGATCCGCCTCGTGGTGCGTGCCGATGGCTCGGGCACCACGTACCACTTCACCGATTACCTGAGCGCCGTCAGCCCCGACTGGAAGACCACCTACGGCACCAAGTCGACGATCGCCTGGCCGGCTGACACCATCGGCGCCAAGGGCAGCGGTGACGTGGTCAAGGCTGTGCAGGCCACCCCCGGCGCCATCGGCTATGTCGACTACAACTATGTCCTCGACAACGACCTGAACGCCGTGCAGTTGCGC
>NZ_JAELUI010000144.1 GCF_016429285.1 Ralstonia sp. ASV6
AACACGATCACGTCTACCCGACGGCAACGCTCACGCGCGCACCCCGTCGGTTTGGCAGTTGGAGCCCTAGATGGCGCCTTGAATTTGTGTTGCAGGGAGGAAAAAGAGAGCGGGCCTGTCTGAGCGCAGCGAGTTTGCCCGCTCTCCCTCCCTGCGACAGAAATTCAAGGAGGGGGTCGCCATCTCGGGCGCGCCTTTCTTTTGCTTACTTTTCTTTGGCAAGACAAAGAAAAGTGAGTCAGCCCCGGCAGGGGATGAAACAAGGGATGGACCACCAACCGCATCCATCCCACAACAAACATCACACCACGTTCAGATGCTCAGTACCCGCCGACAAATCAGTCTGCCCACCCCGCTTGCTGTGCAGTTTGATCTGCAGGCGCAGGTCGTTGAGCGAGTCGGCATTGCGCAGCGCATCTTCGTAGCTGATCTTGCCCTCTTCATACAGCTCGAAGAGCGCCTGGTCGAACGAGATCATCCCCTGCTCGCGGGACTTCTTCATGACCTCCTTCAGCTCGTGCACCTCGCCCTTGAAGATGAGGTCCTGCACCAGCGGCGTCGCCAGCATGATCTCCACCGCCGGCACGCGGCCCTTCTTGCCCTGACGCGGCAGCAGACGCTGCGCAATCATGGCGCGCAGGTTCAGCGACAGGTCGATCAGCAACTGCTGACGCTTCTCTTCCGGGAAGAAGTTGATGATCCGGTCGATGGCCTGGTTCGAGCTGTTGGCGTGCAGCGTAGCCAGGCACAGGTGGCCGGTTTCCGCGTACTGGATGGCGTATTCCATCGTGTCGCGGTCACGAATTTCGCCGATCAGGATCACGTCGGGCGCTTGGCGCAGCGTGTTCTTCAGCGCCACGTGCCACGAC
The DNA here is from genome assembly GCF_016429285.1 of Ralstonia sp. ASV6. Taxonomy (GTDB): domain Bacteria; phylum Pseudomonadota; class Gammaproteobacteria; order Burkholderiales; family Burkholderiaceae; genus Ralstonia; species Ralstonia flaminis. The sequence goes on from NZ_JAELUI010000144.1 coordinate 870, forward strand.
TCGGTATCGACACCCACCTCACGCTGCGTCACCACGCAGTTCTGGTGCGCGTGCACGTATTCGACCGGGTCTTCGATGGTGATGATGTGGCCGTACGAATTGGCGTTGCGGTAGCCCACCATCGCCGCCAGCGAGGTCGACTTGCCCGAGCCCGTGGCACCCACCACGATCACCAGCCCGCGCTTGCTCATCACGATCTCGTTCAAGATCGGCGGCAGGTCCAGCTCGCCCAGCGAGGGGATCTTCGTATTGATGGTCCGCAGCACCATGCCGGCGCGGCCCTGCTGGATGAACGCCGACACACGGAAACGCCCCGCGCCCGGTGCCGTGATGGCGAAGTTGCACTCGGAGGTGTCTTCGTACTCACGCAGTTGCCTCTCGTTCATGATCGACTTGACCAGACCGATGGCCTGACCAGCGTTCAGCGGCTGCTGCGAGATCGGCGTGACCTTGCCGTCCACCTTGATGGCGGGCGGGAATTCCGACGTGATGAACAAGTCCGAGCCACGGCTGTTCACCATCAACTGCAAGAGTTCGTGGATGTATTTGGTGGCGGCTTCGCGGTCCAGCATGGCGTGCCCCTCCTGAAAGGAATTGGTGTGCGCGCTAACGGGTCAGTGCCAGTTAGCGCATCAGTGCATCAGCTCGCGAACGCGTCCGGGTTCTTGGCGATGGCGCGTGCGTCTGCGTAGTTGATCGCCGAGCGCTTGATGAGCTCCGACAGGCACTGATCGAGCGTCTGCATGCCCATGCCGCTGCTGGTCTGCATCATCGAGTACATCTGCGAGATCTTGTTCTCGCGGATCAGGTGGCGGATGGCCGGCGTGGCAATCATGATCTCGTGCGCTGCAATCCGGCCCGAACCGTCGCGCGTCTTGAGCAGCGTCTGCGAGATCACCGCTTCCAGCGATTCGGAAAGCATGGTGCGGACCATTTCCTTTTCGTCCGACGGGAACACGTCGACGACACGGTCGATGGTTTTCGCGGCCGAGCTGGTGTGCAGCGTGCCGAACACCAAGTGACCGGTTTCGGCCGCGGTAAGCGCTAGGCGAATGGTCTCAAGGTCACGCAATTCGCCGACCAGGACCACGTCCGGGTCTTCACGCAGTGCCGACTTCAACGCGTTGGCGAACGAGTGCGTGTGCGGCCCCAGTTCGCGCTGGTTGATCAGGCTCTTCTTGGATTCGTGCACGAATTCGATCGGGTCCTCCACCGTGAGGATGTGGCCCATGTCGTTTTCGTTGCGGTGGTTCACCATGGCCGCCAGCGTGGTCGACTTGCCCGAGCCCGTCGGGCCCGTCACCAGCACCAGGCCGCGCGGCTTCATGGCCAAGTCGGCAAACACAGCCGGCGCCTTCAGATCGTCCAGCGACAGCACCTTGGACGGAATCGTCCGGAACACCGCCGAAGCACCACGGTTCTGGTTGAACGCGTTGACCCGGAAACGTGAGAGCCCCGGGATCTCAAACGAAAAGTCGACTTCCAGGTTTTCTTCGTAGACCTTGCGCTGCCCGTCACTCATGATGTCGTACACCATGGAGTGCACGTCCTGGTGCGTGAGCGGTGGCACGTTGATCCGGCGCATATCGCCGTGAATCCGGATCATCGGCGGCAAGCCGGCCGACAGGTGCAAGTCCGACGCTTTGTTCTTGGCGGAAAACGCCAGAAGCTGCGCGATGTCCATCTTATAATGACCCCCGACTTTTTTATGTCGCCCAGGCGTCGCAATGGCGCTTCCCCGGGTGCTGCCGACACTGTCAACAACGTGCCGGAGCCTTGTTTATTTGTAACAAACGTCGCCGGATTATGTCTGTAATCGCCGCCAACTTGCAAGCCGTGCGTCAGCGGATCACAACGGCCTGCACACTGGCTTCGCGCGACCCTGCCGGTGTCATATTGCTGGCTGTTTCCAAGACGTTCGACGCCGATGCGGTGCGTGCCGCGCACGCTGCCGGACAACGCCTCTTCGGCGAGAACTACGTGCAGGAAGGCATCGCCAAAATCGATGCGCTGGCCGACCTCCGCACGGGCCCCAACCCGATCGGCTGGCACTTCATCGGCCCGCTGCAAAGCAATAAGACGCGTGCCGTGGCCGAGCGTTTCGACTGGGTGCACAGCGTCGACCGGCTCAAGATTGCCGAGCGCCTGTCTGCCCAGCGCCCCGATATCCTGCCGCCGCTGCAGGTCTGCCTGGAAATCAATATCAGCCGCCAAGCCAGCAAACACGGCCTGTTGCCCGACTTTGACGAGGTCCTTGCCGTGGCACGCGCCGTGGCCGCCCTGCCCCGCTTGCAACTGCGCGGCCTGATGGCCGTGCCAGAGCCGACCGACGACCCGGCTGCCCAGCGCGCACCTTTTGCCGCCCTGAGCAGACTGGCCAATCAGCTGCGAGACGCCGGCATTGCCATCGATACACTGTCGATGGGCATGTCCGCCGATCTGGAAGATGCGATTGCCGAAGGCGCCACCATCGTGCGTGTCGGCAGCGCCATTTTCGGGGCGCGGCAGTATGCGCACGCGCCCGCCTGATTTCCTGTTTCCTGTTGTTCTTCACCCCACCACTCTCATGCTCGACACTCTGAAACTCGGCTTCATCGGCGGCGGCAACATGGCGGCAGCCCTCATCGGCGGCCTGATTGCCAAGGGCGCGCACGGCGCCAACATCGTGGTGGTGGACCCGACCGAGCCGGCCCGCGCCCGCGCCGAACAAACCTGGGGCGCCCGTACGGCTGCCGCCCCCGGCGCCGAACTGGCCGACCGCGACGTGATCGTCCTGGCTGTCAAGCCGCAGCAGATGCGCGAAGTGTGCGCACAACTCGCCCCGCATCTGGGCAACAGCCTGGTGCTGTCGGTGGCGGCGGGCATCCGCATTCAAGACCTGTCGCGCTGGCTGAATGGCCATGCGCGCATCGTGCGTGCGATGCCGAACACACCCGCGCTGTCGGGCCTGGGCATGACAGGGCTCGCGGCCAACACCGGCCTGTCCGAAGCGGATCGCGCCACGGCCAGTGCCGTCGCCAATGCCGTCGGCAAAAGCGTGTGGGTCCCTGCCGAGGCACAGATCGATGCCGTGACTGCCATCTCGGGCAGCGGCCCGGCCTACGTGTTCTATTTCATCGAGGCGATGCAACAGGCGGCTCAGGAACTTGGCCTGTCGGCGGAAGATGGCCGTACGCTGGCTGTGGAAACGTTCATCGGTGCGGCTACGCTGGCTGGGCAGTCGAACGAGCCGGTGGAAGTGTTGCGCGAGCGCGTGACCTCCAAGGGCGGTACGACCTACGCGGCGCTCACCGCCATGGACGGCGCCGGCATCAAGGCTGCCTTCGTGCGCGCGATGCACGCCGCCGCTGCGCGCGGCAAGGAAATGGGCGAGGAATTCGGTCGCGACTGATCGCAGGCAAGCGCCGCATGGACACCGGCCCCCTCCTGATCGAGCAGCCGGGATTGCTCAAGGCAGCAGCCGTGCTGGCGCTGCCGCTGGAGGCTTGGTTGTGGGTCCAGCTCTTTGGCGATCGCCACGGCTTTCTGCGCAGCCTGCGCATGGCGCTGCAACCCGACATCGTGTCGGCATTGCGCGGCGAATGCACCGACGCCTTCTGGGAGGCCATCCGCGTGCTCATCTTTGCGGCGGCATGTGGCGCCAGCACCGCACTGGTCTACAAGACGCTCAAACTGCTCTTCTAGCGCAGCGCGTAGGCCACCGCCACGCCGGCAAACACGCACGCGCCCAGCCAGTTGTTGTGGCGGAAGACGAAGAAGCACTTCATGCGGTCCCGCGTGCGCAGCATGGGGTAGTACCAGAGCGCAAGTGCTACGGCCGCCGCCATCCCGATCCAGAAGGCTACGCCCAGCGCCATCACATAGCCGGCCCAGGCCATGATGCCGAAGAAGGCCACATAGCACAGCATGATGGCCGCCACGTCATAACGGCCGAAGGTGATGGCTGAAGTCTTGATGTCGATGTGCAGATCGTCGTCGCGATCGACCATGGCGTAGGCGGTGTCGTAGGCGACGGCCCAGAACACGTTGCCGATGAGCATGAGCCAGGCGAGCATCGGCACCTGATCCTGCACCGCCGCATACGCCATCGGAATGCCGAAGCCGAACGCAATGCCCAGATACGCCTGCGGAATCGCAAAAAAACGCTTGAAGAACGGGTACGTGCCGGCAATCACAATGGCCGCGACCGACATCCACTTGGTCAGCGCATTGAGCGGCAGGATGAGCGTGAAGGCGATGAGCGACAGCACACCGGCCACGGCCAGCGCCTCCCACGGCGCAATCAGGCCAGCGGTAATCGGCCGCTCCTTGGTGCGTTTGACGTGCTTGTCGAAATCGCGATCGGCCCAATCGTTGACGGCGCAGCCGGCCGAGCGCATCAGGAACGTGCCGACCGTGAAGATCAGCACCAGCGACAGCGGCGGATGCCCGTCGGACGCCATCCACAGCGCCCACAGCGTCGGCCACAGCAGCAGCACCGTGCCGATCGGCTTATCCATGCGCATCAGGCGCGCATAGAGGATGAGACGGCTGGGTTGAGCGGCGGACGACTGCATGGGAATCACCAAAGAAAAATGGCGCCTGCACGAGGCAAGGCGCCATTTTAGTCCTGTTGCCTGATGGCTCAGGCTTGAGGCTTAGGCCAGATCAAAACGATCGGCATTCATCACCTTGACCCAGGCGGCAACGAAATCACTGAGGAAACGCTGCTTGCTGTCAGCACTGCCGTACACCTCGGCCAGCGCACGCAGGATCGAGTTCGAGCCGAACACCAGATCAACGCGCGTGCCAGTCCACTTGACCTGACCCGTTTTGCGATCAACGCCTTCGTAGATGTCACCGGCTGCCTTCCACTCCGTGCCCATGTCGAGCAGGTTGACGAAGAAATCGTTGGTCAGCGCGCCGGGCGTGGCAGTGAAGACACCGTTCTTGCTGCCATCCGCGTTGATGTTGATGGCGCGCAGGCCACCGATCAGCACCGTCAACTCGGGCGCCGTCAGCGTCAGCAGCTGGGCCTTGTCGATCAGCAGCGCTTCAGCCGGCACCGAGAACTTGGCCTTCTGGAAATTGCGGAAGCCATCGGCAATCGGTTCGAGCACGGCCATCGCGACCGGATCGGTCTGTTCGACCGTGGCATCGACGCGGCCCGGCGTGAACGGCACAGTGATGCTCGTGCCCGCCGCCTTGGCTGCCAGTTCGATACCCACGCTGCCTGCCAGCACGATCACATCTGCCAGCGAAGCCTTGCCCGAGGCCTGCTGAATCGCTTCCAGCTTGGCCAGTGCACCTGCGACCGGCTGGTTGACGGCCCAATCCTTTTGCGGTGCCAGGCGAATGCGGGCACCGTTGGCGCCGCCACGCTTGTCTGAACCGCGGAAGGTCGAGGCAGATGCCCAGGCCACCGCCACCAGTTCCGACGCCGACAGACCAGACGCCTCGATCTTCGCCTTAAGGTCGGCGATGTCAGCCTCGGTCGGCTTGTGCGTTGCGGCCGGCAGCGGATCTTGCCAGATCAGATCTTCACGCGGCACTTCGGGGCCGAGGTAGCGCGACTTCGGTCCCAGATCGCGGTGGGTCAGCTTGAACCAGGCGCGTGCGAAGGCTTCGGCAAAGGCCTGCGGGTTGTCGAGGAAACGACGCGAAATCTTCTCGTAGGCCGGGTCCAGACGCAGCGACAGGTCCGTGGTCAGCATGGTGGGGCGACGCTTGGGCGAATCGGGCGTCGGGCCCGGGATGATCGCCTCGGCATCCTTGGCAACCCATTGCAGCGCGCCTGCCGGGCTCTTCTCCTGCACCCACTCGTACTTGAACAGGTTCTCGAAGAAGGAGTTGCTCCATTGCGCAGGCGTCTGCGTCCAGGTGACTTCCAGCCCGCTGGTGATCGCATCCGCGCCCTTGCCGGACTGGTAGGTGCTCGCCCAGCCAAGGCCCTGCGCCTCAAGCGGTGCAGCTTCAACGTCCGGGCCGACGTTGCTCGCCGGACCGGCGCCGTGCGTCTTGCCGAAGGTGTGACCGCCGGCGATCAGCGCCACAGTTTCTTCATCGTCCATCGCCATGCGGGCGAAGGTTTCGCGAATGTCGTGTGCAGCGGCGATCGGGTCACCGTTGCCGTCCGGGCCTTCCGGGTTCACGTAGATCAAGCCCATCTGCACGGCGGCGAGCGGGTTGTCGAGATCGCGCTCGCCCGAATAGCGGCTGTGGGGGTTGTTGGTCGGGGCGAGCCAGGTTTTCTCGGCGCCCCAGTAAACGTCGTTGTCCGGTTCCCAGGTGTCTTCACGGCCAGCAGCAAAGCCGAAGGTGCGGAAGCCCATGGTCTCGAGGGCAACGTTGCCGGTCAGGATCAGCAGGTCGGCCCACGAGATTGCCTGGCCGTACTTCTGCTTGATCGGCCACAGCAGGCGGCGCGACTTGTCGATGTTGACGTTGTCGGGCCACGAATTCAGCGGTGCAAAACGCTGCTGGCCACGGCCAGCACCGCCACGGCCGTCGCCGGTGCGGTAGGTGCCGGCGGCATGCCAGGCCATGCGGATGAACTGCGGGCCATAGTGGCCGAAGTCTGCCGGCCACCAGTCCTGCGAATCGGTCATCAAGCGGCGCAGGTCAGCCTTGAGGGCGTTGTAGTCCAGCGCCTGGAAAGACTTGCGGTAGTCGAACTTGGTACCAAGCGGATCAGATTTTTCGGAATGCTGGGCGAGCAGATCAACGCGCAGTTGATTGGGCCACCAGTCTTTGTTGGTCGTGCCACCACTCACGGCCTGGGAGGCCGCAAGCGCCTGGCTGGAAAACGGGCATTTGGCTTCAGTAGTCATCGCTCTCTCGTTTGGGTCTGGGAGGAAAGCCCCACCCGCAACACAGCAGGCTGACGGGAGGGGGGAGGAATTCAATGTTGTCGAAACGCCTGTCGTCTCTTGGCGGCGCGACCGCTCGTGCAGACTTATGCCAGCAGCGAGCGCAGCATCCACGCGGTCTTTTCGTGGATGTCCATGCGTTGCGTGAGCAAATCGGCGGTCGGTTCGTCAGCGGCCTTATCGACGTCCGGGAACAGGCTGCGGGCGGTGCGCGTCACGGCTTCATGGCCGGCCACCAGCTCGCGCACCATGTCCATTGCCTCAGGCACGCCCTTCGATTCCGGAATCGACGACAGCTTGGCGAATTCGGTATACGAGCCCGGTGCCGGATAGCCCAGGGCGCGAATGCGTTCAGCCACCGGATCAACGGCGTTCCACAGTTCGTTGTACTGCGTCTCAAACATCAGATGCAGCGTGTTGAACATCGGGCCCGTGACGTTCCAGTGGAAGTAGTGGGTCTTCAGGTAAAGCGAATAGGTATCAGCCAGCAGGCGCGACAGGCCCTCGGCGATCTTCTTGCGGTCCTTGTCGGCGATACCGATGTTGATCTGGGCGGCGACAGTGGTGCCGTTGTTCTTCTTTGCCATCTGGATTCCCCTGAAAAAGTGGTGTGCAAAAACGCGGGATCTAACCCGGGTTGGGTCGGACCGCACGTGCTTCAAGCATCTCGTTCGGTTGCCGCTAACGCGACAAGTTCCGATGATTGCCTCCGTCTGTGACGCAGGCAATCAGGCCGTCAGTTGCACCATGCCGTGCAAGAACACAATCATGACGCCGGCGGCCACGATAGTCAGGCCGATCTGCTTGCGTACCCACTTGCGCTGCAGGCGGGCGTACTCGGTGGTGCGCGTGCCTCGGCTGTCGGCCGCGCTGCCGGGCATGCCAGACAACGTCGGCACCTCGGCGCGCGAGGCCCGTACCGCGCCCGCAAACGCCTGCCACTCCGAAACAAACATCTGCACCATCGCCATGATCTTCCTCCTAAGCATCGGCGCGTGGCGTGGCTTGGTTTTCGCCACGTACCGTACTGCCATTGATTGATTTCGAGCCCAGCGCCACCTTAACGCCCATGCCGCTCAGCAAGCTGGGGGCGCTCCAGCACACTCGCCATCGCACGGGTGATGGTGCCGCGCGAACCGCTCAGCAACCCGAAGTGCCTGATAACCGTCCCGAGTGAAGCATGGTGCAGTCGCCATCCATCTACCAAGTTTATTGATGGATCATAGATAAATGAAATTTATTAAATGAATAGCGTCGGTAGAAATTAACTATAAACAGGACGTAACAAATCCCCTCACAGGGGAAAAGCGCTGTTTTTAGTGCACGAGCGGCGTGAAGGGCAGCGGTTTGATGCCCGGCAGATCGCATTGCGCGACCGCCTTGGCCACCGCCTCGATGGCGGCGATACGGGTAAAGCTCTTGCGCCAGGCCAGCACGACGCGGCGGTCGGGCACGGGCTCCTGAAACGGCACGTAGGTCAGCAGATCGGTGGGGGCGGGCTGCATCCTAGGTACCGAGGTGCGCGGCAGCACCGTGATGCCCACGCCGCTGGCGACCATATGGCGGATCGTCTCCAACGACGAACCTTCAAAGGTCTTCTGGATGCCGTCCGCGTTCTGCGAGAAGCGCGATAGCTCCGGGCACACGCCCAGCACGTGGTCACGGAAGCAATGACCGTTGCCAAGCAGCAGCATGGTCTGCTGCTTGAGCGCCTCCGGGTCCACCGCTGACACCTTGGCCAGTTCATGGCCGCGCGGCACAGCGACCACAAAGGGCTCGTCATACAGCGGCACCGTCATCAGCCCCGCCTCGGAAAAGGGCTCAGCCATGATGGCGCAGTCGATCTCGCCCTGCTTGAGCAGCTCCACCAGTCGCACAGTGAAGTTCTCCTGCAGCATCAACGGCATTTGCGGGACGGTGTCGATCATCTGCTTGACCAGCGTCGGCAGGAGGTAGGGCCCGATCGTGTAGATCACCCCCAGGCGCAGCGGCCCGGCCAGCGGGTCCATGCCCTGCTTGGCAATCTCGCGGATCGCCATGGTCTGCTCCAGCACGCGCTGGGCCTGCGTGACGATCTGCTCGCCCACCGGCGTGACGCTCACCTCCGACGCGCCGCGCTCGAAGATCTGCACGGCCAGCTCGTCCTCCAGCTTCTTGATGGCGACCGACAGCGTCGGCTGCGAGACGAAGCAGGCCTCGGCGGCACGACCAAAGTGGCGTTCTCGTGCAACAGCGACGATGTATTTGAGTTCGGTGAGCGTCATGGCAATCAATCGGCTTTTGGGGGCCGATAGATTTTATCTTAGGATGCCTGGCGCTGCTCGACCTTGTTGAGAATATGACCTGTCGACGTAGCGAAGGAAATTGCAAAATAGCGAAGTAGGCTGCAAATTATCGAAGCTGAAAAAATAGCAAAACTGCGGCAGAAGGCCTCAGTAAGCCATTTCCAGCACATCCATCGTCGCCCACAATGACGCGCAGCACAAATTGGGAACGCGCATCCACTCAACCCGTCACCAGACGGCCCCTCTCTTCAAGGCAAGCCTCGATCCAATACTTCGCCGGATAGCTCCAAACCACGTGGTGTTGTATGGTTAATAAACACAGCAACACTGGTCCATCTCACGCTCACTTCTCCATGGCTGCCACGGACATCCACCGCCACCAATCGACTCCAGTGGTCGATTTGGGCAGCCGCATGCTCGCTCCGCCCGAGCAAGTTCGTACGCGAATAGTCAGCTGATCCCCAGCCCTATAGGTCCCGGGCATTGCCCGCTTGGACAACTGCGGTTACATGCCGCAAGTTTGCGTATGGAGAAGGATCATGTCTACTTCCGAGCACTCGTCGGACCCTCCCCCTGGGTTTTTGCCTCTAGGCGATCTCACAGCGCTGCGCAGCGCCGAAGCGTGGCGGTTGCTTATCCCCTCGGACACGCGTTCCGCTCTTGTCGCTGCCCGGGAAAACAAGGAACCCGAGGAGAAGATCCCTGGATTCCCGGTCGAGGAGCCTTCCACGGTTGCGCCAGTGGCAGTAGCGCCCACACCTCGTCGAGCCAGGCCTCGGCAGGTTCAAGTTTTTGGGGCTGAGGCGCTGGCACTCGCCAACGAGAACCTGCAAGGTGCGGACCGCAGCCAGCAACGGTATGCCCAGTCATTGCTGGAGCAAGCGGGCACTGATGATGGCTACCGAGCACTGCCTCGCGCCCGCTCGACACTGAAGAAGCTTGAAACAACGCAGGTGCCGTTTGGCAACCTGCGCGAGCCAATTCAGAAGTTGAAGATTGACCTCACGCTCATGAGCGCGATGCGGGCGAGGGACTTTCGCGTTCGGCCGATCTTGCTGACAGGGCAACCAGGCGTGGGAAAAACGCACTTCGCGCTGAAGCTGGCAGAAATCTTGAATGTGCCGATGCGGAAGTGGTCCGCCGGGAGTGCCCAAGCAAGCTTCCAACTAGCGGGCAGCGATAGCGCCTGGCACCACGCTCGCCCCGGGATGATCATTGAGATGCTCGCCAGCGGCAGCTCGGCGACGCCTGTCCTCATCTTGGACGAGGTGGACAAGATTGGTAGCGATGGCCGCTACCCGGTAACTCCAGTACTGCTGGATCTACTTGAGCCTGAAACGGCAAGCGCGTTCCAGGACACGTTTTTCCGCATGGCGTTTGACGCCAGTCGGATCATTTATGTCCTGACGGCCAATGACCTCAACGCTGTGCCTGTTCCACTATTGAGTCGCGTAGAGGTGTTTGACATCCCAACACCCGAGCCCGAGCAAAGGCTTCGGCTCATCTTGGCGGAGATTCGGCGGCTGCAGCGTGCTACCCGCAAGCGCATTGAATTGGACGCCAGTGCGGCAGAAGCTTTGTCAGAACGGAGCGACATCGATCTGCGCGCAACACATCGCTTGGTACAGGATGCATTTGCGACTGCGCTGGAGTCAGGCAAGGACATCGCCATGCTGAAGGTGCCGCAGCCTGTTGTGCGGCTGTCGATTGGTTTCACAACCAACGCGTAAATTTCCGACGGCGGTGACGGCCATGAGGGGAGGACACCGCCACTCCCGCCAGCGATGGTTGTCGAAAAGTAGGCTGCTGATCGAAGGATCTTGTATGCCAAGGAAACATAAAACATCACGTGCAACTGACCGGTCTAAGACTAGGCTCCTGAATCCAGGGGACGGGAGTGAGGATCGCATTTTGGAGATTCCCAATGCCGTGATGGCTGCTCTGGGATGGCGCCAGGGCGATACCCTCGTTTTGACTAGAAAGAGTGCCGAAATTCGCCTGCGGAAAGCTCGCAAATCTCGCTCGAAAGGGAAACCCCGTCGATGATTCTGTTTCTCGGCTGTGAGTGCGTGTTGGCGTAGCGAAGGAAATTAGAAAATAGCGAAGTAGGTTAGAAAATATCGAAGCTGCTTTATGGTGACGAGTCCGCTTCTGCTGCTCCCTGCAACGCTCTTCAGGCGATAGCCCATTGAGCAATCTTCCGCACTGCACAAACACCGACACTCTGTGCCAGCACGATGAGCAAAACCGCTGAGCCTGCAACAAAGCAATAAGTCTCAGGCAACCTCGCGACCAGAACTCCACGAACGAATGATCTTGGGCTGAAAGTCCACGCCAGCGCCCCCTCTTTCGTATGGCATCAGTCGAGTACGGCTTGGAATACGCTGACAACGGATGTGGCATCGTGAACCTACCCATCCGAGTCATTGGAACCAATGCTCGCTGCCGGCTACGCATCACGACAAACACCAACCCCGCCGCATAGAGGGTGAACGACAACAATTCGCTTGGTAAAGAGGGGGATGTATGCAGAAGAGATTGCTCTGGGTTCTTTCTGTGGGTGCACTTTCAGCCGCTTTCATTTCACCTAGCATCGCAGCCGACGAGTTCGGACACTTTGAAGGCGAACTGCTGGTGAAGTTTATGGACAACGGGCGCGATGTTCGCCTCCTCCAACCGTATTCGTACATCGACCCCGCTCAACGCAGATGGACCGCGCCCAAAGGATTTGTCTCGGATGGTGCTTCCATTCCGAAATGGGCATGGTCCTTCGTCGGTGGTCCTTTGGACGACAAGTACCGTAACGCAGCAGTCATCCACGATGTCGGATGCGTCGAAAGGAAGCAAAAATGGGAAATCGTGCATCTCACCTTCTATAACGCCATGCGGGCTGCTGGCGTTAGTGAATCCTTGGCCAAGGTGATGTACGCCGCCGTGTACCACTTCGGCCCCAGATGGACCGTTACCACCCTCCCCAAGAAGTATTCGAGCCTAGGAGAAGCGCTGGCATATCAGTCGAAGGCAACCGAAGAGTTCAGAGCTTACATACAACCAGGCATACAAGTTTCGTCTGCCGCACGGCAGGTCGCCGGTGATGGCACCTTCGCCAATTTGCCACACCCCTACTATCAGTTAGACGTCACCATCGCGTCCCCAGCAACCCAAGCGGACGAACCTCCTGCGGAGTTTGCTGCGCTCAAAGAGTCAATCGAAAAGACCGACGCTTCATTAGCGCAAATTCGCTCATTTGACCTCAATGCCGCACGCGCCGGTCAGCACTAGCGCTGGATCGCCAGTGGCAACGGCCACGAGTGATCGTTGGAATCTCGCCATATTCGTAGCCAAACAAGCAAAAAGTCCGTAGTGCACCACCACTGAATGCACGGCACGAAGTCAACAGGAGAGCCGATGCCAACCATCTATCACTACTGCGACGCTACGGCATTTACTTCGGTCATACAGAAGAGGGTGCTCTGGCTCTCGAACACGCGACGGATGAACGATGCTTCCGAAGTTGTCGGTATGGAGCGGGCATTCCGCGAATTGATCGAGGTCGAAGCACGGAGCGCGAATTGGACTGATCAGAAACTGCGCTCGCTTCTTGATGATCTAGCAGTCTGGGCTGCTGCCGGTTTCATGGACACCTTGTTAAGGTGGAAAATGAAACTGGAGGTGGTTTATGGGAACGAGGCGGCAATTTAGCCGGGAGTTCAAGCTTGAGGCCGTGAGGCTGGTCAAAGAGCGA
>NZ_JAELUI010000145.1 GCF_016429285.1 Ralstonia sp. ASV6
GGCTTGGCGGATTTGCCAAGTGGACACATTGTTCCGAAGCGACACGCCCAGAAAAACACGGCCGCGCCGGGAAGACTTTTGCGCGCCACACAAAAATGCACGCCCGCTGTGGCGCGGTTACCGGCTTTCAGGCGAATAGGTGGCCAGCCTGGTCCAACACATACGCCATGAACGCACGAACCTTGCGGGACTGGCGCCGGTTGATGGCATAGACGAAGTGGATGCCCGCTGCCTGGCGGCCGCCGGCCAGCGGGTAGTCGGGCAACAATTGAACCAGCTCGCCACGGTCGATGGCATCGCCGACCAACCAATGGGGCAGCAGCGCGATACCCCCACCGGCCTGGGCTGCACCAAGCAGCACCTCGACGTCATTGGCGCTCAGGTCGCCGTGTGGCGCGATCTCTATCGCGACGTCTCGATCACGGTGCGAGAACGCCCAGACCACGCGCTCGCCGGATTGGCGGTAGCGCAGGCAGTTGTGCAGCGCAAGATCGGCCGGTTCGGTTGGTTGTGCACGCGTGCGCAGATACGACGGATGACAGCACAGAACGCGCCGGTAGCGGCCCAACGGCCGGCTGATCAGCGTCGAGTCGCCCAGGGTGCCGATACGGATGGCCAAGTCGATGTCGGTTTCCACCAGGTCGGCGTAGTCGTCGGTCAGCGACAGCTCCACCGACATCTTGGGGTGCGCCTTCAGAAATGCCGGCAGGAGTGGGCTCAACACCCGCTTGCCGAACACCCGCGGCACGCTGACCCTCAGGCGCCCGCGTGGCTCGCTCGCAAAGGTGGCGACGCTGTCGTGCACCGCATCGAACTCGGCCAACAGCGCGTCGACTCGGCTCTTGTAGAGCTCCCCCGGCTCGGTAAGCGACAGCTTGCGCGTCGTCCGCGTCAGCAACTTGACGCCCAACTGGGCTTCCAGCAGGTCGATCTGCCTCGACACGCTGGATGGCGCAAGTCCAAGCCGCTCGGCGGCCTCCGTAAAACTCAGTGTCATGGCAACGCGCTGAAACACACGCATCGCGGCAAGCATGTCCATGCGGGCGCCCCTGAGTATTGCCTACCCAACCTGTAGCAGCAAACCCTTGAGGTATTCGCCTTCCGGGAAACTCGTCAACAGGGGGTGATCGACACCTGCGGCCAGACGACGCTGAATGCGCGCCGTCACCTTGGCATCGGCCGCCGCGCCCGCAACGATCTTCTGGAACAGATCGACATCGATCGCACCCGAGCACGAGTATGTGAACAGCAGGCCGCCCGGGCGCAGCAACTGCATGCCGACGAGGTTGATCTCCTTGTACGCGCGCGCCGCACGGTCCACCTGCTGGGCTGACGCCGCAAACTTGGGCGGGTCCAGCACGATCAGGTCGAACTGGCGCCCCTCTGCGCGAAAGTTGCGCAGCGACTTGAAGACATCCGCATCCAGCCATTCGGCACGTGCCGGATCGAATCCGTTGAGCGTGACGTTGCGCTCCGCCACCGCCAACGCCTCGCCCGACGAGTCGATCGACACCACCGAACGCGCCCCGCCCTTCAATGCCGCCAGCGAGAAACCACCGGTATAGCAGAAGCAATTGAGCACATCGCGATCTTTCGCCAGCGCACCGACGAGGGCACGGTTGTCACGTTGATCGACGTAGAAGCCGGTCTTGTGGCCCTCGCGCACATCCACGTAATAGCGCACGCCGTGCTCGGTGGCGGACAAGTCTGCGGCGGGCTCGGCGCCGGCCAGCACGCCGGTCATCTGTTCCAGGCCCTCGCGCTCACGCACGCTCACATCGGAGCGTTCGTACACGTTGGGGCAGCCCGTCTCCTTGATGAGCGCGGCGACGATGGCGTCCTTCCAATGTTCGACACCAGCGGCGCTGAACTGGCAGACGAGCTGACCCGCCTCGCCGGTGCCGTACTGGTCGACGATCAGGCCGGGCAGGCCGTCGGCCTCGCCCATGATGAGGCGCACGGCATCGGTGTCGTGTACCCAGGCGCGGCGGTATGCCAGGGCAGCTGCGATGCGGCGCTTGAAAAAGGCGTGATCGACGGGCTCAGCCTCGTCAAAGCTCCACACGCGGGCGCGAATCTGCGAGACGGGGCTGAACGCGGCGCGCGCCAGAAACTGGCCGCTGGCGGCACGCACAACCACGGTGGCACCGGAGGCCGGCGGGCGGCCTTCCATGCGGTCGATGGCGTTGGCGAAAATCCACGGGTGCCGGCGCAGCAGCGAGCGCTCCTTGCCGGGCTTGAGAATCAGGGTTTGCATACGACTGGGGGAAAGAGTGCGCCCCGCTACAAGGTTCGGGGCAGCGCGTTACTTCTTCTTTGCGCGGGGATGCGCCTGATCGTAGATCTTGGCCAGGTGCTGAAAATCGAGCGAAGTATAAACCTGCGTGCTGGCAATGCTGGCGTGCCCGAGCAGTTCCTGCACGGCGCGCAAGTCACCGGACGACTGCAGCATATGCGTGGCAAACGAATGCCGCAGCACGTGCGGATGCACATCCGCCGGGACACCGGCCTCGATGGCGTTACGCTTCATGCGCAGTTGAATCTGCCGCTGCGCCAGCCGCTTGCCGCGCGGCGACAGGAACAGCGCGTGCGCATCCTCCGGCGCCGTATCAAGCTGTGCGGGCTTGGCCAGTTGCTCGCGCACCGCCAGCCACGCGGCCAGCGCCTCGGCAGCCTTGGAGCCGACCGGCACGGTGCGCCGCTTGCTGCCCTTGCCAAGCACCATCACCTCGCGTGCGTCGAGATCCAGCCAGCTGGTGGACTCATACTCGCCGGCCTTCACGTGGCGCAGGTCCAGGCTGACCAACTCCGTAAGGCGCAGTCCGCACGAATAGAACAGCTCGTTGACGGCGCGGTCGCGAATCGTCTCTGCATCGTCGCCCGGCAGTTGCTCCATCAACGCAACGGCTTGTTCAACGGACAGGGCTTTCGGCAACCGCTTCGGGCTCTTGGGTGCACGCACGCCGTCGACCGGGTTGGCCGTAACAGCCGCGTCACGCAGCGCCATCCACTTGTACCAGCCGCGCCATGCCGACAACGCCCGTGCAATGCTGCGGCCCGACAAGCCGTTGCCGTGCAGTTGCGCCATCATGCGGCGGATGTGGTGCGTCTGGAGTTGCGTGAGATCGATGCCGGCCGCAAGCTGCGCGCCCAATCGCTGCAGTACGGCCAACTCATGGCCGTAGCTTGCCAGCGTGTGCGGCGAGAGTTGCCGCTCGAACTTCAGCGCATCGAGGTAAGCCGCAATCTGCGGATGCGGCGGCGCGGGTGCGTCGCGATCCTCGTTGTCAGCAGATTGCGGCATGTGGTGTGCGCTCAGTCGCGCAGGCGGTTGAGCGTGGCCGCGGCAAGTTCGCCGATCTGCGCGAGGTAGGTCGTGCCCATGCCGTCGTGGAAGCGACGGGCATCCGGCGAGCCGAGCACCAGCAGGCCGAAGGCCGGCGCGGCGCTGGCATCTGCATCACCACGCACCGGCACGCGCAACGTGACAATGGCGACCGACTCGATCGTCTGAGCGGTTTCCAGCCAGCCGGCGGCCTCGAAGCCCGCATTGGCGCCACAGTACGGCGCGCGCAGGCCAGCGGCGAACAATCGCACTTCCTCGCTGACACCTTGCGCCACTTCCAGGTGCGCGAACTCTTCGCCCACCTGCCACACGCGCAGCGCCACTGCAGGCACTTCAAAGACCTCACGCAGGCCATCCTGCACCACGTAGGGCAGCGCGTGCGTGTCGGCTTCGCCCAGCAGACGCGTCGTCCAGGCGTGCACGCGTTGCTGCGTGCGGTCGTTCTCATTGCCGTGGCGCATCAGGTCCGATAGCTTCAGTTCCAGATGCTTGTGCTTGTCGCGCAGGATTTCCATCTGGCGCTCCTGCAGCGACACGGCACGGTGGCTGTGCGGGCTGGTGAGCTGGATGGCGGCCAGCAGCTCGGCGTGCTCTTCAAAGAAGGCCGGGTGCGCTTGCAGGTAGTTGGCGACGTCTTGTGCGTTCATGGTCATGGCGTGCGGCTACCCCTTAGGCGCCCAGTTTCTTCTTCAGCAGATCGTTCACTTGTGCCGGGTTGGCCTTGCCGCGCGTGGCCTTCATGGCTTGGCCGACCAGCGCGTTGAAGGCCTTCTCCTTGCCCGCGCGGAATTCCTCGACCGACTTGGCGTTGGCCGCCAGCACATCGTCGATGATCTTCTCCAGCTCGCCGGAATCCGACATTTGCTTCAGACCCTTCTCGGCGATGATCGCGTCTGCATCGCCGCCGTGTTCGCCAGCCCACATGGCAGGGAAGACGTCCTTCTTGGCGGTGTTGTTCGAGATCGTGCCGTCGGCAATGCGTGCGAGCAGCTTGGCGAGTTGTGCGGGCTTGACCGGTGCAGCGTCGATTTCCAGATCGGCGCGATTCAGGTTCGAAGCGACCTCGCCCATGATCCAGTTGGCAGCAGCCTTGGCGTTGGCGGCACCAGCCTCGGCCACCACGGCCTCGAAGTAGGCGGCGGTCGCCTTGGTGGCGGTCAGGATGCTGGCGTCGTACTTCGGCAGGCCGTAGGCCGACTCGAAGCGCGCAGCCATGGCGGCTGGCAACTCCGGCAGCGTGGCGCGCACGCGCTCGACCCAATCGTCGCCGATGACGAGCGGCAGCAAATCGGGGTCCGGGAAATAGCGGTAATCCTGTGCGTCTTCCTTGCTGCGCATCGAGCGCGTTTCCTTGCGGTCCGGGTCGTACAGGCGAGTTTCCTGCACCACGGTGCCGCCGTCTTCGATCAGCTCGATCTGACGGCGCACTTCGTAGTTGATGGCCTCTTCCAGGAAGCGGAACGAGTTCAGGTTCTTGATCTCGCAGCGCGTGCCGAACGGTGCGTCCGGGCCGGGGCGCACCGAGACGTTGGCGTCGCAGCGGAAGCTGCCTTCCTGCATGTTGCCGTCGCAGATGCCGAGCCACATCACCAGTGCGTGCAATGCCTTGGCATACGCCACGGCTTCAGCGGCGCTGCGCATGTCGGGCTCGGTCACGATTTCCAAGAGCGGCGTGCCGGCGCGGTTCAGGTCGATGCCGGTCATGCCCGCAAAGTCTTCGTGCAGCGATTTGCCGGCGTCTTCTTCCAGGTGAGCGCGCGTGAGCTGCACGGTCTTCTCATAGCCGGGCTGGCCGTTCTTGCCTTCCACCTGGATGGTGAGCGTGCCGCCCTGCACCACCGGGATCTCGTACTGGCTGATCTGGTAGCCCTTGGGCAGATCCGGGTAGAAGTAATTCTTGCGCGCGAAGATGCTCTTTGGCGCGATCTTGGCGCCAATGGCCAGGCCAAACACGATGGCGCGCTCGACAGCGCCCTTGTTCAGCACCGGCAACACGCCCGGCAAGGCCAGATCCACCGGCGCCGCCTGCGTGTTGGGCTCAGCACCGAATGCGGTGGAGGCGCCGGAGAAAATCTTCGAGACCGTCGAGAGCTGCGTGTGCGTCTCGAGGCCGATCACCACTTCCCATTGCATGTTGCGTGTGTCCTGTCGATTGTTGTGGTGTGAATGTCTAGGTGTTCGTGTATTCGTGTACTGCTATGCGATCAGGGGCGCGGCGCATCCAGCCAGGCCGCAAGCTTTGCGAAGGCGGCCTCGCGTGCCGCCGGATCGCCACCCACGGTGACCGTACCGTGACGCCTCCCATTCGGGATGCCGCTGCGCTCCGTCACCGGTGCCGTGCCATCAAAGCCATGATAGGCCCCGCCAAACGTCTCCAGCTCGAAGCGCGCCTGCGGCTGACGGGCCAGCACCGCGGTCTGCAGGGCCTGGCATCTGTCGGCAGGCGTCCAATCGTCATTGCCACCCGCCAGCAGCAGCAACGGCGCGTTCAACTGATACTTCGCTCGCTGCAGCGCAGCCGCACAGCCCGGGTAGAACGCCACGGCGCGCTCCACAGCCGGCGTGTCGGCGGGCCAGGAGCGGCTCGCGTCCACGGTTTCCAGCACGGCCTGCGCACCGTTGGACCAGCCCAGCAGCACGATGCGGCGCGCATCCACGCCTGGCTGCGCAGCCACCCAGCGCATCGTCGCCAGAATGTCTGCCCGGCGCACGGCACCGTTGATATCGCGTGCCGCAAGCCGCTCGGTGCAGATACCGTGCGGTTTGCCGCGCGGGCCAAAGCTGTCGGGCAACACCACCGCGTAACCGCGCGCGCCCAGCCACTGCGCATAGCCGCGATAGCGCGTACCCAGCGCCTTCGCATCCGTACCCGCCTGCGTGTACAAACCGCTGCAGCCATGCAGCGCGATCACCACCGGCAAGCCTGCCGACGGCGCCTTGCCTGCAGGCGTGACCCAATACGCGGTCAGCGTCTGCGGCGCGTCTTCGGCGTCTTTCATGACGGCGCGCGGAATCTCCACCGTCTGCACAGCCAGCTCCGCTGCCGACGGTGCGCGTGCCGCTGGCATGTCTGGCAGGGCGCCTTCCGCGTCGGGCGTCGGCTGGGCAGACGCGTGCAGCGCCAGCAGGGCGCCCGCCAACACGGCCACCACCCGCACCCGAAGCGATGTGCGCATCACCGGGCGCATTACCGGGCATTGCGGGCGCACTGGCCCGTTTGCGGATCGAACATCACCGGCCAGGCTTCTTCGTAGATGCCGGGCGTGCAATGCGCCTCGCAGTTGGCATGCGCCAGCGTTACGCGGCGCGGGTCCTGCCAGACCATCAGCGTGCAGCTGCCATTGCGCTCGCGCAGCTCGATGCTCGGACGGCGCTTGGTCTGCTGGAAGGTCGACAGATCAAACTGGCACGAACCGCGACGGCCAACCCACAACTGCCACTGCAACGCACTGACGTTGTTGTTGTCCACGGTGAGCGTTGCCTGCTCGCGGAAGCCGTCTTCCTCGGTCTGGCTGCAGTAGCCGTTGACGCTGATGGTGCGATCGGCAATCGGCGGTGGCCCAGACGGGCGACCAAAACCCGGAATGCCCGGCAGCGACGGCAACGGAATCGGCACGCAGGCCGCCAGCAGGACGGCGGCAAGCGCCAGCCCGAGTGCGTTGCGGATGCGGGGGTTCATTGCGATCGCCTCCGAGCGGATTGCGTTCATTTTGCCTTCGTGGTGTCGGCGACAGCCTGCATTCACGGACGTGCGCCTCCCCGCTGCGCGGGGCCCCTGCTTATTGTTCATGCGGCCCCCTGCGGTGCAGCGGTGGTCCGAGCGCTTGTGAGCGCCTTCAGGCTGCCGGTTGGCGTGCGTGCCAGTCGGTCGCCTGCTGGAACGCATGCGCGATCTGCAGCATGCGTGCCTCTTCAAAATAGTTGCCAATGATCTGCAAGCCAACCGGGAGACCGTTTGCGCCAAAACCGGCGGGCACGCTCATGCCCGGCAGACCTGCCAGGCTGGTCGACAGCGTGAAGATATCCTCCAGGTACATCTGCACCGGATCGTCGCTCTTCTCGCCCAATTTCCAGGCAACGGTCGGCGCCACGGGGCCCATGATCACGTCGCATTGCTGGAACGCGTTCTGGAAATCCTGCGCGATGATGCGGCGGATTTTCTGCGCTTGCAGGTAGTACGCGTCGTAATAGCCGTGCGACAGCACATAGGCGCCGACCAGGATGCGGCGCTTGACCTCCCAACCGAAACCTTCGGCGCGGGATTTGCGGTACATGTCGGCCAGATCGCGGTACTCGGCCGCACGGTGGCCGTAGCGCACGCCATCAAAGCGCGACAGGTTGGACGATGCCTCGGCCGGGGCGATCACGTAGTACGTCGGGATCGACAGCTCAGTCTTGGGCAGGCTGATGTCGACCAGCGTGGCGCCGAGCTTTTCCAGCTCCGCCAGCGAGGCGCGCACGGTGGCAAGCACGTCGTCGGCCAGGCCTTCGCCAAAATATTCCTTGGGCAGACCGATGCGCAGGCCGGCCAGCGGGCGGGCGGCGTCAGCGCCTTGCAGCGGCTGGCCCAGCAGGCGGCTGAAGTCTTCCACGTCACCGCCACGGCCGGGTTCCAGGCTGGTGGAGTCACGCGGGTCAAAGCCGGCCATGGCAGACAGCAGCAGCGCGCAATCCTCGGCGGTGCGCGCCATCGGGCCGCCCTGGTCCAGCGACGAGGCGAAGGCGATCATGCCGTAGCGCGACACGCGCCCATACGTCGGCTTGATACCGGTGATGCCCGAGAACGATGCCGGCTGGCGGATCGAGCCACCCGTATCGGTGCCGGTGGCCGCTGGCGCCAGATCGGCCGCTACGGCGGCCGCCGAGCCACCCGACGAGCCGCCCGGCACGTACTCGACGTTCCACGGGTTCTTGACCGCGCCAAAGGCCGAGTTTTCGTTGGACGAGCCCATCGCAAACTCGTCCATGTTGGTCTTGCCCAGCGTCACCATGCCGGCGGCGCCCAGGCGTTCCACCACGGTGGCGTCAAACGGGCTGACGTAGTCGCCCAGCATCTTGGAGCCGGCCGTGGCGCGCCAGCCACGCGTGACGAACACGTCCTTGTGGGCGATCGGCACGCCGGTCAGCGGCGCCGCATTGCCGGCAGCGATGCGCGCGTCGGCGGCCTGCGCCTGCGCAAGCGTCGCTTCGGCATCGACATGGGTGAAAGCGTTGAGGTGTGCCCCGGCATCAATGCGCGCGAGGTAATGGCGCGCAAGTTCCACCGCCGAAACCTCCTTGGCGGCGAGTTGGGCAGACAGGGCTTTGATCGTGGATGCGGTCATCGAATACGTTCGGATGGGCTGCCGGCTACAGCCGGCGTCGTCGAATGGAGTGGGGTCGAGAGCGGCGCGCGCCGTTTACTCGATCACCTTGGGCACGAGGTACAGGCCGGCCTCGGTGGCCGGGGCGCACTGCTGGTAATCGGCGCGGCGGTCGGCCTCAGTGACGGCATCTTCGCGCAGGCGCTGGGCCGGCGCCTGGATCAGTTCGATCGGGTGGGCCATCGGCTCAATGCCGGTGGTATCCACGGCCTGCATCTGCTCGACCAGCGTGAAGAACTGGTTGAGCTGGGTCAGGGTCTGCGCCGCCTCGCCATCGGAGACTTCAATGCGGGCGAGGTTGGCGATGCGTTTGACGTCGGAGAGTTCGAGTGCCATCGGAGTGGATCAGTGAGTGCGGCAGCGGGCGGGCAATGTGCGCAAGTGGCAGCCAAGCGACGGCTACTGCGCGTGAGGCATGCTCAGGTTACGCCCGAGTTGTGCCGATCTGCCGCAAAATTGGAGGCAAACGCCCGCGAAACGCCCGAATTATAAGGTATGATTGCCGACTAAATTTCTAAGTCAGCAGGCGACTTCGTGCAGCCACGGACCCTCTGATTAAGTGGCCGGGAACCTCCCGGCGACGCCGCCGTCAGCATCTGGCGACACTTAATCAAAGGTTCCTTGGGACCGCCCCCTCCGGGCGGCTCACCCTCGGCAGGATGGCCAGTGCCACGGCACCCCACCGCCGACCACCACGGAGCCCGCGACATTCCCGGGAGCGCAGTAGCAAGATCGGACCGTATGGTGGCCATGTGGCAGCCTGCGACGTCCGCGTATCGGTGTAGCCGTTGACCGACATCCTGCTGCTGGGCCGCCCATGACTCGAAAACAGGATTCATTCGATGTTCGGCTTTTTGCGCAGCTATTTCTCCAACGATCTTGCGATCGACCTCGGCACCGCCAACACCCTGATCTACGTCCGCGACAAAGGCATCGTCCTCGACGAGCCGTCGGTGGTGGCCATCCGCCAGGAAGGCGGCCCGAACGCCAAGAAGACCATCCAGGCTGTCGGCAAGGAAGCCAAGCAGATGCTGGGCAAAGTGCCGGGCAACATCGAGGCGATCCGCCCGATGAAAGACGGCGTGATCGCCGACTTCACCGTCACCGAGCAGATGCTCAAGCAGTTCATCAAGATGGTGCACGACACCAAACTGCTGCGCCCGAGCCCGCGCATCATCATCTGCGTGCCCTGCGGCTCGACCCAGGTCGAGCGCCGCGCCATCCGTGAATCGGCGCTGGGCGCCGGTGCTTCGCAGGTGTACCTGATTGAAGAGCCGATGGCCGCAGCCATTGGCGCCGGCCTGCCGGTGTCGGAGCCGTCGGGCTCGATGGTGGTGGACATTGGCGGCGGCACCACCGAGGTGGGCATCATCTCGCTGGGCGGCATGGTCTACAAGGGTTCGGTCCGCGTGGGCGGCGACAAGTTCGACGAGGCCATCGTCAACTACATCCGCCGCAACTACGGCATGCTGATCGGCGAACAGACCGCTGAAGCCATCAAGAAGGAAATCGGCTCGGCCTTCCCGGGCTCCGAAGTGCGCGAGATGGAAGTGAAGGGCCGCAACCTGTCGGAAGGCATTCCGCGCGCCTTCACGGTGTCGTCCAACGAAATCCTGGAAGCGCTGACGGACCCGCTGAACCAGATCGTGTCGTCGGTGAAGATCGCGCTGGAACAAACCCCGCCGGAACTGGGCGCCGACATTGCCGAGCGCGGCATGATGCTCACCGGCGGCGGCGCGCTGCTGCGTGACCTGGACCGCTTGCTGGCCGAAGAAACCGGCCTGCCGGTGCTGGTGGCCGAAGATCCGCTGACCTGCGTGGTGCGCGGCTCCGGGATGGCACTGGAGCGCATGGACAAGCTCGGCAGCATCTTCTCGTACGAATAACGGGATCATGCACCGCACGTATCCGGCGCATTTCGCCATGCCCGTCTTCCTGGCCGCACCAGCGGCCGTGGCGGGCCGCTGAGATGCGTCCCGCGCCGGTGCGCCGTGCCAAGCCCACCCCGGGCCCAGGCACCGCACCAGCGCCACACCCAATCTGTTGCCGGCAGGCTGCTGACGTTGAACGTCAAACGCCTGCCGTGCCTATCTGAAGCGTCCGGGTCATGGATTACTCCCCGCCGCCCCTTTTCAAGCAGGGCCCGTCCGCCACCGCACGGCTGGTTGCCCTGCTTGCGCTTGCGCTTGCGCTGCTGGTGATCGATGCCCGCATGTCGGTACTGGGCGTGGTCCGGCAGGTCGTGTCGGTCGTGCTGTACCCGGTTGAGCGCCTGGTGCTGATTCCGCGCGACACGGTGCGCGCTGCGCTGGATTACACACAGTCCTCAACCAAGCTCGCCGCCGACAACCGCAATCTGCGCGAATCGGCTGTCGCCCAGGCCCAGCAATCGCTGCGTGCCTCGCAGCTCGAATCCGAGAACCGCAACCTGCGCACGCTGCTCAACCTGAAGCAGCACGCAGCTGTGCCGACCATCGCGGCGGAAGTCCTCTACGAAGCGCGAGACCCCTACACCCAACGCATCGTCATTGATCGCGGCTCGAAAGATGGCGTGCGCGCCGGCTACCCCGTCATCGATGACCGCGGTGTGGTTGGTCAGGTGACGCGCGTGTCGCTGTTCGAATCGCAGGTGACGCTGCTGACCGACAAGGACCAGGCGATCCCCGTAGAGGTCGTGCGCAACGGCCTGCGCAGCGTGGCCTTTGGTGGTGCCCGCCCGGGTGCGCTGGATCTGCGCTTCATGGCGGCCTCAGCGGATCTGCAGCAGGGCGACCTGCTGGTGACCTCGGGGCTGGACGGCGTGTATCCGGCGGGTCTGCCGGTGGCGCGCATCGCACAGATCGAGCGTAAGGCCGACACCGCGTTCTCACGTGTGATCTGCGAGCCGGTGGCCGGCATCCGCAGCAACCGCCACCTGCTGATCGTGAAATACGAATCGGGCTTCCCGCCGCCGGTGGACCTGGCGCCAGCATCCGCCCCCAAGGGCAAGAACGCCGCGCGCGACGCCCGCGAAGAGAAGGATCGCGCCGCCCGTGCCGCCGCCGAGGCAGCCGTGCCCGGGCCAGCCGCCGAAGAAAACACCCCGCCGCCGCGCCCCACCGACGCTGACGGCAACCCGCTGGACACCGCTGATCCAGCAGTCAAACGCTAAGCGAGGCATCTGTCATGAACTCGCCCCAATACCTGCTGCGCCCGGTCAACCCCGGTTTCATCGCCTTCAGCTTCATGCTGGCGTTCCTGTTCAACCTGATGCCGTGGGGCCACATGCAGTGGATTCCCGATCTGGTGGCGCTGGTGCTGGTGTTCTGGAACATCCACCAGCCGCGCCGCGTGGGCATGGTGGTGGCCTTCCTGCTGGGCCTGCTGATGGATGTGCACGAAGCACGCCTGCTGGGTGAACACGCGATGGCATACACGCTGCTGTCGTACTTTGCGATCACCATCCACCGGCGCGTGCTGTGGTTCTCGGTGCTGTCGCAGGCGCTGCACGTGCTGCCACTGCTGGTGCTGGCGCACGCCGTGCCGATCGTCATCCGCCTGCTGATGGGCGCGCATCTGCCAGACTGGCAGGTCATCCTGCCGCCGCTGATCGAAGCGGCCTTGTGGCCGTTCGCCAATGCCTTCCTGCTGGCGCCGCAGCGCCGGCCGGAGAGCGTCGACGAAACGCGGCCAATCTAAGGCGTCCGATCTGATGTCTTTCGCTCGTTTCGCTGTTAGTCCGGCATGACCGAAATCCGCAACGTCGAACAGGAACTGTCGCGCTTCCGCCTGCGGCTGGCGGCGGCTGCCCTGTTCGTGGTGATCTGCTTCGGGCTGCTGCTGGCGCGCTTCTTCTGGCTGCAGGAGGTCAAGCACGAACAGTACTCGGCCAAGGCGGAAGACAACCGCATCTCGGTGGCGCCCATTGAGCCCAACCGCGGCATCATCATGGACCGCAACGGTGTGGTGCTGGCGCGCAACTACTCGGCGTACACGCTGGAGATCACACCGTCCAAGCTGCAGGACACGCTGGATAACACCATCGACCAGCTAGCCCAGGTGATCGACATCCAGCCGCGCGACCGCCGCCGCTTCAAGCGCCTGATGGAAGACGCGCGCAGCTTCGAGAGCCTGCCGATCCGCAGTCAGCTCACCGATCAGGAAGTCGCGCGTTTCTCGGCGCAGCGCTTCCGCTTTCCGGGGGTGGACGTTCACGCACGCTTGTTCCGCCAGTACCCGTTGGGCGAGTCGGCGTCGCACGTGATCGGCTACATCGGCCGTATCTCCGAGCGCGACCTGGATCGCATCGACAACATGAGCGATGCCAACAGCCAGCCCGGTGTGACGTACGACCCGCGCAAGGATTCCAACAACTACAGCGGCACGGAGTACATCGGCAAGGTCGGCATCGAGCAAAGTTACGAGACCGAACTGCATGGCCTGACCGGCTACGAAGAGGTAGAAGTGAGCGCGGGCGGGCGACCGATCCGTACACTCTCCACCTCGCAGGCGACGCCGGGCAACAATCTGATCCTGTCGCTCGACATCAACCTGCAGCGTCTGGCCGAGCAGCTCTTCGGCAACCGCCGCGGCGCGCTGGTAGCGATCGAGCCCGAGACGGGCGACATCCTTGCCTTCGTCTCCAAGCCGACGTTCGACCCGAACCTGTTCATCGAAGGCATCGACAGCGCGACTTGGAGCGAGTTGAACAACTCGCCCGACAAGCCGCTGCTGAACC
>NZ_JAELUI010000146.1 GCF_016429285.1 Ralstonia sp. ASV6
CGCATGAACTCGTGAAAGTGCAGACGCGTCTTACGCACCAGCGGCACACAGCTATAGAAGGCATCCATCAGGAACGACTTGCCGCGCCCCACCCCGCCCCACATGTACACGCCGCGTGGCAGGTCAGGACGCACGAGCATCTTGCGCAAGGTGCTCGAGCGGCGGGCCTTGTAGGCCACCCATTCGTCGTAGCATTGCTGCAGGCGATCGACTGCCCGCTGCTGCGCCTCGTCGGGCCGATAGCCGCGCGCCTTCAGTTCCTGTAGGTAGGTTTCCTGGACGTTCATCTGCGTGAGGCCGGCTGTTTGACGGCCCAAATGGACCGATGCCCGGCATCTTTTGGATGACCGGGCATCGTGCTTGCCTTGCGGCCAGCGATTACATGTTGAGCTGACGCTTGTCGACGGCCAGCGCAGCTTCGCGCATCACTTCCGACATCGACGGGTGCGGGTGGCAGATGCGGCCGATGTCTTCAGCCGCAGCCTTGAACTCCATCGCGACCACGGCTTCGGCAACCAGGTCCGAAGCGTTGGCAGCCACGATGTGCACGCCGAGGATCTCGTCGGTTTTTGCATCGGCGATGACCTTGACGAAGCCTTCCGGCGTGCCCATGCCCAGCGCACGGCCGTTGGCCAGGAACGGGAACTGGCCAGCCTTGATCTCGCGGCCTTCGGCCTTGAGCTGCTGTTCCGTCTTGCCGACCCATGCGATTTCCGGGAAGGTGTAGATCACCCACGGAATGCAGTTGTAGTCGATGTGCGGCTTCTGGCCGACGATGCGCTCGGCCACGGCCACGCCTTCGTCTTCTGCCTTGTGCGCCAGCATCGGGCCACGCACCACGTCGCCGATCGCCCACAGGTTCGGCAGTTTGGTTGCGCAGTGGTCATCCACCTCGATGAAGCCACGTTGGTCCGTCGCCAGACCGATGGCTTCCAGGCCCAGACCGTCGGTGTTCGGCACGCGGCCGATCGAGACGATCAGCTTGTCGCACTCCAGCACTTGCGCTGCACCAGCGGCGTCGGTGTAGTTGACCTTCACGCCCTTGGCCGACGATTCGATCTCGCCAACCTTCACGCCGACGTTGATCTTCAGACCCTGCTTGGTCAGCAGCTTGTTGGCTTCCTTCGCAACGGATTCGTCCGCCGCACCGAGGAAGCTCGGCAGCGCTTCAAGAATCGTCACTTCCGAACCCAGGCGGCGCCACACCGAGCCCAGCTCCAGGCCGATCACGCCAGCGCCGATCACGCCCAGCTTCTTCGGCACTTCACCAAACTTCAGTGCGCCTTCGTTGTCGGCAATGGTCACGTTGTCGACCGGCACGTTCGGCAGATGGCGCGCCTTCGAGCCTGTGGCGATGATCACGTGCTTGGCGGTCACAACCTCTGCGCCGGCCTTGCCGTTGATCTCGACTTGATAGCCGGCGTCGGTCTTGCCGACGAACTTGCCGCGGCCCTTGAGCAGCGTCACCTTGTTCTTGCGGAACAGGAACTCGATGCCCTTGGTCATCTTGCCGACGATGTCGTCCTTGCGCTTGAGCATCTTGGCAACGTCGACCTTCGCACCTTCCACCGTGATGCCGTGGTCGGCCAGGTGGTGGTTCACGTTCTCAAACTCTTCCGACGAGGCCAGCAGTGCCTTCGAGGGAATGCAACCGACGTTCAGGCAGGTGCCGCCAAGACGCGGTTCGCCCTTCGGATCGTCGTAGGCGTTGTCTTCGCAGCACGCCACGTTCAGGCCCAGCTGGCCGGCACGGATGGCGGCGATGTAGCCACCAGGGCCGGCGCCGATCACCAGCACGTCAAATTCTTTGCTCATGGAGAAATCCTCGATTCGGACGCCGCCGCACAGCGTAGGCGGCGTCTCGTGTCATCAACGCAGTCGATTACAGGTCCAGCAGCAGGCGTGCGGGATCTTCCAGCGCTTCCTTCATCGCCACCAGACCCAGCACGGCTTCGCGGCCGTCGATGATGCGGTGGTCGTAGGACATCGCCAGGTAGTTCATCGGGCGAACCACGACTTGGCCGTTTTCCACCACGGCGCGATCCTTGGTGGCGTGTACGCCCAGGATGGCCGATTGCGGCGGGTTGATGATCGGGGTCGACAGCATCGAGCCGAACGTACCGCCGTTCGAGATCGAGAACGTGCCGCCGGTCAGGTCGTCCAGCGTCAGCTTGCCGTCCTTGGCCTTCTGGCCGAACTCAGCAATCTTCTTCTCGATGTCGGCCAGGCTCATCTGGTCGGCGTTGCGCAGGATGGGCACCACCAGGCCACGCGGCGAGCCGACAGCGATACCGATGTCGAAGTAGCCGTGGTAGACGATGTCGTTGCCGTCAACCGAGGCGTTGATGACCGGGTACTTCTTCAGCGCGTGGACAGCCGCCTTCACGAAGAACGACATGAAGCCCAGCTTCACACCGTGGGTCTTCTCGAACTGGTCCTTGAACTTGGCGCGCAAGTCCATCACCGGCTTCATGTTGACTTCGTTGAAGGTGGTGAGGATGGCGTTGGTCGATTGCGACTGCACCAGGCGCTCGGCGATACGGGCACGCAGGCGGCTCATCGGCACGCGCTCTTCCGGACGGTCGCCCAGGGCGGCGAAGTCCACCGGCGCAGCCACTTGCTGCAGCGCCGGACGTGCGGCTTGCGGAGCAGCGGCAGTCGCGGGCTTGGCGCCACCAGCCACGGCACCCAGCACGTCCCCCTTGGTGATGCGGCCATCGCGGCCCGTGCCGGCCACTTGGCCAGCCGACAAGTTGTTCTCGGCCATCAGCTTGGCAGCCGACGGCATCGCCACGCCACCGGTGGCGGCAGCAGCCGGAGCGGCGGCAACCGGTGCCGGAGCGGCAGCAGCAGGAGCCGGTGCAGCGGCGGCCGGGGCAGCAGCGCCAGCCTTGCCTTCGGTGTCGATCTTCGCCAGCAGCTGTTCCGACGTAACGGTCGCGCCGTCAGCCACGAGCACTTCAGCCAGCACGCCAGCCGACGGAGCCGGCACTTCCAGCACGACCTTGTCGGTCTCGATTTCGACCAGGACTTCGTCCACGGCCACGGCTTCACCTGGCTTCTTCTTCCAGGAGATCAGCGTGCCCTCTTCGACGGACTCGGAAAACTGCGGGACCTTGACATCAACAATAGCCATTTTTGTGGTTCCTTGGATTCATGTGCGCGCTGCCCCTGCAACCCCTGTTTGGCGGGGCGGGCCAGCGCTTCAATTCGTTTGCGTTGGATTCGGGAGATGAAGATGCGCCAAGGCGGTAGCCATTGCCACCGCCCTGGAGCTGCTCTCGCTTACTTGGTCAGCACGAAGCCCTTGAGCTTGGAGAACGCCGCATCGATCAGCGCCTTCTGCTGCTCGTTGTGCTTGGCGTAGTAGCCAACCGCCGGCGATGCCGAGGCCGGACGGCCTGCGTAACCCAGCTTCTGGCCTTCAGCCATGTTCTCCATGATGTAGTGCTGCACGAAGAACCAGGCACCCTGGTTCTGCGGCTCGTCCTGGCACCACACCACTTCGGCGAGGTTCGGGTACTTCTTCAGCTCGGCCGCAAACGCCTTGTGCGGGAACGGATAGAGCTGCTCCACACGGATGATGGCAGTGTCGGTCTGGCCGCGTTCCTTGCGTGCGTTGACCAGGTCGTAGTAGACCTTGCCCGAGCAGGCCACGACGCGCTTGACCTTGGCGTCGTTCAGATCTTCTGCCGTATCAGCAATCACCGTCTCGAAGTGGCCCTTGGCCAGATCGGTCAGCGGCGACACAGCATCCTTGCTGCGCAGCAGCGACTTCGGCGTCAGGATGATCAGCGGCTTGCGGAACATGCGGATCATCTGGCGACGCAGCAGATGGAAGATCTGCGCCGGCGTGGTCGGCTGCACCACTTGCATGTTGTGGTCTGCGCAGAGCTGCAGGTAACGCTCAAGGCGTGCCGAGCTGTGCTCCGGACCCTGGCCTTCGTAGCCGTGCGGCAGCATCAGCGTCAGACCCGAGGCGCGACCCCACTTCACTTCGCCCGACGAGATGAACTGGTCGATCACGACCTGTGCACCGTTGGCAAAGTCACCGAACTGGGCTTCCCAGATCACCAGCGTGTTCGGCTCGGCCGACGAGTAACCGTACTCAAAGCCCATCACGGCTTCTTCCGACAGCACCGAGTCGATCACGGTGAACGGAGCCTGGCTTTCCGACACGTTCTGCAGCGGGATGTAGCTGCCGGCGTCCCAACGCTCGCGGTTCTGGTCGTGCAGCACGGCATGGCGGTGCGTGAACGTACCGCGGCCGGCATCCTGGCCGGTGATACGCACCGGGTAACCCGACGCCACCAGCGAGGCGAATGCCAGGTGCTCACCCATGCCCCAGTCCAGCGACACCTCGCCCTTGCCCATCTTGGCGCGGTTGTTGACGACGTTCTCAACCAGCGGATGCAGCTTGAAGTGATCGGGAATGGCGGTGATGCGCTCGGCCAGACGCTTGAGCTCAGCCATCGGCACAGCCGTATCGGCCGAATCCGTCCACTTGCGGTTCAGGAACGGCAGCCAATCCACGGCGAACTTGTTCTTGAAGTTCGACAGCACCGGATCAACCGTGTGCTTGCCCGCGTCCATGGCAGCACGGAATTCCTGCACCAGGCCATCCGGCTCTTCGGCCTTCAGCGTGTTCTGCGTGACCAGCTTGTCTGCGTACAGCTTGCGCGTGCCGGGGTGCGTGCCGATCTTCTTGTACATCAGCGGCTGCGTCATCGCCGGCGTGTCTTGCTCGTTGTGGCCGAGCTTGCGGAAGCAGATGATGTCGACCGCGATGTCCTTCTGGAACTCAGTGCGGAAGTCCACGGCCAGTTGCATGGCCAGAACAACGGCTTCCGGATCGTCGCCGTTCACGTGCAGCACCGGCGCTTCGATCATCTTGACCACGTCGGTACAGTACAGCGTCGAGCGCGAATCGCGCGGGTCCGACGTCGTGAAACCGATCTGGTTGTTGATGACGATGTGGATCGTGCCACCCGTGCCGTAACCACGCGTCTGCGCGAGGTTCAGCGTTTCCATCACGACGCCCTGGCCGGCGAAGGCTGCATCACCGTGCACTTGCACGGCCAGCACTTGCGCGCCGTGCTTGTCGCCGCGACGCTCTTGGCGCGCCTTGACCGAGCCTTCCACGACCGGGTTGACGATTTCCAGGTGCGACGGGTTGAACGCCAGCGACAGGTGAACCGGGCCGCCCGGGGTGGTAACGTCGCTCGAGAAGCCCTTGTGGTACTTCACGTCGCCGGCCGGCAGGTCGTCCACGTGCTTGCCCTCGAATTCGGCAAACAGGTCCGCCGGCATCTTGCCCAGCGTGTTGACCAGCACGTTCAGACGGCCGCGGTGGGCCATGCCGATCACGATTTCCTGCACGCCCTTCTCGCCGGCGCGCTGGATCATTTCGTCCATGGCCGCGATGAAGCTTTCGCCGCCTTCCAGCGAGAAGCGCTTCTGACCGACGTACTTGGTATGGAGGAAGCGCTCGAGGCCTTCAGCGGCTGTCAGGCGTTCCAGGATGTGCTTCTTCTTTTCTGCCGAGAAGGTCGGCTTGGAGCGGATGGTCTCCAGACGCTCTTGCCACCAGCGCTTCTGTGCCTGGTCGCTGATGTACATGAACTCGGCGCCGATCGAGCCGCAGTACGTTTCGCGCAGGTTGTTGACCAACTCGCGCAGGCTCATCGATTCCTTGCCGAAATACGTGTTGCTGGCGTTGAAAACGATGTCCTGGTCGGCTTCGGTGAAACCGTAGAAAGCCGGGTCCAGATCCGGCACCGGCGGGCGCTCCTGACGCTTGAGCGGGTCAAGATCGGCCCAACGCAAGCCCACGTTGCGGTACGCGGCCACCAGCTGCGTCGCAGCCACGCGCTTGCGACCCATATCGGAATCGGCAGACGCGACGATCGTCCTGATCGGGCCAGCTTTGGCGCGCTCAGCGAACGAGGTGACGATGGGGGCGTGGGGGATATCCCGGGCGTTGGAACCGTCGACGGCGGGGACGTTCTGCAGCGCATCGAAGTACGCGCGCAGTGCCTCGCTAACGGACGTGGGATCTTGAAGGTACGCTTCGTACTGATCTTCAACGTAGGCGGCATTGCCGCCGGACAGGTACGAAGTGTCCAGATACTGCTTATACAGCTCAGTCATGGGGCGCTCACTTTTCTCCGGGTCTGCCGGAGTTCAGCGGGTTCATCAACCTTCCGCGACACGGCTTGACCGGTTAGCGGATCGCAAACTAAATCGCCTGAAATCACCTGATCGGACCGGATCGCGCATGGCAAGAAGGAGGTACCGAGACAGCTTTTACAGACAAGTTGTGCGGGAAGGACCTAAGTCTTCACGGGCGGGAAGCATAGCACGTTTATAAGCAATATTCTGATTCTTTGACGTGACAATGGAGCGTTGCTTTGCTACGTCAAAGAATCGCTTCCATCACATTCCAGTAGGCGAAATCTGGTCGACCCAATCGGTGATCAAACCATCCAGGCCTGCGCCCCACAACAGCTGGGCCCGGTCAACGTCGTTGACGGTATAGCAGCACACGCGGAAGCCGGCGGCATGTGCCTCGGCAATGATTTCGGGCGTGAGTTCTCGATGGTTGGCATCGAGCGCCACGCAATCCAGTGCGCGCAGGCGGTCAAGCCAATCGCCGGGCAATTTGTCGAGCAACAATGCACGCGGCAATTCCGGAGCCGCATCGCGCGCCGCAGCCAGTGCCTCTTCCGAGAACGACGACAGCAGCGGCGGCACCTCGGTATCGGCCCACAGCGCGCGGGCATCCAGCGCTACCGCTGCCCCCGTGCGCCACTCCGCGCCCGGCACCGGCTTGATCTCGATGTTGGCGAAAAAGTGGTTGGCGCGCAGGTAGCGTGCGATGGCGGCCAGCGTCGGCACAGGCTCGCCGGCGTAGGCTGGGCTGTGCCAGCTGCCGGCATCCAGTTGCGCGATCTGGCTCAGCGTGAGCGCGTCGAGGCGGCCGTGACCGTTCGTGGTGCGATTGAGCGTGGCATCGTGCAGCAGCACGGCCACGCCATCGCCAGAGAGCTTCACGTCGAACTCGAACATGCGATAGCCGAACGAGGCGCCGTGGCGAAATGCGGCCAGCGTGTTCTCCGGCGCCAGCTTGCCCGCGCCCCGGTGCGCGATGGCGCGCGGATACGGCCAGGCTGGCAGGGACCGAGCGTCGCTCATGCCAGGGCCTCGATACGGCGGGTGGTTTGCGGATCGAACCAGTGCAGATGCTCGGCCGAGGTGGTGATGGGCAACTGGTCACCAGCCTTGACGCCGGCATGCGGCTCCAGGCGAACCACGATCGGATGACCCGCCAGCGAGCCATAGGCAAACGCATCCGCGCCCAGGGCTTCGACCACGCGAACATTAACGAAGGCGATGGCCTGGTCAGCCGAACACGGCTCGATGTGCTCGGGGCGCAACCCCATCAGAGCACGTTCAGGCAGGTGCAAGCCCATCGGCAGATGGCCGAGCGTTGCAGCAACATCCCCCTCCTTCGCGCCGTCCACCCGGATCTGCGCGCCCTCGCCCGATTGACGCGACACGGGCACGAGATTCATCGGCGGCGAGCCGATGAAGCCGGCAACGAACGTGCTGGCCGGGCGCGAGTACACCTCGAGCGGCGTGCCGATCTGCTCAACCCGGCCGCCGTTGAGCACCATCATGCGATCGGCCAGCGTCATGGCTTCGACCTGATCGTGCGTCACATACAGGCTGGTGGTGCGCAGGCGGCGATGCAGGTCTTTCAACTCCAGGCGCATCTGCACGCGCAGCTTGGCGTCGAGGTTGGAGAGCGGCTCGTCGAACAGGAACACAGCAGGCTCGCGCACGATCGCACGCCCCATCGCCACGCGCTGGCGCTGGCCGCCCGAGAGCTGGCGGGGCTTGCGGTCGAGCAGCTTGCCGAGTTCGAGAATGCCCGCAGCCTGTTGCACGCGCGCCTGGATCTCGGTCTTGGGCAGACCGCGAATCTTCAGGCCATACGCCATGTTGTCGAACACGCTCATGTGCGGATACAGCGCGTAGTTCTGGAACACCATCGCGATATCGCGCTCGGCAGGTTCCAGTTCGTTGACGACGCGCTCACCAATCCACACCTCGCCGCCAGTGATGGGCTCTAGGCCCGCCACCATGCGCAGCAGCGTGGATTTGCCGCAGCCCGAGGGCCCGACGATGACGATGAATTCCCCATCGCCGATTTCCATGTCGATGCCGTGCACGACCTGAAGGTTGGCGTAGTGCTTCTGAACGTTGCGTAGTGACAGTTTTGCCATCTTGAGTCTTCTATTCTTTTGCTTCTCGCTTACTTCTCGGTTTCCACCAGGCCCTTCACGAACCACCGCTGCATGCCGATCACGATTGCCGCGGGCGGCAGCATGGCCAGCATCACGACGGCCATCAGCAGGTTCCAGTCGGTGGCGGAATCGCCGGAGCGGGAGATCATCTGGGTCACGCCCAGCACGATGGGGGTCATGCTCTTCTCGGTCGTGATCAGCAACGGCCAGAGGTACTGGTTCCAGCCATAGATGAACTGGATCACGAACAGCGCGGCGATGCTGGTGCGCGAGAGCGGCAGCACCACGTCCCAGAAGAACTTGAGCGGGCCCGCGCCATCGATGCGCGCAGCCTCGGCCAACTCATCCGGAATGGTCAGGAAGAATTGCCGGAACAGGAACGTGGCCGTGGCCGACGCGATGATCGGAATCGTCATCCCGGCGTAGCTGTTCAGCATGCCGAGGTCTGACACCACCTTATAGGTGGGCAGGATGCGCACTTCCACCGGCAGCATCAGCGTGACGAAGATCAGCCAGAAGAACGTCTTACGCAGCGGGAATTTGAAATAGACGATCGCAAAGGCCGAGATGATGGAGATCGCGATCTTGCCCAAAGAGATGCCCAGCGCCATGATCAGGCTGTTCATCAACATGGTGCCGACCGGCGTGGCGGAGTTGCCCATGCCGTGCGTCAGGACCTCGCGGTAGTTCTCGATCAGATGCGTACCGGGGATCAGCGTCATTGGCGCCTGCAGCACATCCTGCGCCGTCAATGACGACGCCACGAACACCACATAGACCGGAAACGCAACGATCAGCACGCCGAGAATCAGCACGACGTGGGTAAGGAAGTCCAGGAATGGACGGCGTTCAATCATGGTTCGATGCCCTCCTTTTTAGTATTGGACTTTGCGTTCAACGTAGCGGAACTGCACGATCGT
Source organism: Ralstonia sp. ASV6 (assembly GCF_016429285.1). GTDB lineage: Bacteria > Pseudomonadota > Gammaproteobacteria > Burkholderiales > Burkholderiaceae > Ralstonia > Ralstonia flaminis. The sequence continues at coordinate 9,230 of NZ_JAELUI010000146.1, forward strand.
CAGCACGATCACCAAGCCCATGAGGATGACCGACTGCGCTGCCGAACCACCAATGTCGAGCCCGCGCACGCCGTCCTGGTACACCTTGAACACCAGCGTCTCGGTCGCCTTGAACGGCCCGCCCTGCGTGACCGAATCGATGATGGCGAAGGTGTCGAAGAACGCGTACACCACGTTCACCACCATCAGAAAGAAAGTGGTAGGCGACAGCAGCGGAAAGATGATCGACCAGAAACGCTTCCACGGCCCGGCGCCATCGATGGCCGCCGCTTCGATCAGCGATTTGGGAATGCTCTGCAAACCCGCCAGGAAGAACAGAAAGTTGTAGCTGATCTGCTTCCACGCCGCGATGACGACGACCAGAAACAGCGCCTGCTCACCGTTGAGCACGTAGTTCCACTCCACACCCATCTTGTGGATCAGGAATGAAACGATGCCCAGCGTCGGGTTGAACAGGAAGCTCCATAGAACGCCTGCCACGGCCGGTGCAATGGCATACGGCCAGATCAGCAGCGTCTTGTAAAACGTGGCGCCGCGCAGCGCTCGGTCAGCAAAGTACGCCAGCGCCAGCGACGTGCCCAAGCCCACGAAAGTCACGCCAATGGCGAACAGCGCGGTGGTCTTGAACGATCCGAGATAGGTCGGATCGGCAAAGAGATCGTGGAAATTCTCGAGCCCAACAAACTCGAGGTTGATGCCAAAGGCATCCTGGCGCAGCAACGACTGATACAGCGCTTGACCTGCTGGCCAGAAAAAGAACACCAGGGTAATGACAATCTGCGGGGCGACCAGCACATACGGCAGCCAGCGCGATCGAAAGACAACGCGTTTTTCCATGCGACGTTCCAAAAACGCACCGCCGGCCGGTGCAGATGCACGAGGCCGGCGGTTGAGACTAGCGCAATGCTGCGCTTATTCCTTGACGGTCTTCTCGAAGCGGGCGAGCAGTTCGTTGCCACGGGCAACGGCCGCGTCCAGCGCTTCCTTCGGCGTCTTCTTGCCGGCCCAGACCGATTCCAGTTCTTCGTCAATCACCTGACGGATCTGCGGGAAGTTGCCCAGACGGATGCCGCGCGACTTGTCGGTCGTCTTGACGATCATCTGTTTGACGGCCACGTCGGCGCCCGGGTTCTTGTCGTAGAAGCCCGACTTCTTCGTCAGCTCATAGGCTTCCATCGTGACAGGCAGATAGCCGGTCGACTGGTGCCAGTCGGCCTGGATGTCCGGACGCGACAGGAACGTGAAGAACTTGGCGACACCCTTGTACTCTTCAGCCTTGTGACCACCCATCACCCACAGCGAAGCGCCGCCGATGATGGTGTTTTGCGGCGCGCCTGCTACGCCGGCTTCATACGGCAGCGGTGCCGGACTGAAGTTGAACTTGGCGTTCTTGCGGATGTTCGCCAGCGCCGCCGACGAACCCGTGTGCATGGCGCACTCACCCGCGATGAACTTCGCCTTCGGCTCGTCCTTGCGGCCGGCGTAGGTGAAGTAGCCCTTCTTTTGCATGTCGAGCAGGTTCTCGATGTGCTTGATCTGCACCGGGCCGTTGAAATTCAGGCGCGCCTTCGGACCACCGAAGCCGTTGTTCTCGGTCGCAAACGACACGTTGTGCCAGGCCGAGAAGCTTTCCAGATGCACCCATGACTGCCAGTCGGTGGTGTAGCCGCACGGCACACCAGCGGCCTTCAGCTTGGCCGCATCGATAGCCACTTCCTGCCACGTTGCGGGCGGCTTGTTCGGGTCAAGGCCAGCCTTCTTGAAGGCGTCCTTGTTGTAATACATGATCGTCGTCGAGCTGTTGAACGGGAACGAGAGCATCTCGCCCTTGTTCGACGTGTAGTAGCCCGCCACGGCCGGCACATAGGCCTTCGGATCGAACCTCTCGCCGGCGTCCTTCATGATCTTGGCCACAGGCACGATGGCGCCCTTGGCGTTCATCATGGTGGCGGTGCCCACTTCGAACACCTGCAGGATGGCCGGTGCGTTACCGGCGCGGAAGGCAGCAATGCCTGCCGCCAGCGATTCGTCGTACTGGCCCTTGTAGACCGGCACGATCTTGTAGTCGGACTGGCTAGCGTTGAACTTGGTGGCGATCTCGTTCACCTTATCGTTCAAGGCGCCTTCCATCGAGTGCCACCATTGGATTTCCGTCACTGCGTATGCGCCTTGCGCAAACGTACACGCGGCCAGCACTGCTGCTGCCCCCGCAATCTTCTTGATCGACATCATTTCTCCTTGTTTCGACCCGGCGGGCTCCCTCGCTCCGCCCACGGCGCGCCGACTGTATAGGCACGGTCGGTCATTTTTGTGACAGCGGGATGTTACGTGTCTTTTTGTCATAAAGAAATTGGGAATTCCCTCCAAGGTTTGGCTTGCAACGGCCGTTAGAATGGATTGAAGCCACCCTTTTTTGCACACGCAGCATGCTCGCCCCCCCGACCTCCTCCACTACGCCGCCTTCAGCAGATTCGCCCGAATCCGCGCCCGTGATTGCCGTTCGACGCGTGCCGCTCGCCCTGCACCAGCTGCCGGATGATGCGCTGCGCAATATCACTGGCGTGTTCACGGACGTGGATGGCACGCTCACCACGCGCGGCAAGCTGCCCGCCCTGGCGTACTCGGCGCTGGAACGGCTGCACCGCGCGGGCATCAAGGTTGTGCCGGTCACTGGCCGCTCGATTGCCTGGTGCGAGGTCATTACGCGGCTGTGGCCAGTCGATGCGGTGATCGGTGAGAACGGCGCATTTGCCATGCGCATCGATTCACGCGGACACCTGACCACCGATTTCGTTGACGATGCGCAGACGCGCGCGCGCAATCTCGAACGCATCCGCGAAATCGGTGCGGAGGTCATGCGTGCGGTACCGGGCTCGGCGCTGGCGACCGACCAGGCCTGGCACGCCGCCGACCTCGCCGTCGATCATGCCGAGCAAGTCCCGCCGTTGCCGCAAAACGCGGTGCAGCACATCGTCGACATCATGCGTACGCACGGCATGCATGCCACGGTCAGCTCCATCCACGTCAACGGCTGGTTTGGCAAGCACGACAAATTGAGCGCCAGTGTGGCACTCGCCCGCCGCGCATTCGGCATCGACCTGCATGACGAGCGCGAGCGCTGGGTGTTCGTGGGCGACTCCGCCAACGATGCGGCCATGTTCGAGTTCTTCCCGCTTTCGGTGGGGGTGGCCAATGTGATGGACGTGATCGACACGCTGCCCATGCCGCCCGCCTACCTGACCGTGGCCGAAGGCGGTGGCGGTTTTGCCGAAGTGGCCGAGCGCATTCTTGGGGCACGCGCGCCCGCGCTTCCCGCCCCGCAAGGCTGACGACATTGCCGCCCCGCTCAAGCGGCAGCGGGATGCGGTCAGCCGTTCATCAGCCATTTCTCAGGTTTCCCCCTACTCTCCTCACGTATCGGTGCGCGCACGCGGCACGCTGCTTGCGCCACGTTAGTGCGCCGCACCGATTCGTGTCACGCACACGCCTCATCGTGGTGCGCACGGCGATTGTGTGACATGCGGCGCTCCCTTTCCGTCCGATTTCCATCCGATAGGAGCCTCTCATGCAAACCCAGAAAATACGACAGCGACTCGAGCACGCTGAGCACACCATCGCCCAACTGTCAGAGCTGTGCATGTCACAGCACGGCGTGCCCGACGCGCTCAAGCAATCCGTCGAGCAGTTGGATGAACAGGCACGCCAATGTCACGCCCGGCTGGAGAACACCCAGGATACCCAAGCACTCGTGCAGGCCGTCGACCAACTGGAAGCCGCATCGGACCGCGCCAAGATGGCATGCCAAAGCGCCGGCAAGATCGACCACAGCGTGCACGCCGCCGTCATGCGCACGCACGACGAGCTATCGCGCCTGAAGCACCACCTGCACTAAGCGCAGCACCGCCCGGACAAAAAAAGAGGGCGGACTCCCTCTCGGAAATCCGCCCAATCCCAATCGCCAAGCTCGACGATATTCGGTGGGGCCGGCTGTACTGACACTGCGTCAGTCGAAGCCCAGCTCCTGCAGTTTGCGCGTGATCGTGTTGCGACCGATGCCCAGGCGCGTTGCGGCTTCCACGCGGCGCCCGCGTGTGACCCCAAGCGCAGCTTCGAGGATCGCCTTTTCGAAACGGCGCGTGAGTACGTCCATCACGTCTGGCTGACCCGCTTCCAGCATGGCCTTGGCC
>NZ_JAELUI010000147.1 GCF_016429285.1 Ralstonia sp. ASV6
GTCCAACAGGGGACGTAGGTGCGGCGCAATATATAACAAATGTGACCAAAACGTATCAAAGTCACACAAGTGCGTTGTCTTTGGCATATCGTAGGGAGATTCCCCTGCCCACCCCGGAGGCAACTATGGCAGACAACCTGGTGGAAACCGCCACCAACACCGCAAGCAAGTACCAGGCGATCGTCGAACAGTACGCCGCCGACGTCGGCATGAAGATCCTTGCCGCCATCGTCTTCTGGGTGGTCGGCCGCTGGCTGATCAACCTGGCAGTGCGCATGGTGGAAAACTCGCTGGGTCGGCAAAAGGTCGATCCGACCGTGCTGCGCTACGTCGGCTCGATCATCACCGTCACGCTGAACGTGCTGCTGGTGATCGGCATCCTGGGCTACTTCGGCATCCAGACAACGACATTTGCAGCACTGATCGCGGCAGCGGGTGTAGCGATCGGCATGGCGTGGTCTGGGCTGTTGTCAAACTTTGCGGCGGGTGCATTCCTGATCGTGTTGCGGCCGTTCAAGGTGGGCGACTTCGTGACGGTCGGCGGCATCACGGGCACGGTCAAGGAAATCGGTCTGTTTGCTACCGCACTCAACACGCCGGACAACGTCGTCACCATCGTCGGCAACGGCAAGATCTTCGCCGACACGATCCAGAACTACACCTCGAACCCATTCCGCCGCGTGGAGCTGAAGGCGCAGCTGGCCGGCAGCGCCGACCACCGTGCCGCCATCGCCTTGCTCAAAGAGAAGATCGCGGCCATCCCGAACGTGCTGACCGATCCGCCCGTCGACGTGGAGATCCTGGAGTTCAACCTGGTCGGCCCCGTGCTGGCGGTGCGCCCGTACGCACACAATGACAACTACTGGCAGGTGTATTTCGACACCAATCGCACGATCAAGGAAGCGCTGACCGAAGCCGGCTTCCCGGCGCCAACCCCGTCGCAAGCGCTGACCATCACCACGCCGGCGCAGTTGCAAGGGCTGGCCGCAATGGCGCAAAGCACAACAACACCGACCAGCATGAACTGACCCTCGCCCAGCAAAGCAAACGGCCCGGTACAAATACCGGGCCGTTTTGTTTTGGCGCGGCGACGCGGGTTACGCCGGCTTATGTACGTCGCGCTCCCAGAGCACATCCGCGCCACCGCCAGCACGATTGAGCACGCGGGCCAGTACAAACAACAGGTCTGACAGGCGATTGACGTACTGGCGTGGCGCCTCGCCAATCGCCTCGGTGCGGCCGAGAGCGACGATACTGCGCTCCGCCCGGCGCGCGACGGTGCGGCAGATGTGCGCCTGCGCGGCCGCACGGCTGCCGCCGGGCAGAATGAATTCGGCCAGGCGCGGCAGATCGGCGTTGTAATCGGCCAGCCATTGGTCCAGCCGCAGCACGTGCGCCGTCGTGACCATCGTGTAGCCGGGGATGCACAGCTCGCCGCCCAGATCGAACAAGTCGTGTTGGATCGCGGTGAGCGCTGCATGTATCCCGTCCTGCACGCCGTCGGGCAACGTTTCCGTCAGCAGCACGCCGATGTGCGAGTTCAGTTCGTCAACGTCGCCAATCGCGGCGATGCGCAGGCTATCTTTGGCTGTGCGGCTGCCGTCGCCGAGGCCGGTGGTGCCGTCGTCGCCGGTGCGCGTGGCGATCTTGGATAAGCGGTTGCCCACGATGTGTCTCCCTGGATGCGGTGCAATATCGATGCTGGCCATTATCGCAAGCCGCGCGCGACCCCGGCGTTAGAATGACAGCCCACGTTGCTCCCAAACTGCGGCCCCAGACCGCAGCCACCGCGAGACGCCATGAACCACCCCGCTCCTCACTCACAGTTGATCCGCAAACCGATCCCGCAGGCCATGCTCGACGCGCTGCGTGCCCGTTTTGGCGATCGCCTCTCCACCGCCGAAGCCGTGCGTGCCCACCACGGCCGCGACGAATCCGCCTACGACCCGATGCTGCCCGACGCCGTCGTCTTCGCGCAGACCACCGAGGACGTCGCCGCCGTCGCCAAGCTCTGCTTCGAACATGAGATTCCGCTGATCCCGTACGGCGCAGGCTCGTCGCTCGAAGGTCACCTGCTGGCCGTGGCCGGCGGCGTGAGCCTCGACCTCTCGCAGATGAACCATGTACTGTCCGTCCACCCGGAAGACCTGACGGTGACGGTCGAGCCGGGTGTCACGCGCAAGCAACTCAATACCGAGATCCGCGATACCGGTTTGTTCTTCCCGATCGACCCGGGTGCGGATGCGTCCATCGGCGGCATGTGCGCGACGCGCGCGTCCGGCACCAATGCCGTGCGCTACGGCACGATGCGCGAGAACGTGCTGAACCTGACGGTCGTCACCGCCGACGGCCGCATCATCAAGACGGCCAACCGCGCGCGCAAATCGTCAGCGGGCTATGACCTCACGCGCCTGTTCATCGGCAGCGAGGGGACGCTGGGCATCATCACCGAGATCACGCTGAAGCTGTATCCGCAGCCGGAAGCGGTGTCCGCTGCGGTGTGTGCGTTCCCGAGCATGGGCGATGCGGTGTCTGCCGTGATCGACACCATCCAGATGGGCGTACCGATTGCGCGCGTGGAGTTTGTCGATGCGCTGGCCATCCGCGCGATCAACCAGTACGACAAGCTCACGCTGCCCGAAATGCCGACGCTGTTCTTCGAGTTCCACGGCTCGGAGCACGGTGTGCAGGAACAGGCCGAGACCGTCCAGCAGATCGCCGCGGAACACAAAGGCCAGGGCTTTGAATGGGCCACCCGGCCTGAGGACCGCAGCCGCCTGTGGAACGCCCGCCACAACGCGTACTTCGCCTTCCTCCAACTCAAGCCCGGCTGCCGTGCCGTCACCACCGACGTGTGCGTGCCGATCTCACGTCTGGCCGAGTGCGTGGTGGAAACCGAGCGAGACCTGCTCGCCAGCGCGCTGCACCTGCCCGCGCCCATCGTCGGCCACGTGGGCGACGGCAACTTCCACGTCGCGCTGCTGATTGATCCGAACAAACCGGAAGAACTGGAAGAAGCTGAACGCATCAACCAGCGCATCGTCGCGCGTGCGATTGCCATGGACGGCACCTGCACGGGTGAGCACGGCGTCGGCCTGCACAAGATGGACTTCCTCGTCGCCGAGCACGGCAACGATGCCATCGACCTGATGCGCAGCGTCAAGCAGGCGCTGGACCCGAAGCACATCCTGAACCCCGGCAAGATCTTCCACCTGTAACCGGCTCAACCACCAGCGACCGCCCGCATGTCCTCCGTCTTCAAGCGCGTTCCTCCGCTGCATCTGCTGATTGCCTTCGAAGCGGGGGCGCGCCATGCGAGCTTCGCGCGTGCGGCCGAAGAGCTGTCGGTCACGCCCAGCGCGGTGTCCCACCGCATCAAGAACCTTGAGGAGCTGTGGGGCGAAGACCTGTTCGTGCGCACCGGCACTGCGCTGCGGCTGACGGCTGCCGGCACGCGCTACCTGCGCAGCGTGCAGGACGCGCTCAAGAGCCTGCACGAGCTGGCGCGGCCCGAATTCAGCAAGCAGCGCGCGCGGCTGCGCGTGGCGATTCCGCCCACCTTCGGGCGCCAGCACCTCGTGCCGCGCATTCCCGAGTTCAACGCGCTGTACCCGCACATCGACGTGGAGCTGCATCTCTCCATCCCATTCCTGGACGTAAAGGCTGAGGACACCGACGTCGAAATCCGCTACGGCACGGGGCGCTATCCGGATTTGAAGACGACGCTGCTGCTCAACGAGCCGGTGTTCCCGGCATGCGGGCGCGGCTACTTCGAGCAGATCAGCGGCACCACCATCACCGAAGCCTCGCAACTGCTGAACCTCACGCTGCTGCGCAGCCCGCTGGAGCCGTGGCGCCCGTGGTTTGAGGCCGCCGGGCTGGATGCCCCGGAGCCTTCCACCGGCTCACTCTTCAACGACATCGGCTTGATGCTCGAAGCCGTGGCATCCAACCAGGGCGTGGCACTGGTGCGGCAGGCCATGGCGCGCAACTGGTTGGCGTCAGGCCAGATCGTGCGGCTGCTGGACATCGAATCGACCTCGCCGCATGCGTACTACATCGTCCAGCGCGAGCAGGCGCCGATGAAGCCCGAGGCGCAGCACTTTGTGGACTGGCTGCTTGGGTTGGATTGGTAACACGCCTGGCCCTATCGCCGATCGCCGATAGGGCGCTCTGGCGGGCCATCGCACCTCAAACCTCCGGATTCGAAACTTTTAGTACCGACGTTGGAGCTGCCGACCTCCGACGGTGATGCAAAAAGCAGCAACGCCGGACCTTTGAGGTCCGACGTTGCACCTCAGAGGTCCGACGCCCGACCTTTTTTGCTCCGGCGTTGCTGCTTTTTTCATCAACGCTGACCGTTTAACCTCCGCGCCCGGAGCACCGGGGCTCCGGATTCGAAACTTTTAGTGCCGATGTCGCAGGTTTGAGCTCCACCGTCGGCAGTGGAAGCGTCGATGGCGGCGCTTGAAGGTCCGCCATCGACCATGACAGCCTTGCTGCACCGCGATGAATGCGATTGGCCATTTGCGCGAGCCAAATTCATCGCCGCAAAAGTCCTTAACACGCCGCGTGGCGCGGCGGCCGGGCTATAGTGCCTCCCACCCGGCCACCGCTGCCGGGCAGAACCATGAGAGACACCCATGAACGCGCCGCTACCCGCCACCGCCCGTGACCTGTCTGCCCTGCAGGCCGAGTTGACCGCCGCGCTGTCGCAGATCGTTCCTGACGACGCCCTGCTCTGGGAACGCGAAGACACCACCCCCTATGAATGCGATGGCCTGGCCGCCTACCGGCAGGTGCCGCTGGCCGTGGTGCTGCCGGACACCGAGGCGCAGGTCGTGCAGATATTGCGCGTGTGCCACCGCATGGGCGTGCCCGTGGTGCCACGCGGTGCCGGTACGAGCCTGTCGGGCGGCGCGATGCCCACGCCGGGCGGGCTGGTGCTGTCACTGGCCAAGTTCAAGCGCATCCTCAAGGTCGATGCCTACACGCGTACCGCCGTGGTGCAGCCGGGCGTGCGCAACCTCGCCATCTCGGAAGCGGCCAACCCGCACGGGCTGTATTACGCGCCCGACCCGTCGTCGCAGATCGCCTGCACCATCGGCGGCAACGTGAACGAGAACTCCGGCGGCGTGCACTGCCTGAAGTACGGCCTGACCGTGCACAACGTGCTGCGCGTGCGCGCCGTGATGATGGATGGCGAGGTGGTCGAGTTCGGCAGCGAGGCGCCCGACGCGCCCGGCCTGGACCTGCTGGCCACCATCATCGGCTCCGAAGGCATGCTGGCCGTGGTGACGGAAGTGACCGTGCGCCTGATCCCCAAACCGCAACTCGCGCAGGTGATCATGGCCAGCTTTGATGACGTGGAAACCGGCGGCAACGCCGTGGCCGACGTGATTGCCGCCGGCATCATCCCGGCGGGGCTGGAGATGATGGACAAGCCCGCCACCGCCGCTGTGGAGGAATTCGTCTGCGCCGGCTACGACCTGAACGCCGCTGCCATCCTGCTGTGCGAATCCGACGGCACGCCCGAAGAGGTGGCCGAAGAGATCGCCCGCATGAGCGAGGTGCTGCGCGCATCGGGTGCCACGCGCATCCAAGTGTCGCAAAGCGAGGCCGAGCGCCTGAAGTTCTGGAGCGGCCGCAAGAATGCCTTCCCGGCAGCCGGCCGCATCTCGCCCGACTACTACTGCATGGACGGCACCATCCCGCGCAAGCACATCGGCACGCTGCTGCGGCGCATTCAGGCAATGGAGCAGAAATACGCCCTGCGCTGCATCAACGTGTTCCACGCGGGCGACGGCAACATGCACCCACTCATCCTATTCAACGGCGAAGACCAGGACGAGTGGCACCGCGCCGAGCTGTTTGGCTCGGACATCCTGGAGACCTGCGTGGAGCTGGGTGGCACGGTGACAGGCGAGCACGGCGTGGGCGTCGAGAAGCTCAACTCGATGTGCGTGCAGTTCTCGACCGAAGAGCGCGACGCCTTCCTGCGCGTGAAGGCCGCCTTTGACCCGGTACGTCTGCTGAACCCCGACAAGGCCATCCCCACGCTCGCGCGCTGTGCCGAATACGGCAAGCTGCACGTGCGCAACGGCCTGCTGCCGCACCCAGACCTGCCGCGCTTCTGAGCCCACCCGAACCACCCATGAGCCAGAACCCATCCCGCCCCGACCGGTACCGATGGCACGCCCACAACGCGCGCCTTGGCGAGTACCTTGGCAAACCCGAAGAAGACGGGTGGCGCCGACGTTGGTACATCATCATCTTCGAGGCCGAGACCCGTGCCGGCCGGCGCTTCGACGAGATCCTGCTGCTTGCCATCGTCACCAGTGTGGCGGTGGTGATGCTCGACAGCCTGCCGAGCATCCATGACCGTGCCGGCACGCTGTTCACGGTGCTCGAATGGCTGTTCACGTTGCTGTTCACGGCAGAGTACGTCATGCGCATCCTGGTGGTGCAGAAGCCCTGGCGTTATGTGTTGAGCTTTTACGGCGTCATCGATTTCGTGTCGATTCTGCCGACGTGGTTGGCCGTCTTTGCGCCCGAAATGGCGTATCTGGTGGACGTGCGCCTGCTGCGGCTACTGCGCGTGTTCCGGGTACTCAAGCTCACCATCTACTTTGAAGAAGCGCAGGTGCTGCTGCGCGCGCTGGTCAACGCCCGACGCAAGATCTTCGTGTTCCTGGGCACCGTGTTCATCATCACGATCATCCTGGGCACGGTGATGTACGTGGTGGAGGGGCCGCAACACGGCTTCACCAGCATTCCGGTCAGCATGTACTGGGCGGTGGTCACGCTCACCACCACAGGTTTCGGCGATCTGGTGCCGAAGACCCCGCTGGGGCAGTTCATCACATCGATGACCATCCTGCTCGGCTACAGCATCATCGCGTTCCCCACCGGCATCATCGGTGCGGAACTGGTGAACACCATGCGCGAGCGCTCCCCCAAGGCGCGCACCTGCACGCACTGTGCCACCGAAGGCCACGACGCCGACGCCGTCTTCTGCAAGCGTTGCGCGACCAAGCTGCCCCCTCTTTCCACGGAAACCGCCAGCAGCCAGTGAGCTGCAGCGCCCGGACGTCTCGACATGCCCACCACGCCAGACACCGCACTCCCGCCCACACTTGCACGCTTTCGTGAGGCGATCCTGCAAGCCGCCGACACCCGCACGCCGCTCACCCTGCGCGGTGGCGGCACGAAGGATTTCTACGGCCGCGCGCCTGCGGCCAACGCCACCGTGCTTGATACGCGCACATGGTCGGGCATCGTCGACTACGACTGCGCGGAGCTGGTGATTACCGCACGCAGCGGCACGCCGCTCGTCGAGATTGAGGCCGCACTGGCCGAGCACCGGCAGATGCTGGCGTTCGAGCCGCCGCACTTTGCCGCGGACGGCAAGCAGGCAACCGTAGGCGGTGCGTTTGCCTCCGGGCTGTCGGGCCCGCGCCGGCAATCGGTGGGTGCGCTGCGCGACTTTGTACTCGGCGCGGTGGTCATGGATGGCCGAGGCGACGTGCTCAACTTCGGCGGCCAGGTGATGAAGAACGTGGCCGGCTACGACGTCTCGCGCCTGATGGCGGGTGCGCTCGGCACGCTGGGCCTTGTCGTGCAGGTGTCGCTGAAGGTGCTGCCGATGCCGTTCTGCGACGCCACGCTGCGCTTTGCCATGGCGCAAGCCGAGGCCATCGATACGCTCAACCGCTGGGGCGGTCAGCCGCTACCGATTGCCGCGTCTGCGTGGATCGACGGTGCGCTGTGGCTGCGCCTGAGCGGCGCCGATGCGGCGGTGCGTGCCGCCATCACCAAGCTTGGTGGCGAACGCGTTGACGATGCGCAAGCCGCCACCTTCTGGCGCGACCTGCGTGAGCAGTCGCATGCATTCTTTGCGCGTGCCCTGCAGAGCGGCCTGCCACTGTGGCGCATCGCTCTGCCACCGGCGACGCCACCGCTGGCACTCGGTCACGCTTCGGTTGATGAACAGCTCGTCGAATGGGGCGGCGGTCAGCGCTGGTGGATCGATACCGCCAATACGCCCGCCGACGCCATCCGCGATGCCGTGAGCAAAGCCGGCGGCCATGCCACGCTGTTCCGCAACGGCGAGCGCACAAGCGACATCTTCACGCCCGTCGCCGCGCCGCTGATGGCCGTGCACAAGCGCCTGAAGGAGAGTTTCGATCCGCACGGCATCTTCAACCCGGGCCGTCTGTACGCCGATTTCTAACGCACGCTCATCATGCAAATCACGCTCGCGGCGTTCCTGCGCAACACCCCCGACGGCGAAGAGGCCCAAAGCATCGTGCAGAAGTGCGTGCACTGCGGCTTCTGCACGGCCACCTGCCCAACCTACCAACTGCTCGGCGACGAGCTGGACGGCCCGCGCGGACGCATCTACCTGATGAAGCAGGTGCTGGAAGGCCAGCCCGCCGGCCAGGCCACGCGCCTGCACCTGGACCGTTGCCTGACCTGTCGCAACTGCGAATCGACGTGCCCCTCCGGCGTGACCTACGGGCGGCTGGTGGAGATCGGCCGCAAGATCGTCGACGACCAGCTCGACGCGCGTGGTGAATCGCGTCCGCTGGGCGAGCGCGCGGTGCGCTGGGTGCTGCGCGAGAGCCTGACGCGGCCTGCGCTGTTCGGCCCCGCGCTCAGGCTGGGGCAGGCCGTGCGTCCGCTGCTGCCGCCCGTGCTGCGCAACAAGGTCCCCGCCAAGCAGCCACGCGCCGGTGTGCGGCCGGTCGCCACACACGCACGCAAGATGCTGCTGCTCGAAGGCTGCGTACAGCCCGCCATGTCGCCCAACATCAATGCGGCCACGGCGCGCGTGTTCGACAAGCTGGGCGTGCAGCTCATCAGCGCAGACCGCGCCGGCTGCTGCGGCGCCATCCGCTACCACATGAACGACCACGTGGGCGGCCTCGGCAACGCACGTGCCAATATCGATGCGTGGTGGCCGCATATCGAAGCCGGCGCCGAAGCCATCGTCATGACGGCCTCCGGCTGCGGCGCGATGGTCAAGGAATACGGCCACCTGCTGCGCGACGACCCCGCCTATGCCGAGCGCGCGGCGCGCGTGTCCGCCATGACGCGGGACCTGTGCGAAGTGCTGCCGGCCTTCTCCGATGCGCTGCTGCAGAAGGCCAAACCCGCCGCCGGGGGGACAAAAGGCCCGCGCGTGGCGTGGCACCCGCCCTGCACGCTGCAGCATGGCCAGCAGATTCGTGGGGCAGTGGAAACGTTGCTCACCTCGCTCGGCGTGGACGTCAAACTCTGCGCTGACAGCCATCTGTGCTGCGGCTCGGCGGGCACGTACTCCGTGCTGCAACCGGAACTGGCCTACCGCCTGCGCGACGACAAGCTCAGCAAACTGCAAGCTACGCAGCCGGAGCGCATCGTCACCGCCAACATCGGCTGCGTCACGCATCTGCAAAGCGGCACCGATACGCCGGTCGAGCACTGGATCGAGCTGGTGGACCGGATGCTGGCCTGAAACGTCGGCGCGTCGGTTCTATACTGCCCGCTTCGTTTTGCCCGGAGGCCCCATGCTGCAAACCTTCGCGATCCTGTTGACGTTCCAGTCGATCGGAGAGCTGCTGACGTATTCGCTGCACCTGCCCGTGCCGGGCCCGGTGATCGGCATGGTGCTGCTGGTGATCTACCTGCTGGTGGACAAGGGCCGCGTGCTCGAAGTCATGCAGGGCACCGTCAGCGACTTGCTGCGGCACCTGACCATCCTGTTCGTGCCGGCCGGCGTGGGCGTGATCACGCAACTGCATCGCATCGGGCAAGAATGGCTGCCGATTGTGGTGGCGACCGTCGTGTCGACGTGGCTGTCGATTGCCGCAGGGGCACTCGTCACGCGCGCGCTGATGCGCCGCATGGGTGACCACGGCGAGGCCAACGAGGAGCTTGCCCCATGAACACGATGGCTCCCAACCTGTACCAGCTCTGGGTCTACCTGGCCGCCAGCCCGCTGCTGGGCCTGACCGCCACGCTCATTGCCTACCTGATCGGCGTGCGCCTGCACGAGCGCAGCGGCTTCAATCCGATGGTCAACCCACTGCTGATTGCGGTGGTCATTCTGGGCACGCTCCTGACGGTGACGCACACGCCGTACAAGACCTACTTCGACGGTGCGCAGTTCGTGCACTTCCTGCTGGGGCCCGCCACCGTGGCGCTGGCGGTACCGCTGTTCCAGCAGTGGTCGAAACTGCGCCGGCATGCGCTACCACTGATGTGCGGGCTCCTGGCCGGGTCGGTCGTGGCGGTGGTATCAGCGGTTGGCATCGCGTGGCTGCTGGGTGCTACGCCGGAAACACTGCGCTCCATGGCGCCGAAGTCGGTAACGATCCCGATCGCGATGGGCATCTCGGAGAAGATCGGCGGTGCGCCAACGATCACGGCCGTGCTGGTGCTGATTACCGGCATCGTGGGCGCAACCACCGCCACACGGCTGTTGAACCTGCTGCGCATCCGCGAGTACAGCGTGCGCGGCTTTGCGACCGGCATTGCAGCGCACGGCATCGGTACGGCGCGCGCGTTCCAGGTCAGCCCGGAAGCGGGTGCGTTCTCGGCGTTGGGCATGGGCTTGAACGGTGTGCTGACGGCGATACTCGTGCCGCTGCTGGCGGGTTGGATTCCGCACTGAGCCCTGCCTCACTCCGCCCCGGCATTCACTGCCTGGGCAATTTGCAACACCCCCACTCCCTCCTGAAGGCTCCTGACAGAACGCTGTCAGGAGCCCCCCGCCAGAATCGCTCCACCTTAACGGCAACGGCACCCCCAACCGCCCGAGCCATCAACCGGAGCGAGCACCATGGCAAGCGTCATCAACTGGTTTGAAATCCCCGCCAACGATTTCCCGCGCGCGGTGAAGTTTTACGAGAACGTCTTCGACACGCAGCTCAAGCAGGAGGACATGGGCGACCTGACCATGGGCGTGTTCCCGGCAGGTGAGACGACCATCCACGGCGCGCTGGTCAAGGGCGAAGGCTTTGCCCCGTCGGACAAGGGCAGCGTGGTCTACCTGAACGCACCCAACCTGGATGCCGTGCTTGAGCGCGTGAACGGCAGCGGCGGCCAATGCGTGTTCGGCCCGATGACGCTGCCCGACAACATGGGCCGCATCGCCCACATTGTCGACACCGAAGGCAACCGCGTCGGCCTGCACGAGCCGGACGCCAAGACGCAGGCGTACCTACTACAGCAGTAAGCGCCCCCAAGGGGCCCCAAAAGGCCGGCGCGCGGGCGTCGGCCTGACTTACCGAGACAGAGAAAAACCATGCCGAGTCAGTCCCCGTATCTCATGCGCGCCGCCGATATTGCTGCGCGCACGCAGTCGTTTTCGCACCCCTGGAACAGCCTGTCGGAAATCCACGGCACGATGATGGGCCGGCTGCTCGGGCTCAAGCGCACGGGCGTGAATTTCGCGCGCGTGCCGCCGGGCAAGGAGTCGTTTGTCTACCACTCGCACCAGCGCGAAGAGGAGTGGATCTACATCCTCTCGGGCGAAGCGCAGGCCGAGATTGCCGACAGCATGTTCACCGTGCGCGCGGGCGATTTCATGGCCTTCCCCGTGGGCGTGGCGCACCACCTGCGCAACTGCGGCAAGGACGACCTGCTCTACCTGTGCGGCGGCGAACACCTGAACATCGAGATTGCCGATTTCCCCCGTCTGGGCAAGCGCATGCTGCGCCGTGGCGAGCAGGTTGACGTGGTGGATATCCACCCGCAACGCGAGTTGACGCCCTTCGGGGCGTAGTGGGCTCAGGCGGGCTTAGGTGGTCAAACCATGGCGCGCATGGCACCCGGGCCGAAGCCCACTACAATGCCGCGCATGACCCGCCGCGCCGACCGCCTTTTCCAGATTGCCCAGATCCTGCGAGGCCGCCGCCTGACCACGGCGGCGATGCTGGCCGACCGCCTGGGCGTGTCCGAACGCACGGTGTATCGCGACATCCGCGATCTCTCCGTCTCGGGCGTGCCGATTGAGGGCGAGGCCGGCATCGGCTACCGCATGCGCGCCGGCTTCGATCTGGCCCCGCTCATGTTCACCGCCGATGAAGTGGAAGCGCTGGTCGCAGGCGCGCGCATGATCAAGGCGTGGAGCGGCGGCACGATGGCCGGCTCCGTCGAAGCCGCGCTGGAAAAGCTGATGGGCGCCTTGCCCGCCGAGCGTCGCTCCGAAGCCGAAACCACACGCATCTTCGCGCCCGGCTACGGCATGGGCAGCGAGGTCAAGCAGGTCTTCGACACGCTGCACTCCGCACTGGGCCGCCACGCGGTCGCGCGACTCTCCTACCGTGACGCGCAAGGCCAGTTGACCGAGCGGTGCATCCAGCCGCTCGGGCTGTTCTTCTGGGGGCAGGTGTGGCTGGTGGCCGCGTGGTGCGAGCACCGTCAGGACTACCGCACCTTCCGCCTGGACCGCTGCGTCAAGGTCGACATCCTGGAGCGGCAGTTTGCGGAATCCGCCGAGCGCTCGCTGGCGGATTTCATGCGCAAGGTGCGTGGGTCAGGCGACTAGGCCGGCAGCGGATCGGGCTCCGCCAGCAGCATCTCGATATCGCCAATGATCTCCTCCGGCTTGGTCAGCGGCGCGTAGCGCTTGTAGACCGTGCCGTCACGGCGCAGCAGGAACTTGGTGAAGTTCCACTTGATCGCTTCCCAGCCCAGCACACCGGGCTTTTCCGAGGTCAGCCACTTATACAGCGGATGCGCGTTGTCGCCATTCACGTCGATCTTGCTGAACATCGGGAACGACACGCCGTAGTTCTTCTCGCAGAACGCGCCGATCTCATCCGCCTCGCCAGGCTCCTGCTTGCCGAACTGGTTGCAGGGAAAGCCGAGCACTTCCAGGCCCTTCTCGCCCAGGCGCTTGTACACCGCCTCCAGCCCCGCGTATTGCGGCGTGAACCCGCACTTGCTTGCCGTGTTCACGATCAACAGCACCTTGCCGCGATATTGCGAAAGCGGCACGCGCTGTCCTGTCAGCGAATCCGCCTCGAATGCGTAGACATCAGACATGGGAAACCCCGAGAGAAGAGTGGAAAGGACAATTCAAGTCTGGCCGGAGAATGCCAGAAACGCCAGTCCCGCGCCGGTGTGGCTTTCCCTGCCCTGCGGCATGGGGGAACACGATCACGTCTACCCGACGGCAACGCTCACGCGCGCACCCCGTCGGTTTGGCAGTTGGAGCCCTAGATGGCGCCTTGAATTTGTGTTGCAGGGAGGAAAAAGAGAGCGGGCCTGTCTGAGCGC
>NZ_JAELUI010000148.1 GCF_016429285.1 Ralstonia sp. ASV6
CCCTACACACGATCATCAATGACCCACATCTTGACCTACAAGAAAAAGACAACAGCATGAAACCCAAGCATCACCCGATCGCGCTCGCCATCGCCCTTGCCTTCGGCAGCAACGCTTATGCACAAACCGTCGACCTGCCGACTGCCACCGTCACGGCACCTCCAATTGTCGACTCGAACCAAGTCGATGGATTTTCAACATTGACGACCAAGGTGACGGAAGCGCAAATCAAGGACCTGGGGGCATTGAGCCTTCCCGATGCGTTAAGAATGACGCCGGGCGTACAGGTTTCTCTTTACGATGCTGTCGGTAACTATTCGGGTAACGAAGGCGGCAGTGTGTACATCCGCGGCACGGGAACCAGCCGGCCAGGTAGCGAAATCAAGACTTACCTTGACGGCCTTCCTGTTTATATGGGCCTGTGGAATCACCCATTGATGGATTTGCTGCCGCTCAACGGCATCAAGACAATTGAGGTGAACAAAGGACCGCAGCCGTTGGTATCCGGGAACAATTTCGCATCCATCAATCTTTTGACAAAAACGCCGACGGAAAATGGCGTTCATGGCGATGCCAGCGCGACTGTTGGCTCATACGGGACCCGTATTTTCCAAGGCAATTTGTTTGGGCGCACGGACGTCATGGATTTTTCCATGGCCGTTGGCAGCGCGGAATCAAACGGTTATCGCCCCAACGGAGATGCCGATCTCAAGAATGCCCTGGGGAAGATTTCCTTTCGTCTGAACAATGTATGGTCAGCGGGCCTAAGCTACCTTCACGTGGAGAATCGTGTTGGAGACCCAGGTGACAATCGTTACCCGGTCACAGCCGCCCCGGTTGGCCTTTACCAGTCCAATGGCGTTGGTCGAAACAGCAGCTCGACAGACATGGTGACTGCCTTCGTGGCACACCAGACGCAAGACTGGCGCGGTGAATTCAAGGTGTACTCCAACCAAGGCAAGAATGATCTTTCTCAAGACGCCAACTGGGGAACCTTCAATAGCCGCTTCAACATGTTTGGTGTCCGGTGGAAAGAGCAATTTACGCCCTGGCACGGGGGTGAGATCGTAGGGGGGATCGACTATGACAGCATCTCCGGTTCAATGACCGGACCGAATGTGGGCGCGGCCGTCGGCACGCCATTCGCGTTTGGCATTGCAGGTAGTGCCGACATTCCCACGTTCAGGATCACCTCCCCTTACCTTGGCATCAGTCAAACCTTCAACCTTGGCGAGAGCTGGGTTGTACGACCGTCGGCCGGGATACGCACCTACCAAAGCAACGTCTATTCGTCCAAAGGCGCACCTAGCGCCGGCGTGTCGCTCATTCGCGAGAACCTCACGGTTTACGCCAACTATGCGGTGGGCATTCTGTATCCGGGAGCAGAAGCCTATGCCTTGCCCCGTGCGCTGCCCATGGCGTTTGCAGCCAATAACGGCTGGAACACGCTCTCTCCAGAAACAAACAAACATATGGAGATCGGGGCAAAGTGGGATGCTTCCGGGACCACACATCTCGACGTGAGCGTCTTCCAAGATGCAGTCAGCGATCGCTATGTCTGGTCTGGCTTCACGCCCTTTGCAACAGGCGTCTGGAGCAATCAGTACCCGGACTACAAGGTACGCGGCGTGGAAGCCTCCGTTCGACAGGAGTTCGGGGCAAACTGGGCTGTATTTGCAGGAGCCACCCATCTGAACTCGTCCGTGAGCAACATCCCGTACGCGCCCAGCATGGCTTACTCGGTCGGCGTCAACGGGAATATCGCCAACTTCCGCATCGCCTTCGACGCGCAGCATCAAACCAGGATGTACTCCCAAACCTGGGACCGTAGCCTCACGAGTAGTAACGATCAGGTCAAGGCATTCACCGTCGCCAATCTTCGCGTTGCTTACCCGATACGCAGCCTCGGCAAGAAAGGAGAGGTTTTCGTCAGCGCGAACAACCTGTTCAACGCGTCTTACGCGTACAACGCGGGTTACCCGATGCCCGGTCGCAACTATCGGGTCGGCCTGAGTGCCTCGTTCTAGATAGACGGACGCGACACACCAAGCATGCTGCAGTCGCGGCAGGAGGTCAACATCTCCGGGCGCCGCGCCTGCCAGCTTGCCTCAGCGGGCGGCATCGCGAAATACAGTACAGAGTGAACCGGACTCCTCATGCTGCAGATGTGCAGAGGTGGTTGTCCCAAATCAGCACGTCCGCGATACCTATACTGTCTGATGCGCCCAACTCAATGATTAGGAGAGTAGAGATGAACGTTCGATTCCTTTCCGCAATGATGGTGGCTACTGCCTTGGTTCCCGGGCTCGCTGCCGCAGAGGTTGACGTCAGCAACGCGTGGGTCCGCGGCACCGTCCCGGCGCAAACCTCTACGGGTGCGTTCATGACCTTGCAGGCCCACAGTGCCGCCAAGCTCATCGGGGCGAGTTCACCCGCAGCCAAAACTGTGGAGTTGCACAGGATGACGATGGACGGCAATGTGATGCGCATGCGCCCCGTCATCGCAATCGACCTGCCAGCCATGCAGCCCGTCGAACTCTCGCCTGGGAGTTACCACGTAATGCTGATCGGCCTGACGGCGCAACTGGTCAAGGGCAGCACGGTGCCGATCACGCTCAAAATTCGCGAGAACGGCAAGGTAACGGAACAAACGGTGACGGCCCAGGTGCGAGATATCACGGCGGGCGCCGACTCGTCGGGTATGGGCATGGATATGTCAGGACACAAGCACTGACTTGCGCCTAGACATCTGGGCATAGTTGCCTATTCGACCTAGTTCTTCTCATCACAGTGCTCCGCTATCGCTCGGCGAACTTCCAACTTCGCCGAGCGTGGGAGATTCTCTAGCCTCGACCTGCAAATTCACCAGCCCAGCCACTGTCATGCAAGATGTCGACCAATACTTGGAAGCAGCCACCCGCGACAACACGCGGCGCAGCTATCAGTCGGCCATTCGGCATTTCGAATCCGAATGGGGTGGCTTCCTGCCGACGAGCGCCGATAGCATCGCGCGCTACCTGGCCGACTACGCGCAAACGCTCTCCATCAACACGCTGCGCCAGCGCCTTGCTGCGATCGCACAATGGCATGTGTCCCAGTGTTTCCCCGACCCGACCCGGGCGCCACACGTTCGCAAGGTGCTCAAGGGCATTCAAGCGCTGCACCCGGCGCAGGAACGGCGCGCCAAGCCCCTGCAGCTCGCCCAGTTGGAGCAGTTCGTGGCGTGGCTGGATGCCCAAATCGCCACATCATCGATGGCGGGCAACGGCCACCAGCGCCAGGTCCATACGCGCAACAAGGCTCTGGTACTGATGGGCTTCTGGCGTGGTTTCCGATCGGACGAACTGAGCCGGCTGCAGATCGAACACATCACGGTCGAGCGCGGCCGAGGCATGATCATCTTCCTGCCTCGCACCAAGACCGACCGGAACCACGCGGGCACGACGCACCGGGCGCCGGCTTTGTCGCGCCTGTGCCCGGTGGCAGCCTATGAGGCCTGGATAACCGCATCCGGCTTAACGGAGGGCCCAGTCTTTCGGCGGATCGATCGCTGGGGTCGCATCGCCGGCGTGGCGCTTCAGGCCAGCAGCGTTGTGCCTCTGCTGCGAACGCTGTTTCAGTGTGCTGGGCTGCCGCAGGCGGATCGCTACAGCAGCCACTCGCTGCGGCGGGGCTTTGCCACCTGGGCCAACGCGAACCAGTGGGACATCAAGATGCTGATGGAATATGTCGGCTGGAAAGATGTCCGCTCCGCCATGCGCTACATTGACGCGGCCGACCCGTTCGCGCAGCACCGAATCGAAGCCGCGCTGGCGCCCATCACCGTACCATCGAGCCCGGCAGCCACGCGGCTTCCGGCGGTCCCGCCCAAGCCCGTAACTGAAACGCGCTTGACCGTAGACCTGACCATCGAGCTCAACAGCAAATTTGTGCGCAGCAAAGCCAAGGCGCGCCGGTGGATCGAGCGGTTCTGCCTGTCCCAGTACCAGATGCGTGCTGTCGACCAGCGCCGCCCCCGGTATGAGATCGTCATGCCGTTCGCCACAGGGCCAGAGTTGGAGCAAGCCATCGAGGAGTTGCTCACGGACATGCACGACCAGGCGGACCTCTGCAATTGCTTTATCGAGGTGACGTTGCACGATCCGCTGACCGACACCTATTGGGGGTGATCGTGCAAAACGGCTCGCCTCCAAGCTGAGCCATGGTGGCCAGCTTGAGTCTTGTGTTCATGCATTGCTCGCCCGTCGCCGAGGCGCTGCTTCAAGGAGCGCATCCTGGTACAGGTGGATCGGGAAGCTCAGGATGCCCCGGAAGTTCACATGCGCGAAGTGTGCCGGTCCCATCCGTCGCAGCCAATCATCGTCAATCCGCTGCCCCTTGCTGCGCCAGGCATCAGCGGTTGCATGCATGCGCTGGGTGTTCCAGGCAATCACCAGGTTCGTCAGCAGCGTGAGCGACCCGGAAATCGCGAACATTTCGTCCTGGCGGCGCCCGCGGTCGTGTTGCACCTTGCTGGAATAGATGGCGCGCTGGAGCTGGTGAACCGACTCACCCCGGTTGAGCAGCGTGCGCAGCTCCCGGCGAAACTCGGCGTTGCTGAAGAAATCGCATAGAAACAGCGTGCGCAGCAGCTTGCCCAGGTGATCGGCCGCCCGGTGAATGGGGTCGCCGTGGGCGGCACTGCCGAACCGCTGCAGCGCGACGATCGCACTCACCCGGCCAGAGTGAATGGACGCCACTAGGCGCAACAAGCCATCCCAGCCGTCACGAATGGCCTTGAGCGAGATCTCATGCGAGACGGCCGCTGACAGGCCGTCTGCTACCTGCATGCCGCGTGGCAAGTACAGCTTGCGCTCCGATAGGTTGCGCAGCCACGGGCACAAGTCAAAGCCGAGCAACTTCGACACCGCCATCCCCACGTTCGTGTAGCCATGGGTGTCGACCGCTAACCGCAGCAGCCCGCCGTCGGTACGGGTCTCGTTGTGGCGTATGACGCCTTCGATCGCCACGCCGGTCTGGCGCTCGTTGAGCACCATTGGCTGGTTGTAGACAATGCCATGCTGATCCAGCACGTGCGTATAGATCCCGACGGCGTGGGTGCGCCGGCGCGGATCGGCGCGCGCGTAAAACAGGTGCGGGGAGGTGTCCAGGCTCATTGAATCGCTCGACGCCCGTTGACCGGTTCCCCACAACTCGGTGATCGGATGCGTGCGCTGGAATTCCACGACCCGTTCGTTCGCGCGACGCAGGCGCCCCGGCATCTCGAGCATGCGCATCGCCGTCGAGACGTGTGCGGCGTCCAGCTGCGGAATCATGGCTGCGACGCCCTTGGCTTCCAGCTCAGTGCCGTGCGCGATCAGCGCGGCGTAGAGCGAGATCAGCTCGTGCGCGTCGCGGGCTTTGCGCGCCAACAGCACTTCGCTGAAACTGGTACCTAACCATGACGCACGCCTTCACGGCGCAACTGGCGTGGATTCACGAGCAGCAGAACTGGCGAGCCAGCTTACTACGCGCATCAGACTGCGCCCGTCGGCGCCAGCGGCGATCCTGCGCGGATGGTCAGAGGCAAGGAAATTTTCGAGCATGGCCTTCCGTCCGAAGGCGTGCCGGCATGCGCGTCCTGCCACGGCCAGCATGCCGAAGGACAGGACACGTTCCCGCGGTTGGCGGGCCAGCATGAGGCCTATTTGGAGCGGCAAATCACCCACTTCCGAAGCGGCGCGCGCGGCAACGCACCGGTGATGAGCGCCGTCGCGCATACACTGAACGATGAACAAGCGAAGGCGGTGGCCACCTTCCTGCAGGCACAGTAGTAGAGCGCCACCGCGAAACCACTGACACCATCAAGGCAACGTGAGGATTCACCGCAGCGGTGCGCTGCGCATGGCGCGAGCGCCTGTTCGCATCTGTCCGGACAAACAGCGACAATACTGGCCGACAGCATTCGCTCAATGACGCAATGATAGATATCGATCAGTACCTGGAGGCCGCCACCCGCGACAACACGCGGCGCAGCTACCAGTCGGCCGTTCGCCATTTCGAGGTTGAGTGGAGTGGGTTCCTGCCGGCGAGCGCTGACAGCGTCGCGCGTTACCTGGCCGATTGCGCCCAGACACTTTCGATCAATACGCTGCGCCAGCGGTTGGCCGCACTCGCGCAGTGGCATCTTGCGCAGGGTTTCCCGGATCCCACGCGCGCACCCCATGTGCGCAAGGTGCTCAAGGGCATTCAGGCGCTGCACCCTGCGCAGGAGCGGCGAGCCAAGCCGCTGCAATTTACCCAGCTTGAGCAGTTGGTGGCCTGGTTAGATCAACAGATCGAGGCGGCAGCTGAAGACACTCGTATGCTTCAGGTCCACACGCGCGACAAAGCATTGGTGTTGATTGGCTTCTGGCGTGGCTTCCGCTCGGACGAGCTGAGCCGGTTGCAGGTCGAGCACATCACCGTGGAGCCCGGTCGCGGCATGACGATCTTCCTGCCCCGGTCCAAAACGGACCGCAATCACGTTGGCACGACCTACAAGGCGCCGGCCTTGTCACGGCTGTGTCCAGTGACAGCCTATGAGGCATGGCTGGCTGCATCAGGCTTGGCGGAGGGAGCAGTGTTTCGCCGGATTGATCGTTGGGGCCGGATGGCGGAGGACGGACTGCAAGCGAGCAGCGTCGTGCCGTTGTTGCGGACGCGGTTTGAAGCGGCAGGGTTGCCGCAAGCGGATCACTACAGCAGTCATTCACTGCGGCGTGGCTTTGCCACCTGGGCCAATGGAAACCAGTGGGATCTCAAGATGCTGATGGAGTATGTCGGCTGGAAGGATGTCCGCTCGGCAATGCGCTACATCGATGCGGCTGACCCGTTTGCGCAACGCCGTATTGAGACAGCCCTGCTCAGTTGAGCCGCCCATTTTCTCAGGGACGGATCGCAGTCCACGAATAGCGTGCAATCATCCAATTCACGAGACGCCACGTGGCACGTGGGCGAACGGAAAAACTGACGCCATTCTTGTCGAGACACCACGCGGGGCAAAACGCCTCTTCCTCCGGGCACTCACTCCAGCCGATATCCACGACTCTTTTACACGATGCCACCTGCTTGAGAACAAGGCAAAACAGGCCTAGTACTTCAAGCTCAGCGAGGATTCGGTTTGCCTGAATACTCTGGGGAACCCAGCAACTACGCAGAACCAAGTGTGCAGAATCAACTTCCTCAATATCAATGTCGGTCCTCCTTTTTGGGTCCGTCATGCGATACAGGGGATTCACGCCGTATAGATACGCGGTCTTGCAGTACGCTGCCGCAGTAGCACAGGCAGGTACCTGCATGCGCAAGCCACTTTGAAGGCTGTCCAGATGAGACGCCACTCGTACAATATCCGCCTCTCGATCGCTACAGAGCGCCCTTAGCTTCCTCAATATTGCCAGGATGGTTGCGGAAGCCGCGATGAATATCTTTCTGCCAGAGGAACCCTCTTCACGCGCCAGGTGGAAGTTGGATACCTTTCCGGCACTCCATCCTGGCAGCGTCGCGCCCGTCCACAATGCATGGCGAAGCACTCTGCGGCGCAGCCGGACATCAAGATCCTCCAGTTCCATGCTGACGGAATCGGTCGGTCGTCCAATGCGAAATCGTGACTTGTGCTCATCGCCCAAGTCCAATAGGCGTCGGCGCTCGGCGACCATCAGCTCAACCAGCCGAATCTCGATGTCCCGTCGAGCATCTGCAACAGTTCGAAGCAGCAAATTGCCACATCGTGAGCAAGCAAAGGGATCACGAGCCACCGACTCCCATGTCGGCTTAAATGCATATCCGCAAAGCGCGCAGGTCCCTAGCAAGGGCACGTCATGCAAAGGGCATTTCTCGATCGCCACGTGCTGAAATAGCGTTGCGTGGTACCCGTGCGCGATACAACGCGGACAGTATCGTAGGTTCCGACGCGCCAACGTCCCGCAATCCCCCGCTCTGAAGATGTCCTGGCCGGCCAAATAGGAGAATGCGGATCGATCAACACCTAACGTATTGATGAGTCCACGATAAAGGTCAGCACGCTCGCCGTTGACGAATGGGGGCCTGAAGATCTGTCGCCCCGGTGGCAATACGCCGAGAAACTGTGGCAATTCGCACTGAGTTGGGCAGCGGTCGAGACAGACCCTGGACCACTTGGCATACAGGGACTCTTCAGCGCCGTCCATGTCGGCGGGAGTCGCCTCCACCTTGCGATGCTGGTGGACGATAGATTTCATGGCGCCTCCTCTCGTTGAATCGAGTCATCAGTGCAGGCGGCCTCCGCATAGTATGCAATTACGCCCAAAAAGCCTGCGTCCCGCAGACAGCGGAGCATCAACGTAGGAGATGCCTCGCGCGCATCCAGCCGGCCTTCCGCCACCCGATACAGAAATGCCAGGACCGTGGAGCGCAGATACTGCATCGGCACGTAGATGTCCTCCATAAGGTTGTGCTGGCTCTTGGCTATCGCTAGTGCATCCCTCAGAACTGGGGCCATATCTGCTAAGCACCACCCTTCCGCGTAAGCGACTGGCAAATGAAGTGCAGAGGCGCACGGTCCCTCCGCTGAGACAGGCCGATCCAGTTCGGCCAACACCGCCTCAAATTCCGAAATTGCAACGGCTTTGAAACGGTGTTGATGAACGTGAAAGCGCCCCGCAATCTGGTGGCGTTTGCTTTCGCTCCAGTATTGGTTGAGCGTCTCAAGCTCTGGCTGGCCGACAAGGAGAAAAAATGGTCGGAGTTGTCGATGGACGAGTTCGTTAAAGCAATGGATCAGGTATCCATAGTGCTGTTGGGCGAGTACTTGTGCTTCATCGATGATCACCACGACGCGTCTTGCGCACAGAGAGTCCGCTAGTTGCTCGATATGGTCGTAGAGCCTGCCACGCAAGACAGCGACATCTCGATGTGATACGGCACGACATTTCGACTGCTGCATGCGCTCTTGCGTGAACTCTCGTTCGCCAACAGACTCGTTCACCGGCATGAACCAGTTCAGGGTCGCCACGGGGTAGCCGATGGCGGAATGTAAGACCTCGGCGAGATATGCACAGGCAGAACTCTTCCCTATCCGCTGTTTGCCAAAGACGACGCCTCCCGGCGTATCAAGGCGCACCCATTTCGCGACGATGCGGACCATCCTGTCGATCGCCGGGGTCCACACGATCGCATTTGCCAATACATCGGGCTCAGCAATGTCGGGCGCAGCTTCGGACGTTGTGGGACCCATGTCTATTCCTTCGGCAAGACGATGCGACGCGGAATGGGCCTTGCTGAAAACCCGTCCTGTGCCTCAGGCTCGTCCATGCTGGTCGACAGTCCGAGTCGCCGCGGCTTCGGCCCAGAGGGCTGCGCGTTGACTTGCAATAGCGCCACGCTCTCGCCAGCCCCCAAGCAGTCAATCGATCTATCAATTTCCACTCGCCAATTGGCAACTCCGTACGCCTTCAAATACTCGAGCAGGTACGCGAGTTCCAACCCGGCTGTGCGGTCGTGGGGCGCTCGCTCTCTTAGACACGCGAGAAGGCAAGCGAGCGGCTCGTCATCGGCTCGCGGGCCGAGCGCTCCTTTACGTTTAAGTCGAGCGTGAAGCTTCCGGATGCGTACGTCATGAGGAAACTTCGCCCACTTCCCCGTCACGGCAAGCGTGTCGAATTCTCTGCCATCGCCGTCAAACAACAGTACTGTGCGCAAATCTCTGAAATCTGCTCGGACCCACATCTGCTTATCTTTAAGTCCGATCTGACGCTTCAAGAGATCACTGGTGTAGCGCTCATACAGATAGTTGATGTACGGAAGCCTCCCGTTACGGAGATCCACCTTGACCGGTGCTGGACTTGGCTTGCCGAACCAGTGGGGGCGCCGCTTATCGGCAGGTAGGTGAATTGGGGTCAGCGCTCCGCTTGCCAGACTGCGTTTGAGTCGCTCAAGCGGCGCGATGTAGCCAGCCGCAGCTGCCGGTAGTGCGTTCGCATTTGCGCAGTAGCAATCGAGTGCGCTGGCGAGCCGGTGAACCGGCACACGATCTTTGATGCCGACCGCGGCCGATTTTCGCAAGGGGTCCTCCGGACCAGTTCCCGTAGTTCCTGGCAATTGGTGAATCAGCCGTCGCGCTTGCACGGAGAAGTCCGCTTCGATGTGTGGACGCTCCTGCGGCGTACCGGGTCGCCCCAATTTGGCCTTTGCGCCCCAAAGATCCTTGATGAGGTAGTTCACGTGGTCAGCAAGATGTGCCAACGCATTGTCGAGATAGATTATTGTTGGTACCGCAAAGCGCAGTGCAGGAATCACTGCAGCGGGATATCCCGCACCGTCCTCGAGCAAACCGGCGGCGGTAGCATCGGCGTCGAACGTGACGCCGTTGATGGCATCCCAAAGCAAAATGGCAACATCTTCGGCTGAGGCTTGCGGTGCGAGAACAAGGCGATTGGCCAGCTTAGCGCCGGTGGCAACGTCAAGCGCACGAATAACGAACGCCCGCCGCAACTCGATTTGCTCCCAGTCCCCATTCGCGTTTGGGATTTCGTAGATCGCCTCAAGGTCAATCGTGTTTTCGTCGATCTCCCATGCCTCGTAAGGCGCGGGTAATCGTTTTGCCTGCCCGTCTCCCTTCTGATAGTCGAGCGATTGTGCAGCGCTCGGCCCGTATTCGCGCTCTACCCAACGTGTTCCGTGACGAGCCAAAAAGACGTCCTTGATCCATTTGCGCAGCGCCTGCGCTCCTCTCGCTTCTGTCGTGAACGGGTATTCCGTGTCTGGGATGCCCTGTTCTTTACTGATACGCAAAAACGCGCGGTGTATGTCGCGAAAAGCGAGCCGGTTGGGCTGCGAGCGATCTTTCGCCGTTTTCGGTGTCTTCAACTCTTTGATCAGTTGGTCCTCGATTTCCGGATGCTCTCGAAGCAGCTTGTTGAACGCACCTTGGAATCCAGCGCGCAGATCGCTGTGATAACCAATAGCCTTGACGCGTCGGAGCGGCTGGGTTCGAGTCCCCCTTACACAAGCCCTCAATCCCCAGATGCGTCCGTCGGGTGCCGGTTGTAGGCAACGGTTGAAAATCCGTAAGAATCGCGACCGGGACAATCCAGTCGCCTCCTCTACGGACGTTAGTGGTTGATTCTGTAGGTACAGATCAATGCCCTTGCATAGCCGCTGATAGCGACGGCGAGCCACTAAGTCCTTGAGCAATCGATCGTCAACGGCCGGCCACAACTCGACTGAACGGTAGCATTCGGGAAGACGTCTCCGCCCTGACTCATTTGCGGAGAATGAGGGTGCTCTGGCCATAGCGAACTTCCTCCAACTGTATTTTGAGCACGCCGGCTGCGTGCAGCCTGATAAGAACGGCATCGACAAGCGTGTCCGGTATATCTCGATGAATGTGCGCTCGAATTTCGCCACGGGTGGTGGCAGAAGCGGACAACAGAAGCTGTGCGATAGCTCGGCTGACCGATATGGCGCGATCGTCGGCATGAATTGCCGCACATTGACGTAGTCGATCCAGGTTCGAGAGCAGAACCGGTTGGCTCCGAATCTGTTCGGGAGTTCGGGCGGACCAGATGAACCCGTGCGCATGCGCCACATATGCGAGCGAGCGTGCTCTGGCCCGACTCGTTGGCGTATCGCGTGCGTTCACAATCTGGATTTCAATGCAGTTGCGCTCGATCAGCAGGTCCGGGGACAAGCTCAGCCGATGGCCTTGATAGAGGCATGTCAAGCGTTCGCTATGTGGCAAGAGGCGCCGAACGGATGGATCTGCCCAGTGCAGCAACCAGTTCTCAAAGTGCAGCTCTGTGGCGAACGCCACGTGCGTATGCCGCAGTGGATCGATGCAGCGCAGCACGCCACCGTGAAAACCGATATAGCGTCGGTGCAAGCCGCCGTGCCGGTGTTCTCGACTGGACCACATGACTTCCTCCTGGACAAACGATCCTCCGCACGTCTGCGACAACGAGACGCGCGCAGCAACTTTGGAGTGCGGCGAGATGCAGCCTCTTTCGAGAGCGATGCACAGAGCCGACCGCCATTCGCCGGATAGGCGAAGCGGCCTTGGGTCTTCTAGGGAGGTGTACAGGCGAACGCCGGCCCGCCAACTTGACAGTTGGCGAAAAGACGCCGAGACTTTGGAAGCGTCAGCGAGCCAAGTTGACGAGGACCGCAGTCTAAGACGCCCCAGTGTTCGCGCACTGGGGCGTTTCCTTTTCTTTCCCTCTCTTCCTCTTCAACCGGGCGGCATGTTTTCCTCCGTTTCGGGTCGGGAATTGGCGGCTGCGACGTCTAGCGTCGCTATCCACTGGGCTACCTCGCAGGTCTTGGCGAATCGTCCTCTTCTCTTCTCTATGGTGAAGGTGCTTACCGGCACGGTTCCAAGCCGGACCGCTTTCCGAAAGGCCTGAGCGGACACATACCCTAGCGCTCGCCAGAGGCTTCTTCCATGCATAAGAGGTCCGTGCTGCCCGAGTAAATATGCCTCAAGGCGCACATCAACGGGTCTGGCCGGATTGGACATGGACAAGAACCGATCGAAATCGAAAGAAACGCAAAACAACGGATAACGCATCCTCACGATGGTTGCGCGGCAGCAGGCTCGCAAGGCATATTCGACGGCAGAAAATCGCCCTAGACGCCTGCCAACGAACGATGTATGCATTTTCTCCAGTGCAATGCGATCCGCCGCCTGGGTGTTACGTTGAACTCACACGTTTTCCATTGCACGGCATTCAATGCGCCCCACGTGGAAATCGGCATTTGAGGCACTACCAGAGTCGGCTCGTGTATGACATCGCCTGCGAAACGCTCGGCGTCTGGACTCCGTATGCCGTTGAGAAACAGCTCATGGGGAATGCATTTGTACCTAGTGAGCGCAGTCGGTGGTGGGAAAAACTTCGCTACGGCCGGCTAGACTTGCCGAGAGCGCTCGCGCGCGGGGATCCTGCATCGAAAGTGTGGCTGGAACGGCTAGCGAGAAGGACGAACGAGGCGTCACGGGTCCTTTCAATGCCTCTTTGGGCGCTGTCAACGATTGGGCGCGTAACAGTCGAGGCGGTAGTGTCATGGCGAGGGCCGGTAAGTTCCATGGGCATCCCCATCCCCGAGTTTCCGGCTCGTTCTAAGCAATGTGCCCGGCGGTACGTCGAACAATTGTTCGAACCGATTCGCTCGCCGGACACGACATGGGCGGGAGCTAACGTTGCGCTGTTTTGCCTACGGCTCGCGCAAGCCCGCGGAGACCTAGCCAGCTACGCGCTGACCTATGAGGC
>NZ_JAELUI010000149.1 GCF_016429285.1 Ralstonia sp. ASV6
CGACACCCACCCGATCAACACCACCAATCGGCCGGAAACCCGCACCACATCTACCTCTCCACCGCCTCGACACCACCGCCTCAACCTGCGTTTCGGCGCTGCGTCGTGCAGCGAGGGGCGAACTATATGCAGGTTTTCCGAACTGCGCAAGCCCTTTCTTTTTGTAGGGTCTTTCTGCGCTTTTTCAGGGGCTATGGCGCCGCATGATCGCGTATCCAACGTAGCCGTCGGGCCGCGCGCTTCCGGGCTGAGCGGGCGCGCTTGTGAAACGCGCTCACGATAGAGGCCGGTGGCGCAGTCCGTGCGATTCCGGCGGCACGCTCCAGGGAGATCTCCGCGTCATGCACCTCGCCCAGGGCGTCCTGCAACTTGCGTAGATGTGCGTGCCAGCGTTTGGGGGCTTGCGCGCCGAGCGCCGGATAGAACGCTTCATATAGATAGCGCCATTGCTTGGCAGTGATACGAGCCCGGTGCAGGCGTGCGGGCGATGCCCGCTTGGGGCCGCGACCGCGCTGGACGAGCTTCTTTCTGAGCGCCCGCGCCTGAGCATGGGCGAAGTCTACGTAGGAGCCCGTCTCGGCCTCCAACCGGAAAGGAGCGACGGCCTTTTCCAGATCGGCAAGCGTGCTCAGCACATCCGGTGACGCCAGCTCCACTCGCAGCGATCGCCAAGATCGGCCGCGGGCGGCCTTGGCCTTCTTGACTGCCATGGCAAGCCATGCACGCCCGACTTCATCCTCGGCCAGAGACTGCTGAGCGGCCGGAAGCCAATCTATTAGAAGGACATCCCATTCGCGCACGGGGCCCGTGGATGCCGCCAGCGCCCGCAGGCGCGGCTTCCATTCGGCGGCAAATGCGTCGGGCAACACAGGGCCAAAGGTTACCCAGGCCGAACGCAGCCGGCGCAGCGTGACACGGAATTGATGGAGATCCTCGTCGCTGGGCCTGGGCGCCGCCAGTTTGACAAGGGCGTCGCGCAAAGCGGCGACATGTTCGGCGACGATGCCCGCGAAGATCGAAAGGATTGCCGCTTGTGAGTGCTCGCTCACGACGCCCTCAAGGTGACGGCCATGTGGATGGCATTGGGCACACGAAGTGCGCGCCCTGTCATTTCACTGTAGTCGACGGGGACAAGACTGGGCGGTACGTCAGATCAAGCGCGCAAGAGACGCTCAGGATTGCCCGGCCTCGCTGGCGACGACAACGTCGACTTCAGCGGCGCGGAAGACGTCAGCCATCGGCTCGGGCACCGGCACGTCGGTGAAGAACTTGTCGATCTGCGAGATGTGACCGAGGCGCACCACGGCGCGGCGGCCGAACTTGGAGTGGTCGGCGGCAAGCCAGACCTCGCGCGACTGCTCGATGATGGCCTGGGCGACGCGGACCTCGCGGTAGTCGTAGTCGAGCAGGGTGCCGTCTTCGTCGATGCTGGAAACACCGATGATGCCGATGTCGACCCGGAACTGCTTCATGAAGTCGATCGTGGCCTCGCCGACGATGCCGCGGTCGCGGTTGCGCACCAGGCCGCCGGCGACGATGACTTCCGCATCCGGGCTGCCCGACAGGATGGAGGCAACGTTCAGGTTGTTGGTGATGACGCGCAAACCCCGTGGCCCACCCTGCCCTACCAGTGCCTTGGAGATCTCTTCAGTCGTCGTCCCGATGTTGATGATGAGCGAGCGGCCCGGTTCGACGTGGCGCGCGACGGCTTCGGCAATGCTGCGCTTGGCATCGATATGCAGAACCTGGCGCTGGTCGTAGTCGATGTTCTCAACCGACGACGGCAGGCCAACGCCACCGTGATAGCGCGCGAGCAGGCGCTCGTCTTCGAGCTGGCGGATATCGCGGCGGATGGTCTGGGTGGTCACGCCCAGCACACGGGCAAGCGCGTCGACGGAGGCATCGCCGTGCTGGCGAACGTATTCAAGGATCTGGCGGTGGCGGGGAAGCATCAATTCATCAAATGAACATAAACGAACATATGTGAGCGAGTTAGGCGATTCCCTATGTTGCTTTATTTTCGCCTTTCACTACACTATCCGCGAACGCGCCACTATTCGCAAGAATTCGCAAACATTGGCGCGCAAATCAACAGATTCCAACCCATGCAACTCTCTGACGCTTCGCATCTGGACTGTGATCTGCTGGTGGTCGGAGGCGGCATCAACGGCGTGGGTATCGCACGTGACGCTGTGGGCCGTGGCCTGTCGGTGGTCTTGTGTGAGAAGGACGACCTGGCCCAGCACACCTCTTCGGCCTCGACCAAGCTGATCCACGGCGGGCTGCGCTATCTCGAATATTACGAATTCAGCCTCGTGCGCAAGGCCTTGCAGGAGCGCGAGGTGCTGCTGCGCATGGCGCCGCACATCATGTGGCCGTTGCGCTTCGTGATGCCGCACGACGCAGCCCAGCGCCCGGCGTGGATGATCCGCGCGGGCCTCTTTTTATATGACCACCTGGCGCAGCGGCGCTTTCTGCCGGGCTCGAAGTCGATCAAGCTGGCGCAGCATCCGTCCGGCAAGCCGCTCAAGCCCGGTTACACGCGTGGCTTCGTCTATTCCGACGGCTGGGTCGATGACGCCCGCTTGGTGGTGCTCAACGCCCGCGACGCGGCTGACCGCGGTGCGCAGATCCTCACCCGCACGCGCTGCCTGAACGCCGAGCGCCGCGCCGATGGCTGGCATGCCTCGCTGGCTGGCCCGGACGGCATCCGCTCGGTGCGCGCCAAGGCCATCGTCAACGCGGCCGGGCCGTGGGCGGCGGACTTTGCCCGCGCGGCCCACGCGCTGCCGAGCACGCGCGGCTTGCGCCTGATCAAAGGCAGCCACATCGTCGTGCGACGGATGTTCGACCACCCGTTCGCCTATATCTTCCAGAACCCGGACGGGCGGATCGTCTTTGCGATCCCGTACCAGAACGATTTCACGCTAATCGGCACGACCGACCTGGAATACAAAGGCTCGGTGGACCAGGTGGCCATTGATGCCGGTGAAATCCAATACCTGTGCGACATGGCGAGCCGCTATTTCACGCAGCAGCTCACGCCGGCCGATGTGGTGTGGACGTACTCGGGGGTGCGCCCGCTGCTGGATGACAGCGCGGCCAACGCCTCGGCCATCACGCGCGACTACCTGGTCGAATGCGAGACCGGCGCCGACGGTCACAGCGCACCGCTCATCAACGTGTGGGGCGGCAAGATCACAACCTACCGCAAGCTGGCCGAAGAGGCGCTGGACCAACTGGCCCCGCACCTGCCTGCGGCAGGCAAGCCGTCGTGGACGGCGACCGCCTCCCTGCCGGGCGGCGATCTGGAAGCGCCGGGCCAACTCGTCGCCGAATACACCTTCGACGATTTTGTGGCACGCCTGCAAAAACGTTTGCCCTGGCTGCCGACCTCGCTGGCCACGCGCTATGCGCACCAGTACGGCACCCGCGTGAACACGCTGCTGGCCGGCGCCGCACGTTTGGAAGACCTGGGGGCGGAGGTGACGCCGGGTCTGTATGAAGCGGAGATCCGCTACCTGATCGAACACGAATGGGCCCGCACTGCGCAGGACATCCTGTGGCGGCGGACCAAGCTGGGGCTGTACGCCAGCGATGCTGAACGCGGCCGCCTGGAAGGCTGGTTGATGCGGCATCTGCCGGAGAACGAAGCCGCCCCAGTGGCAGAACGCGCCCCCTGAGGTTCGCGGCACAGCAGCAAACGGGCCGGGGGGCCCGCACACAGATCAAGACGTAGAAGTAAAAGACGGGAGACACAATTGATTCTGGAACTGGACCAGGTTACGGCCATGGTCGGGGCGCAGACACATCTGTACCCGACCAGCCTGCGGCTGGCGCCCGGCGCGATCAACGTGCTGCTCGGGCCGACGCAAGCCGGCAAGACCACGCTGATGCGCATCATGGCCGGGCTGGACCGGCCGACCACCGGCCGCGTACTGGTCGATGGCAAGGACGTGACGGGCGTAGGCGTACGCGATCGCAATCTGGCGATGGTGTACCAGCAATTCATCAACTACCCGGCGATGACGGTGTACGACAACATCGCCTCGCCGCTGCGCCTGCAGGGCACCAACAAGGGCGAGATCGATACGCGCGTGCGCGCCGTCGCCGCCAAGCTGCACATCGAACACCTGCTGCAGCGCCTGCCGGCCGAGCTGTCGGGCGGCCAGCAGCAGCGTTGCGCGCTGGCGCGGGCGCTGGTCAAGCGCGCCCCGCTGGTGCTGCTCGACGAACCGCTGGTCAACCTCGACTACAAGCTGCGCGAAGAACTGCGTGCCGAGCTGGCCTCGCTCTTTGCCGATGGCGGCACGACCGTGGTGTACGCCACCACCGAGCCGCAGGAAGCGCTGCTGCTGGGCGGCCACACCGTCGTCATGCATGAAGGCCGCGTGCTGCAGTCGGGCCCGACGCTCGACATGTACGAGGTGCCGGTGTCGGTCAACGCCGCCGCCATCTTCAACGACCCGCCGATGAACGTGCTGGACGCCACCGTGGCCGAAGGCAACCACATCCGCTTGCCGCAAGGGATTGACGTGCCATGGACTCGCCCGCTGCCGATGGCGGCCGGCACGCGCTGCCGCATTGGTCTGCGCCCGAGCCATATCCGCCTAGCGCCGCGCAACGGCGGCAGCGTTGCCCTGCCGGGCGCGGTCGAGCTGGCCGAGTTGTCGGGCTCCGAAACCTATTTGCACGTGCGCGCACATGCCGCCGGCCAGCCGAGCAGCATCGGCCTGGTCGCGCAGTTGCCGGGCGTGCACGAGTTCGAGCTGGGTGCGGCGCTGGATGTGTTTGTCGATCCGGCCGAGCTGTTCCTGTTCGATGAAGCGGGCAAGCTGGTGAGCGCGCCCAAGCAGGGAGACGCCCATGGCGCGCATTGAATTCCGCAACCTGGGGCACAGCTACCGCCCCGATCCGCAAAGCCTGAGCGACTACGCGCTGCAGCCGATGAACATGACGTGGCGTGACGGCGGTGCCTATGCACTGCTGGGCCCGTCGGGCTGCGGCAAGTCCACGCTGCTGAACATCATCTCGGGGCTGCTAGTGCCGTCCGAAGGTCAGGTGCTGTTTGACGGCCAGGACGTGACGCACGCCAGTCCGCGCGAGCGCAACATCGCGCAGGTGTTCCAGTTCCCGGTCATCTACGACACGATGACGGTGTTCGACAACCTCGCCTTCCCGCTGCGCAACCGCAAGACGCCCGAAGCCGAGGTGAAAAAGCGCGTGGAAGAAGTCGCCGAGATTCTCGAGCTGCAGCACGCGCTCAAGCGCCGCGCCTCGGGCCTGGCGGCGGACGCCAAACAGAAGATCTCGCTCGGGCGCGGCCTGGTGCGCAAGGACGTGGCGGCCATCCTGTTTGATGAGCCGCTCACCGTCATTGATCCGCACCTGAAGTGGCAACTGCGCCGCCAGCTCAAGAAGATTCACCAGCAGCTCAAGCTCACGCTGATCTACGTGACGCACGACCAGGTGGAAGCGCTGACCTTCGCCGACGAGGTGGTGGTCATGACCGAAGGCAAAGTGGTGCAGCAAGGCGGGCCGGAAGCATTGTTCGAGCGGCCGGACCACACCTTCGTCGGCTATTTCATCGGCAGCCCCGGCATGAACCTCTACCCGGTGACGGTGGATGGGGATGTGATCGCGCTGGGCGACCAGCGCCTGTCCGTGAGCCGCGACACGCTTTCCACGCTCAAGAGCGCAAACGGTTCGCTCAAGCTCGGCATCCGCCCGGAGTTCGTGCAACTGGCTGCGCCGGGCGAAGTCGGCACAGTGGCGGCGGATGTACACCAGGTGCAGCAACTCGGTACGCACCAGTTGCTGACAGCAAGCCTCGGCGCGAATGGCGACAGCACGGTCGGCCTTCCCATCAAGGCCAAGCTGCCTAACGAAGTGAGCGTGACCGAATCGCGCGTGTGGCTGCGCCTGGATGCGCCGCAGACGCTGTATTACAGCAATGACGAGAGGATTGGCCGATGAACAAGCCGCTCAACAATAAGGCCTGGTTCCTGATCCTGCCGGTGTTCCTGTGCGTGGCGTTCTCCGCCATCCTGCCGCTGATGACGGTGGTGAACTACTCGGTGCAGGATATCATCAGCCCCGAGCAGCACGTGTTCGTGGGCGTGGACTGGTTCCGCCAGATCCTGCGTGATGGCGATCTGCAAGACGCCCTCACCCGCCAGTTGATCTTCTCGCTGTGCGTGCTGGCGGTGGAGATTCCGCTGGGCATCGGCCTGGCGCTGGCGATGCCATCCAAGGGCTGGAAAGCCTCGGCCGCGCTGGTGGTGCTTGCCATGCCGCTGCTGATTCCCTGGAACGTGGTCGGCACGATCTGGCAGATCTTCGGGCGCTCGGACATCGGCCTGGCTGGCTACTGGCTCAACCAGATGGGCATCGACTACAACTACACGTCGCACTCGTTCGACGCGTGGATCACCGTGTTGATCATGGACGTGTGGCACTGGACGCCGCTGGTGGCGCTGCTGGCGTATGCCGGCCTGCGCTCAATTCCGGACGCGTTCTACCAAGCCGCCGAGATTGACGGCGCAAGCCGCCTGGCCGTGTTCCGCTACATCCAGCTGCCGAAGATGCGTGGCGTGTTGATGATTGGCGTGCTGCTGCGCTTCATGGACAGCTTCATGATCTACACCGAGCCGTTCGTGCTGACCGGCGGCGGCCCCGGCAATGCCACGACCTTCCTGTCGCAGTACCTGACACAGAAGGCGGTCGGCCAGTTCGACCTGGGCCCGGCGGCGGCGTTCTCGATCGTGTACTTCCTCATCATCCTGCTGTTCTGCTTCGTCCTGTACAACTGGATGCAGCGCATGGGCAGTGCCAGCACGGCCGTGGGAGACGACCATGCGTAATCAAAAGAACGAACATCAACGCAAGATCGCACGCGCCATCACACTCGTCGTGTACGTGGCGTTTGCGGTGCTGCCGCTGTACTGGATGTTGAGCATGTCGCTCAAGACCAACGAGGAGACGCTGGCCGGCTTCTCGATCTGGCCGAAGCTCGTCACGTTCGACAACTACAAGGTCATCTTTACCGACCCGTCCTGGTACTGGGGTTACATCAACTCCATCATCTACGTGACGATGAACACGGTGCTCTCGACCATGGTGGCGCTGCCGGCGGCCTACGCCTTCTCGCGCTACCGCTTCCTGGGCGACAAGCACATGTTCTTCTGGCTGCTGACCAACCGGATGACGCCGCCCGCGGTGTTCCTGCTGCCGTTCTTCCAGCTGTATTCGACGGTCGGCCTGATGGACACCCACCTGGGCGTGGCGTTGGCACACATGCTGTTCAACGTGCCGCTGGCCGTGTGGATTCTGGAAGGCTTCATGTCGGGCATCCCACGCGAGATTGACGAGACGGCCTACATCGACGGCTACAGCTTCCCCGCGTTCTTCCTGAAGATCTTCCTGCCGCTGATCAAGGCAGGCGTGGGCGTGACGGCGTTCTTCTGCTTCATGTTCAGCTGGGTGGAGCTGCTGCTCGCGCGCACGCTCACCTCGGTCGATGCCAAGCCGATCACTGCCGTGATGACGCGCACGGTGTCGGCCTCGGGCATGGACTGGGGCGTGCTGGCGGCGGCCGGTGTGCTGACGATCATTCCTGGCGCGCTGGTGATCTGGTTTGTGCGGAACTACATCGCGAAGGGCTTCGCGATGGGCCGCGTCTAAAACAAGAACGGGAGACACAGCCATGTTCAGCTGGATGGCCTGGACGCCCGAAGTGGCGATCTTCTTCGGCTGCATCGCCCTGATGCTGGCCGGCATGACGATCTGGGAGGTGACCCGCCCGACGGTGGAGCGCAAGGGCCTGCTGCCCATTGCCACCACGCGCGGTGACCGCCTCTTCATCGGCCTGTTGACGGCCGCTTACATCAACCTGGCGTGGGTCGGCCTGGCATCGGAAGACACCGGTGCCTGGGGCGGCTTCATCGCCTCGATGGTGGTGCTGCTGCTCATCATGTGGCGCGGTTGACGCGCAATCGTTGTATTCGCAGTTGCAAGTCCGGAGGCGTCAGTGCGGGTTGACGCTTCCACGCCCACATTGACGTACGGGCACAGGCATTCCATCACGCTCCCCGCGTCGGAATGCCGGATGTTTTCGCTGCGGGGAGAACAACAAGCCAACAAGCACGAGGAGATACCGATGAAAACATCCTGGCGCATGACGCTTCAGTTCAGTGCCATTGCACTGGCAAGCGCCCTGGCGGTCGGCGCAGCACACGCCGGCGAAGCCGAAGCCAAGAAGTGGGTCAGCAGCGAATTCCAGCCCAGCACGCTGTCGCAAGACAAGCAGATGGCGGAAATGAAGTGGTTCATCGATGCCGCAGCCAAGCTCAAGGCCAAGGGCGTAACCGAGATCCACGTCGTGTCGGAAACGCTCGACGTACATGCCTACGAATCGAAGACGCTGGCCAAGGCGTTTGAAGAGATCACCGGCATCAAGGTCAAGCACGACATCATGCAGGAAGGCGATGTCGTCGAAAAACTGCAGACCTCGATGCAATCCGGCAAGAGCATCTATGACGGCTGGATTTCCGACTCCGACCTGATCGGCACGCACTACCGCTATGGCGTGGTGATGCCGCTGTCGGACTACATGGCCGGCGAAGGCAAGGAGTTCACCAACCCGGGCCTGGACCTGAAGGACTTCATCGGCACGAGCTTTACCACGGCGTCTGACGGCAAGCTGTACCAGTTGCCCGATCAGCAGTTCGCCAACCTGTACTGGTTCCGCGCCGACTGGTTCGCCCGCAAGGACCTGCAGGAGAAGTTCAAGGCCAAGTACGGCTACGACCTGGGTGTGCCCGTCAACTGGACGGCCTATGAAGACATCGCCAACTTCTTCACGAACGACGTGAAGGAGCTGGACGGCAAGCGCGTCTACGGCCACATGGACTACGGCAAGAAAGACCCGTCGCTGGGCTGGCGCTTTACCGATGCGTGGCTGTCGATGGCAGGCTCTGCCGACAAGGGCATCCCGAATGGCCTGCCGGTCGACGAATGGGGTATCCGCGTGGAAGGCTGCGCACCGGTGGGCGCGTCGATGTCCCGCGGCGGTGCCACCAACAGCCCGGCTGCCGTGTACGCCCTCACCAAGTACATCGACTGGATGAAGAAGTACGCCCCGCCCGAGGCGACCGGCATGACCTTCAACGAAGCCGGCCCGGTGCCCGCACAGGGCCACATCGCCCAGCAAGTGTTCTGGTACAGCGCCTTCACCGCGCCGATGACCAAGCCGGGCCCGGTTGTGAACGCCGACGGCTCGCCGAAGTGGCGCATGGCACCATCGCCGCACGGCCCGTACTGGAAGGACGGCATGCAGAACGGCTACCAGGACGTCGGCTCGTGGAC
The DNA here is from genome assembly GCF_016429285.1 of Ralstonia sp. ASV6. Lineage (GTDB taxonomy): Bacteria > Pseudomonadota > Gammaproteobacteria > Burkholderiales > Burkholderiaceae > Ralstonia > Ralstonia flaminis. The sequence continues at coordinate 9,367 of NZ_JAELUI010000149.1, forward strand.
GTTCTTCAAGTCCACCCCGTTCGAGCGCCGCTCGGCTGCATGGCTGTACGCCCAGTTCGTCACGTCGAAGACCGTGTCGCTCAAGAAGTCGATTACCGGCCTCACGTTCATTCGTGACTCCGATATCCACAGCGACTACTTCACCAAGAACGCAGCCAAGTACGGCGGCCTGATCGAGTTCTACCGCAGCCCGGCCCGCGTGGCCTGGACGCCGACCGGCAACAACGTGCCCGACTATCCGAAGCTGGCGCAGCTTTGGTGGAAGAACGTCGCCACGGCCGTGACTGCGGAGAAAACCCCGCAAGCTGCCATGGACAACCTGGCCAAGGAAATGGACCAAGTGATGGGTCGCCTGCAGCGCGCCGGCATGAAGAACTGCGCGCCCAAGCTGAACCCCGAAAGCGATCCGGCCAAGTGGCTGTCGACGGAGCACGCCCCGTGGAAGAAGCTCGACAACGAGCGTCCGAAGGGCGAGACGGTGGCCTACGACAAGCTGCTGGCGGCCTGGAAGGAAGGCAAGGTCCGTTAATTTCGGTGCCCGTCTGATCGACGCATCCTCGATCAGCGGGCTACCATGCCTGCTTCCGTTTCACCCACCGCCGGGTTGGTTCGCTCCAGCCCGGCGGTCACTTGAATCTGTCTTATGGAATACCTCCTCGCGCTCGACCAGGGCACGTCCAGCTCACGTGCCATCGTCTTCAATCGTGCCGGCCAGATCGTGGCCAGCGCCCAGCAGGAGTTTCCGCAGCAATTTCCGCAGCCCGGCTGGGTAGAGCACGACCCGTTCGACATCTGGAACAGCCAGCTCGCCACCTGCCGCGCCGCACTCGAACAAGCCAAGCTGACGGCCGCTGACATGGCCGCGCTGGGCATCACCAACCAGCGCGAAACCACCGTGGTGTGGGAACGCGCCACCGGCAAACCCATCTTCAACGCGATCGTGTGGCAGGACCGCCGCACCGAGAGCATCTGCGAACGCCTGCGCGCCGAGGGCCTGGAAGACGAAGTGCGCAAGCGCACGGGCCTCGTCATCGACCCGTACTTCTCTGCCACCAAGCTGCGCTGGATTCTTGACCATGTGGACGGCGCCCGCGAGCGCGCCGCCCGTGGCGAACTCGCCTTCGGCACCATCGACACGTGGCTGGTGTGGCAGCTCACGCGCGGCCGCCTGCATGTGACCGACGTGTCCAATGCGTCGCGCACGATGCTGTGGAACATCCACACCGGCCAGTGGGATGAAGACCTCATGCGCGCGCTCGACATTCACCCGAGCCTGCTGCCCGAGGTGCATCCGTCGGCGTATCAATTCGGGCAGACCGATGCCGACTGGCTCGGCGCCTCGCTCACCATTGGCGGCATTGCGGGCGACCAGCAATCGGCCCTGTTCGGCCAGGCCTGCTTCAAGCCCGGCATGGCCAAGAACACCTACGGCACCGGCTGCTTCATGTTGCTCAACACGGGCGACAAGGCCGTCCAGTCGCACAACGGCCTGATCAGCACGGCCGCTTGCCAGAGCAGCACCCAGCGTAGCTACGCGCTGGAAGGCAGCGTGTTCGTGGGCGGTGCGGTGGTGCAGTGGCTGCGCGACGGCCTGCGCGCCATCCAGCGCTCGGCCGACGTGGAGGGCCTGGCCGCCTCGGTGCCTGATTCCGGCGGCGTGGTGTTCGTACCGTCGTTCACCGGCCTGGGCGCGCCGTACTGGGACCCAACCGCACAAGGCGCCATCGTCGGCCTGTCGCGCGGCACGACCATCGGCCATATCGCCCGCGCGGCGCTGGAGTCGATCGCCTTCCAGAGCACGGCCCTGCTGCAGGCCATGACGCGCGACGCCGTCTCCACCATCTCGGAGTTGCGCGTGGATGGCGGCGCTTCGGCCAACAACCTGCTGCTGCAGTTCCAGGCCGATCTGCTGGGCATTCCGGTGGTGCGCCCCGAGATCATCGAGACCACGGCACTCGGCGCCGCATACCTGGCCGGCATCGCCACCGGCTTCTACCGTGGCGAAGACGAGGTCGCGCAGCAATGGCGCGCCTCACGCACTTTCCACCCGGTCATCAGCCGGGATGAGGCACTCAGCCGTATCGCACAGTGGGAAATGGCGGTTGCGCAGGTACGCCTGCCGACGGCTTCGCGCGGGCACTGAGCACCGCACATCGGCACAAAGAAAAAGGCGACGCTCGGGTCGCCTTTTTTCATGATGCCGTCAACCGCTTACTTGCCTTCGCTGACCGGCGTCTGGGCTGGGCCACCCTGCTCGCTCATGGCTTCCTTGCGCTTGGCGCTGGCCTCCTTCTTCTCGGCCTTGCGGTTGGACTTGGCGGCCTTCTTCTCCTCCTTGTAGGCGGCCTTGGCTTCGGACTTGCGCGCCTTGTATTCGTCGTTGGCGGCCTTGTCGTCAATACGCTTCTGCACCAGCGGGTCAGGCGACGACGTCATCGGTACAGGGTTGCCCGGCGCGGTCTGCACCGTCCCCGTGGTTTGCGGCGACGTCTGCGGTGCGGGTGTCATCTGGGCCAAGGCAGCCGACGCGGCGAGCGTGGCAGCCATGGCGAATGCGCTCTTCAATACACGCGGCTCGATCATGGTTGGGCTCCTTCTCAGTTCGTTTCGAGGGATGAATTGACCACATAAGCGGCGCCCAAGGCACCTCAAAGTGATCTCGACGCGCCTCAAACGCCGCGCGCCGAACGTTGCAAGTCACAACGCCCTCTGTGTCGCAAGAAACGCTCCCGAGCCATCGACTACACTGCGCGCTGGTTTCCTCCTCCGTGCCCGCTGTGTCCGACCGCCCCCCGCATTTCGTCCTGCTCGATCCGCCCGCCGATGCTCTGCCGCTGAGCGAAGACACCGCCGCCAACCATGTCACCCGCGTGCAGCGCTGGCTGGAAGACGCCGTCATCGGCCTGAACCTGTGCCCGTTCGCCAAGGCCGTGCACGTCAAACGGCAGGTGCGCTACGTCGTGAGTCGCGCCACGATGGACGGCGACGTGCTCGACCACCTGCGCGCCGAAGCCGACCTGCTGCACAGCACACCCGCCGCAGACATCGACACCACATTGCTGCTCGTTCCCGCACTGGCCGACTTCTTCGATTTCCACACCCTCACCGAACGCGCCGAGGCGCTGCTCGCCAAAACCGGCTTCGAAGGCGAACTGCAGCTCGCCAGCTTCCACCCCGATTTCGTCTTTGCCGATGCCGACCCGGACAACATCACCAACGCCACCAACCGCGCCCCCGCCCCGATCCTGCATCTGCTGCGCGAAGACAGCATCGCCCGCGCCGCCGCAGCCGTACCCGATGCAGCGGACATCTACGAACGGAACATCGCGACGATGGAACGACTGGGGCCCGAAGGCTGGGCGGAGATGGTGGACAAATTCAGCGCGAACCCACCCCACAACTGAACTTAAAACCACAGAAGAAGGCACGCCTTGGCGCTCGCCCACACGCCCAGCCGGTGTGGCCGTACCCAGCCCTAGATGGCGCCTTGAATTTCTGTAAGCGGGCGGAAAAAGACGGGGAGCTGTCTGAGCGCAGCGAGTTTTCCCCGTCTCCGCCCGGTTACAGAAATTCAAGGGGAAGTCGCCATCTCGGGCGCGCCTTTCTTTGCTTACTTTCTTTGGCAAGACAAAGAAAGTGAGTCGGCCCCGGC
>NZ_JAELUI010000014.1 GCF_016429285.1 Ralstonia sp. ASV6
GCGGCGGATCACGTCGCCGTCATTGCAGATCAGCTTGGCTTGCACGCGCACGCTACGACTCGTCCGGCCCTTGCCGAAATGCCAGAGCGACATATCTTCCTTGTTCTCGCGCAGCACGATGCAGGGCAGCGCGGCGAGATCGTCGGGCGTCTCGGGCAAGCCATGGCGCTTGATGAACGCGGGCGACGCACAAAGCAACCGCGCATTCGGCGCAATCGCGTAGCCCACCAGGTTGGACACCTGCAGCGCACCGATATGGACGACCACATCAAAGCGCTCAGCGGCTTCCGTCAATGGGGCATCGGAGAGCGTCAGTTCGATGTCGACGTCGGGATGCTCCTGCTGAAAGTCGCTGATGACCGGTGCGATATAGCGCCGCCCGAAACCCAGCGGCGCATTGACCTTGAGCGTCCCCACCAGGCCACCCTGGCGCGTTTGCAGATCCTCCGACAACGCATCGAGCTGCCGGATCAGTTCCGCACCGCGCTCGCACAGCAGTGCACCCTCTTGCGTAAAGCGCAGGCTGCGCGCGGTGCGGTCAACAAGCCGCACGCCCAGTTTCTTTTCCAACTGCTGCAAGCGCTGCGACACCGCCGATGGCGTCAGGCCCAACGCCCGCGCCGTGGCAACCAGGCTGCCGTTTTCCTGGATGGCCAGCAGGAAGCGTAGATCGGCGGAGTCGGTCATGGCTTACTTGCCGGCAAAGCGATCGGTAGCGGCAACAAGCTGATCGAGGATGCCGGGTTCGCTCCATGCATGACCCGCGCCTTCGATCAGGTGGAAATCCGCGTCGGGCCACGCCTGGTGCAGCGCATACGCGTAGCGCACCGGACACGGCATGTCGTAGCGGCCGTGCACGATCACACCTGGAATGCCGGCCAGCTTGTGCGCCTCGCGCAGCAACTGCCCTTCCTCCAGCCAGCACTGGTGGGTGAAATAGTGGTTCTCCAGCCGTGCGAAAGCCAGCGCGAAATGGTCGTCGGCGTGCTTGGCGCTGTTGCTCGGGTCAGGCAGCAGCGTGATGGTCTCGCCTTCCCAGACGCTCCAGGCGCGGGCGGCTTCGATCTGCTTGGCGACGTCGTCGCCGGTAAGCACCTTGCGGTAGGCGGCAATCATGTTGTCACGCTCCGCCTCGGGGATGGGCGCCTGAAAGCGTACCCATTTCTCGGGGAACATCTCCGACACGCCGAACTGGTAGTACCAGCGCAGCTCTGCCTGCGTAACGGTGTAGATGCCGCGCAGCACCAGCGCGCTCACACATTCGGGATGCTTCTGCGCGTAGGCCAGCGCCAGCGTTGAGCCCCAGGAGCCGCCGAACACGAGCCAGCGCTCCGCACCGGCAATGGCACGCAGGCGCTCAATGTCATCTACAAGATGCCAGGTGGTGTTGGCCTCCAACCCCGCATGTGGGGTCGAGCGCCCGCAGCCGCGCTGGTCAAACAGCATCACGTCATAGCGTGCCGGGTCAAACAGGCGGCGGTGGTCGGCCGAGATGCCGCCGCCCGGCCCGCCGTGCAGAAACACCGCTGGCTTGGCACCGGGCGTGCCGACGCGCTCGTAGTAGATGGTGTGGCCATCGCCCACATCGAGCATGCCGGTTTCGTACGGTTCGATGGGCGGATACAGCGTGCGCAGTGCAGACATGGTCGGTCAGGATGGCTGTGAGTGACGCACGAGTGTAGCGCTGTCCCGGTTGCGGACGCGCCGGGCTTGGCCAGCGGCGACTCAATCACATTGCTGTGGTGACCGGGCCACATCGCCGGCCATGAATTTGCTGCGTCGCAATATTGCGACTAACATCAGGGTAATCCCTAGGTTATCGCTCAGAAAGGAATCGCCATGAAAGCCGCCGCACTCAACGCCGCCCCCACGTCCCGCCTTGCTCGCTTCTGGCAAATCCTGCGCCGTGAAGCCTCGCGCGCCATCGCGCTGCACGTGGAAAGCTGCGGCATGATGGCCGAGCTGTATCGCCGTTCGGGCCGCTAAGCCCGCTTGCGTTTTTGCGCCGCACCATTCTTAGGATGTGACGCGAGCCCCTCAGCTCAGGTCTCAGTCCACTGCCGCATCAGGTTGTGATACACGCCGATCAGCGTGCGGCGCGCGGTGGCATCCGCGTCAGTCTGGTTAAGCGTCTGGATCGCGTTGTCCAGGTCGAACAGCATGGCGCGCTGCGCGTCATCGCGAATCAGGCTTTGGATCCAGAAGAAGCTCGCCACGCGCACGCCGCGTGTGATGGGTGTGACCTGATGCAGGCTCGTGGCCGGGTAGATCACCAAGTCGCCGGCATTGAGCTTGATGCTGTGCATGCCGTAGGTGTCTTCGATCTGCAGCTCGCCGCCGTCGTAGCTGGCCGGGTCTGACAGAAACAGCGTGGCCGAGATGTCCGTGCGCAGCTTGGCACCGTTGTGCGGGTGGATGCGCACGCTGCCATCCACGTGCGCGCCGAAGGTCATGCCCTCGCCGTAGCGGTTGAACATTGGCGGGTACACTACGTTCGGCAACGCTGCGCTGATGAAGCGCGGGTGCCGCTCCAGCACGCTCAGAATGAGCTGCTGGCACTGCAGGGCGACTTCGGCGCGCTCATCAATCTGCTGGTTGTTCTTGACCGGCGCCCCTGAATAGCCGGCCGACACGCGGCCATCCACCCAGGCATCGCCCGCGTTGTCGAGCAGCTCGCGCAGCGCAGCCACCTGCGCGGCGTTGAAGACGTTGGGAATACAGACAAGCATGGTGCGTGCGCCAATCAAGCGGTGAGGGACGGGGCCTGAAGGTCCATCCCTCCAAGCCGTTACATGCGATACACCACCGACAGCATCGCCGCGCGGCCGGTACCCGGCACGGCGCGACCGCCATCGGACGGAATCAGCGCATCGTAATACGTCTTGTTGAACAGGTTGAACACGTTCAGGCGCACGTCGTACTTGGGCTGGTGGTAGGCCAGCATCGCATCCCAGCGCACGAAGCCGCCCACCTGCACGGTGTCGGTGTTGTTGGCGTAGCGCTGCGACATGTAGAACGCGCCCGCACCCACTTCCCAGTTCGGCATGAAGGTGTAGCTCGTCCACACCGTAGCGGCATGCTTGGGTGTGTTGGCCGGCGCCATGCCCTGCGTGCCCGCGGCGATACCGTTGACGATCTCCGCATCCAGGTACGTGTAGCCCGCGAAGATCTGCAGCTTGTCGGTCACGTGGCCCGTGGCACCCAGGCGCGCGCCGCGCACGCGAATCTTGCCGGCAGAGGTGTACGTCGTGCTGTCGATTTGCGTGCGCGCGTTGTCCTTGGTGATCTGGAACACCGCCGACGACACCGACAAGTCGCCATTGAGCAAATCCCATTTGCCGCCGGCTTCATACGATTTGTTCTTCTCCGGGTCCAGATTCTGCTGACCCGTCGTACCCACCAGTTGCTCCAATGACGGGTTGAACGAGGTGCCGTACGACACGTAGTACGACTGCCAGTCCGTCGGCTGCCAGATGCCACCCAGGCGCGTGCTGACGAAGTTCACCGTCTGCTGCGCATACGGTAGCGCGGTGATCTTGGCCGATGCCGGCGTGTTGGCCGCGTTCAGCGAGTTCGAAATGCTGGCGATGTAGCGGTCATAGCGCAGACCCGCCACCGCCTTCCACTGCTTGGTGAACTCGATCGAATCGTTGAAGTACGCCGCCACCGTGTTGGCAGAACCACCCTGCACGTTGCCCAGCATGGACGGCGCATTCGACGGCGAGTTCGTATAGCTCGGGCTCACCAGCGGCTCGCACGACACAAACCCGCTCGTCATGCTCGACTGCACCAGCGGCGTGCCGTTGCACGAGCCGTTGCGATAGTAGTTCTGGTTGTCGTAGCCATCGTGGCCGAACTCGGTGCCCACCAGCAGCGTGTGTTTGACTGAGCCCGTATCGAACTTGGCCGTCAGCTCGGTCTGGTTGAACAGCGAGTAGTCACGGATGCGACGGTCGTGGCTTTGCAGGCGTACCGACAACGCAGACAGCGGCAGATTGCTGTTGGTCAGCGCCGTGAACACGCCCGTCGGGCTCACCGTGCCAACCGCATTGGGCGCCGTCTCGCGCGCATCGGTCTGCACGTAGTTGAACTGCGTCTGGTTGCGCAAGCGCAGGTTGGGCGAGAACTTGTGGTCGATATTGGCCGAAAATGCAGCCACGTCCTGCGTGGTGCGGTCGTCCGTGAAGCCGTAGTACGTCTTCGGATCAACGTTGACCGGGTGGCCGTTGAGGTTCGGCACACCGTAGTCAGGCATGTCGCGGTTGTGCTGCAGCAGCGCGGAGAGGGTCACCTCGGTGGGCGTGCCGATGCCGAAGCGCCACGACGGCGCAATGCCGAAGTCCTGCGCCGTCATCTCGTCGCGGGTGCTGGTCTTGCCGTTCTGCGCCATGGCAGCCATGCGGAAGGCAGACGTATCGGACGTCGGCGTGTTGACATCTACCGTGGTACGCACCAGGCCATTGGTGGTAACCGAGCCGGTGATTTCCGTGGCCGCCTTCAGCGACGGCTTCTTCGTCACCTGGTTGATGACGCCGCCGGTTGAACCCCGCCCGAACAGCATCGACGACGGGCCCATCAGCACTTCCACCGAATCGAGGGCGAACAGATCACGGTAGTACTGGCCGCGATCGCGAAAGCCATCCAGGTAGATGTCGGTGCGCGCCGAAAAACCGTTCAGGTTGATGTTGTTGCCGATCTGCCCGCCCTCAGCCGCGCCGATGGTGATGCCCGGCACATTGCGCAGCGCATCGGCCAGCGAGCTGGCGCCCTGCGCATCGGTCAGTGCCTTGGGCACCACCGTCACCGACTGCGGAATGTCGCGCAGGTTCTCGGGCAGCTTGGAGATCGAACTTTTGGCGGCGTTGTAGTCATCACGCGGGGCGGTGGCCTTGACCACGGCCTCGGGCAGCGTAGCCGTGGCAGTGGCGGCGCTGTTGGCAACGACAGGAGTGGATGCGGCTTGCTGAGCGAGTGCGACGGCAGGCGTGGCAAACAAAGCCAGCAGGGCGCTGGCGACGGGCCTGGGGTTCAGGCGATTGGGGCGGTTCATCTGGGTGGTTTCTCCGGGCGGCGCCCTTCCTTCTGGATGCCAGCCGCTGCGGAACGCCCTCCTGCGCCCGTGCCGCCGTGCACAAGAGCGCACTACGAAATGCGGACGCAAATATAAATGATAATGATTCGCAACAGCAATCAATTATCACATTTTCTATGAAAAGTTCCTGAAAACGCACACCATAAAGCGATCCAAAGATCGCTTTTGCTTGGGTTTTGCTGAGAAAACACGCTTGTTGCCGTGTGGAAAGCGTGTCTGGGTTCGCGAGCGACGCAGAAATCGGCGGAGCGTACCTATTTCTGCGTACCGCTCGAAGCCGGGGACTACGGCAAGGGCTGGGCACCCTCACCCGCATCCTCGTGCGCTTCCTTTTTGTTCTGCGCCAGCGCCCGCGCATACACCGACGGCGCACCCGCCGCATGCGCAGTCACGTAGCCGGTGATGCACGCCAGCATGAGCGGCAGCACCACTTGGTACGACAGCGTCATCTCAAAGATCATCAGGATCGACATGAGCGGTGCATGCGTGGTGGCCGCCAGCAACGCGCCCATACCGACCACCGCATAGCTGATCGGAACCGGCGCCGCTCCCGGCAGCAGCGCGTGCATGCCTGTGCCGTACAGCAAGCCCAGCGCCGCACCACAGAACAGCGTGGGCGTGAACACACCGCCAACTGCGCCCGAACCCGCGCTGGCCGCCGTCGCCACGACCTTGCAGATCAGCACCAGCGCCACGGTCTGCCACAGCCACGGCTGGTGCAGGAAGCTGTTGACCACGCTGTAGCCGTTGCCCCAGACCTCAGGCAATTGCGTCGACAGCGCACCAACGATCAGCCCACCCAGTGCCAACCGCAACGTCAGCGGCAACTTGGTACGGGCAAAGGCATCACGTGCGCGGTCAATCAGCCCCAACAGCAGCGGCCCCGCCATGCCTGCCGCCAGGCCGAGCCCCAGATAGGTCAGCACTTCCCAGCCAGACACGAAATCGAAATGCGGCATCTCGTAGACCGCGCCGTACCCGAAGAACTGGCGCAACACGATGTCGGCGGTCACGGCCGACACCAGCAGCGGCCCCAGCGTGGCCGTGGTGATGACCCCGAAGACGATCTCGCTCACGAACACGGCGCCTGAGATCGGCGCGTTGTAGGCGGAGGTGATACCAGCTGCCGCCCCACACGCAACCAGCAGACGCAGTTGCTCGACTGAGACCGGTCTGATGTGCCCAAACCCGCGCCTCAGCACGCGCCCCAGCAGCGAACCGCACATCGCCGCCAGTTGCACCATCGGCCCTTCCCGCCCGATGGACGCACCACTGGCCACCGAACACAGCGACGACGCACTGCGTACCAAGCTCTGCCGCGCGCTCAACACGCCGTCGCCCACAGCGATGGCTTCCATATAGTCTTCCGAGCCCTTGCGTGGAATCCACTTCAGCCCGACCTGCAGCGTAAGCCCCGCCAGCACGCCGCCGATGGCCGGCACCAGCAGGCGCGCCCACCACGGCAGTGCGCGGGCCGTGGCCACCAGCCCCTGATCGGTGCCGGAGAGCCACCACTGCAGCTGGCGCAGGCACTCGCGAAACAGAATCGTCGACAAGGCGCCCGCGCAGCCGATCACGGCAGCGTAGACAAACACCAGATGTTCGCTGCCGAACGGCAACCGCGCGACCACGCGCTGCCACCACGCTGGGCGCGGTGATGGGGTGGGCGATGGCGTTGGTGTATCCGGAATGTGGGTCATGACGGCCCCGTAAACGGCAGACCATCATGATAGCGGGCGAGTTGCGCAGGGATTACGCCGGCGTATGCACGGCGCCATCAACAAACCACGCTTGCGGCAAGCCAGCCACGCGCCGGTTCGGGCTCCATGCCATGACGCGTACATCGGCCAGGTGTTCCAGCACAAAAGGATCGCGCGCCACGATGGCATCGATCTCCTCACGTGACGCGGCGCGCGCGAGGATGGCGCCGCCTTCGCGCGGGAAGAGTGGTCCGGACATCAGGAAGTGCCCGCTCGCGTAGTGCGTGTCCAGGTGTTGGCGATGGGCGGGCAGCACGCGGTCCATCTCGGACAACGGTGCGCGATAGGCGAAAAGAATCAGGTACAGCATGGGAGGACTCCTTGTGCATGATGCGTGAAGGGGGTAATACGACGCGCCGCGAGGCACCACACTGCCGAGCACCTCGCAGAAACGGGTACGCCGCAGAAATGGGTACGGTCATGGTCGCAGCAGCAATGCTCCAGAGGTTTGGCCGGCCTCCAGCGCCGCGTGCGCAGTGGCCGCCTCTTCAAGCGCATAGGTACCGCCCACCGGCACGTGCACGCCTTCGAGCATGCGTTGCAACGCGGCCTGCGCACCGGCGCGGTAGCGCGAGAGATCCGCCATGTAGCGGAACACGCCCGGCCGCGCCAGCGCAATGGAACGCGATGGCCCCAACTCAGAGAGGTCAAGAGTGTGCGTTTGCGTATTGCCGACATCGCTCGCCTGGCCGATGCTCGCCACCATGCCGAATGGCCGCGTCACTGACAGAGACGTTTGCAACATCGCCCCGCCTACACCGTCAATGGCGTAATCGACGCCATCACCATCGGTCAATTGCAGCACGGCTTCACGCACGTCCTGCTGACGGTACAGCACGACGTGGTCTGCGCCATGGCCGAGTGCGGTGGCCGCCTTGGCCTCGCTGCCGACTGTACCGATCACGCGCGCACCCAGGCGCTTCGCCCACTGCACCAGCAGCAGGCCCAGGCCACCGGCTGCCGCATGCACGAGTACCGTGTCGCCCGCCTGTACCCGGCGTACCCGAGACAGCAGCATGTGCGCGGTGATGCCGCGCAGTAGCGTAGCGGCGACGGTTTCGTCGTCCAGCGCATCCGGCAGCGCAATCGCGCGCTCCGCAGGAATGTTGCGATGGCTTGCATAACCGCCGGGCGCGCCGTCCATCAGCCCGGCCCAGGCCACACGCTGGCCGACCACAAAGCCGCGCACGTCCGACCCCAGTGCTTCCACCACCCCGACGCCTTCCACTCCCAACACCGCGGGAAACGCCGGCACCGGGTACAGCCCGGCACGGTGATATACGTCAACAAAGTTCACACCGATGGCGGTGTGGCGCACCGTCAGTGCATTGGGTGCAGGTGGTGAAAGCATCAGGCTGGCGGGCTGCAAACCCAATGCAGAAGCGGGTTCACGAAGTTGAATGACCTTGGCATGCATGACAAATGTCCTCGCAGAAATGGGTACGCTTTTCAGTTTCATGACGATGGGTATTGCTGCCGTCATGTTGTGAAACAAGCGTATTCCGTTCAGAATCGCCCGGGAATTCTCAAAAACTGAGCATCTTCTGTGCAAAAAAGCCCGGATCGACCGAAACGCGTGCTCACAAGCGCGGTAGTGGCCGAACCTTCTTCCTCCTTGCAGTGGGATGACGTGCGCTACTTCCTTGTGCTGGCGCGTGAGGGCAGCCTGTCGGCCGCAGCGCGGCGGCTGGCGGTGGAGCACACCACTGTGGCGCGGCGTGCCGATGCGCTGGAGCAATCGCTGGGCGTGCGGTTGTTCGACCGCCTGCCACGCGGCTGGCGCCTGACCGCCGAGGGCAGTGCGCTGGCCGAGCGCGCCGAGCGCATGGAGCAGGAGGCCGCCGGCTTCGCCCGCGCAGCGGCGGGTGCGGGCAGCCTGCGCGGGACGGTGCGCATCTCGGCGCCACCCACCATCGCGAGCCACTTCATTGCACCGCACTTGGCCGCGCTGCACCGCCAGTGGCCGGGCATCAGCCTGGTCTTGCTGGGCGAGACGCGCAACGCCAACCTGATGGCACACGAGGCCGATCTCGCCATCCGGCTGTCGCGCCCGACTGCATCCACGCTGGCCACGCGGCCGCTAGGCGATCTCGGCTATGGGCTGTATGCAATGCCTGAGGTACTGGCGCAACCCGAAGCGGAATGGGAGTTCATCGGCTATGACGAGCGCCTGCGCCACGTGCCGCAGCAACGCTGGCTGGATGAGTACGCAGGCGAACGCCGCGTGGTCCTGCGTTGTAGCGATCTGGCGGCAATCCACCAGGCAGCACTCGCCGGACTGGGTGTGGCAGCGCTTCCGCACTTCCTGGGCGCACCCGCAGAAACGGGTACGCTTTTGCGCCGATTGCCGGTCGACCACCCCGCACTGCACCGGGAAATCTGGTTGGCGATCCACCCCGATGTGCGCCGCTCCCCGCGCGTGCGGGCGGTGGCCGATGCGCTGATCGCGTTATTCGACGCACAGCGGCACGTTTTAGCGGGGCATTGAACGTACGCAGAAACAGGTACGCTTTAGTGGAGGCGTACGCAGAAACGGGTACGCTTTGGGATAAAAAACCGGCACCAAGAGAGGGTGCCGGTTGTCTTTTACAGGCTCAGCCGCCCAGGTAGGCTTCGAGCACGCGCGGATTGCCCAGCAGGTTTTTCCCGCTGTCGGCCAGCACAATCTGGCCGGTCTCCAGCACATAGCCATGCTGTGCGATCTTCAGCGCCTGCCGCACGTTCTGCTCCACCAGGAAGATCGTCAGCCCTTCAGCGTTGATGGTGCGCAGGATGCGGAAGATCTCCTGCACGATGATCGGCGCCAGGCCCATTGACGGTTCATCGAGCAGCAGTACGCGCGGGCGGGCCATCAACGCACGGCCGATGGCGAGCATCTGCTGCTCGCCGCCCGACAGGTTGCCGGCCAGCCCATCGATGCGCTCCTTCAGGCGCGGGAACAGGTGGAACACGCGCTCCAGGTCGGAGGCAATCTGGGCGCGGTCCTTGCGCGCGTTTCGTGTGTACGCGCCCAGCTCCAGGTTCTCGCGCACCGTCATGGTGGTCAGCGTGGCGCGGCCCTCGGCCACCTGCACGAGGCCGCGCTGCACGCGCTTGTGGGGCGACCACTGCGAGACGTCTTCGCCCTCGAACAGGATCTGGCCGCGCACCTCGCCCTGCGATCTCGGAATCAGCCCCGACAGCGCCAGCAGCGTGGTCGACTTGCCTGCACCGTTGGCACCCACCAGCGAGGTGATCTCGCCAGTCTTGAGCGCAAAGTCGATGCCCTTGACGGCTGCAATGTGCCCGTACGACACGTCCAGCCCTTTGACTTCCAGCAGCGTGGTCATGCCGTTGCCTCCTCAGCATCATCATCGTCACGGCCCAGATAGGCCTCGATGACTTGCGGGTTGTTGCGAATCGCCTCCGGCGGCCCTTCGGCGATGATGCGGCCGAAGTTCAGCACCGCAATGCGTTCACACAGGCCCATCACGAAGCGCATGTCGTGCTCGATCATGAAGATCGTGTAGCCGCGCGCCTTGATGTTCTCTATCTCGGCCATCAGGTCGACCTTCTCGCCGGTGTTCATGCCGGCGACGGGCTCGTCGAGCAGCAGCAGCTTGGGCTCGGTCGCCAGCGCACGCGCGAGTTCAAGCTTGCGCTGGTCGCCGTATGAGAGGTTGTCAGCAATATCGTGCGCCTTGTGGTCGAGCTTGACCCACGAGAGCAGCTCCAGCGCACGGTCGCGCGCGCGGCGCTCGGCGGCGCGGTACTTGGGCAGCGAGAGCAGCAGCCCCGGCGCGCCGTAATCCAGATGCCGGTGCATACCGACCACCACGTTCTCCAGCAGCGTCATCTCCTTGAAGATGCGGATGTTCTGGAACGTGCGGGCAATGCCCATCTGCGTGATCTGGTGCGGCTTCTTGCCGACGAGGTTTTCGCCGTTGAAGGTGAGCGAACCACCGGTCGGTGCAAGCAGGCCGGTGATCAAATTGAACACTGTCGTCTTGCCAGCCCCGTTCGGGCCGATCAGGCCGAAGATGCTGCCCTGCGGCACTTCAATATTGACGTCCTGCAGAACCGACAAGCCGCCAAAGCTTTTGGAAATCGATGCAAGTTTCAGCATGGCGGCCTCAGCGCGATTCGTTGGAAGCAGCCCGGGTGTCACCGGTACTCGGCATCGTGCCACCGCGCTTGATGCCAAACCAGCGCGCGAAACGCGCCGGGTCCCAAATGCCCTTCGGCAAGAACAACACGATCACCATCAGGATCACGCCGTTGACAACCAGGCGGAAATCCTTGAACGCACGCAACAGTTCCGGCAGCAGCGAGAGGATCAGGCTGCCGAGGACTGGACCAGTCAGGCCATTGGTGCCGCCCAGGATGGTCATCGTGAGGATTTCCACGCCGCGGTCGAAGCCGAATTCGTTCGGGCCGATGAAGAACGTCAGGTGCGCATTGAGCGCGCCCGCCAGCCCGGCGATGGCCGCGCCCAGCGTGAACGCCAGCAGCTTGGTGCCTGCCACGTTAATGCCCATCAGGCCGGCGGCGGTCTCATCTTCCTTGATGGCCTCGAACGCGCGGCCCACCTTCGAGCGGCGCATGCGCGCGAGCACGAACAGCGTCAGCAACACGGCCAGCGCCACGTGCCACCACTGCGTGAGCTGCGGAATGCCGTTCAGGCCCAGCGCGCCGCCGGTCCAGTCTTCGGTGTTCAGGATCAGCACGCGCACCACTTCACCAAAGCCCAGCGTCGCCATGGCGAGGTACACACCAGACAGGCGCAGCGTCGGCCGACCGATGACGATCGCCACCACAGCCGGCGCCACCATACCGCCCAGCAGTGCCACCGAAAACGGCATCTCCGCATTCATCGTCAGCAGCGCCGCCGTATAGGCGCCAATGCCCATGAAGGCCGCATTCGCCATCGCCAGCAAGCCGCACGACAGCGTGAGATAGATGGACAGCGCCAGCAGCGCGTTGATGCCGAGCGTCAGCACCAGGTTGCTGTAGACCGACCAGAAATTGTCGAACCATTCCATGTCGTCGGCCTCCTTATGCCTTGCGTTCCAGCACCTTGCCGAACAGCCCTTGCGGCCGCACCAGCAGGATCAGGAACAGCAGACCGAACGCCACCGCATCACGCATGGTCGAGCCGATGTAGGCCACCGACAGCACCTCGGCAAACCCGAGGAACAGCCCGCCCAGCATCGCGCCGCGAATATCGCCCAAGCCGCCCAGGATGATGACCGCGATGCCCTTGTGCAGCATCGGCTGGCCCATCAGTGGGAACACCGCGTTGGAGTACAGGCCGATCAGCACACCCGACAATCCGCCCAGCGCGGCCGCCGCAAACGAGGTCAGCAGGAACAGGCCTTCCACGTTAATGCCCAGCAGCGCCGCCGCCTTGGGCGACTCTGCAATCGCGCGAAGCGCACGGCCCAATTGCGTGCGCTTGAGCAGCAGCATGAGCGCCGCCATCAGCACAAACGACAACACGATGATGCCCAGCTCCAGCGGCGTGAGGTGGATACCGCCGAGGTCCAGCGAGGCATCCGACACGAGCCCGGCCGGAAAGCGCATGTTCTCCGCGCCAAACACGCCTTGCATGGCGTTGTTGATGGCAATGCCCGCGCCGATGGTGGCGATCATCGGGATCAGGTGAGGCGCGTTGCGGCGGCGCAGCGGGCGCAGCAGCAGCACATCGATGATGAGCCCGGCCACGCCGCTCACGATAAAGCCGACGGCCAGCGCCGCCCATAGCGGCAATGTAAAGTGCGTCACAACCTGCAGCGCCGCATAGGCACCCAGCATGAACACCGCGCCGTGCGACAGGTTGATTACGCCCAGGATGCCGAAAACCAGCGTGAATCCCAGGGCGAACAACGCATACACGCAACCGAGCGACAGCGCATTGACGAGTTGCTGTTCCAGCATGATGAGTCAGATGAAGGGGTGGCCGAGGTTGCCCCGCGTGCCACAAAAAAGCGATGGGGCGTAGGTTTAGCTACGCCCCGCTTGTTCGGTCTCCAGGAGAACCGAAGATTACTTCTCGATCGTGTACTTGCCCGACTTGGTCACGCTCACGATCGGGGTCTGCACAGCGTCATAACCGGCCGGCTTGCCGCGTGCCGTCACCTGGCGGAACGCAAACGCACCGGTCGCACCCGTGTGCTTGACTGCCGGCAGCGCATCGCGAACGGCCTTGCGATCCGCTTCCAGGTTGCCGCTGAACTTGACCGTCTTCAGCGCTGCAGCCGCGATGTACATCGCGTCATACGCCTGCGCTGCGAACTGGTCCGGCGCAGCCTTGTACTTGGCGGTGTAAGCGGTGATGAACTTGGTGTTCTCCGGCGTGTGGTTCTCGATCGACCACGGGCTGCCCACCCACAGGCCATCGGACTTGTCCTTGGCCAGGTCGAACACCTTGACCGAGTTCATGCCGTTGCCGCCAATGACCGGCACGTTCAAGCCGAGTTGGCGAGCCTGCACCATGATCGGACCACCCTCAGCAATCAGTGCTGACAGCACGATCGCATCTGGGTTGGTTGCCTTGATCTTGGTGAGCTGGGCCTTGAAGTCCACGTCGCCCTTGGCAAAGGTCTCGGTGGTCGTGACCGGAATCTTCAGGTCTTCAAGCGCTTTCTTGAAGTTGTCGTAGCCGCTCTTGGTGAAGACGTCGTCGTTGCCGTACAGCACGGCAACCTTCTTCACGCCAGCCTTCTTCACCACGGTCTGGATGGTGGCCGGCAGCACGTCGGCTTCGGTCACGGAGTTGCGGAAGACGTAATCGCCAATGCTGGTGATGCCGTCTGCCGTGTTGGAAGTGCCGAAGGCCACCGTCTTGGCGGCCTGCGCGATCGGGTCAGCCGCCTGCGCAGAGTTGGACAGCGTGGGGCCAAACACCATTGCCACCTTGTCCTGGAAGATCAGCTTCTTGAAGACGTTGATGGCCTCTTCCTTCTTGCCCTGCTCATCTTCGATTACCAGCGCGATCTTGCTGCCGTTGACGCCACCGGCGGCGTTGATCTCGTCAGCCGCCAGCTGGAAGCCATTGCGGATGGCCACGCCGTACTGGGCTGCGCCGCCCGACAGTGCTTCAGCCACGCCGATCTTGATGTCCTGGGCTGCCGATGCTGCGCCCGTTGCGATTGCCGCCCCCGCAGCCACTGCCGTCAACAGCAGCCGTTTGATCATTTTTTGCATGCGAACCTGCTCCTTGTTTGTCCGTCGCGATTGCGTGAATGCGATTCGTCTCGAAGATGCGCTGGCCCAACACCGTCGCTCCCCCGCATGCGCCCTGCATCGCGTCCGGCCGCGTGTCTGCCCGGGTTTCGCGTCACAAGACAGTGTTGGCGAGACCGCAAGAGACCTGCCCGACGAGCGATGCCGGATCGGGCATGCGCGCATCGGAGTGCGTCGGAGTGTGAAGCGAAGGCGCCATGGGTACAGCGCTCTTGTGCGGCGCGCCAGGGTGGCCGGCACGCGCAGTCAGTCGCGGGACTTTACCGGAAAGCGCACGACCGTGCGATAGGGGATTGTCCGCCGCCCAGCCTGGGGAGCGGATGTTGTGATGCAGCATTGACCGCACAGCAGCGCCAAAACGCCATCGAGCGTACCCGTTTCTGCGTGCTGTGCGGCAGCGCGAAATCAGCCCGCCGAAAGCTCGTCCGCGCTCACAAACAGGCCTTTGCCGCGCGACTTGGCTTCGTACAACGCCTCATCGGCGGCCTCGAAGACCACGCTCTGCGCCAGCGTCCGGCCATCAAAACCCGCCAGGCCGATGCTGCTGCCAATCTGCACGGTGATCTCGCCCAGGCGAAACGGCTTGTTGCACGCAGCAAGGACATTGCGCGCGACAGTCTTGGCATCGTCCAGGTGCGGGAGCTGCTCCAGCACCACGGCAAACTCATCGCCGCCAAAGCGCGCTACGCCGTCATACGGCCGCACGGCGCGCGCCAGGCGCTGCGCGAAGGCGCGCAGCAGTGCATCGCCCACGGAGTGGCCGTGCGTATCGTTGACCGCCTTGAAACCGTCAAGATCCAGCAGCAGCAGCGCACCCACGGTGTCAGCCACACGCGCCTGATCCAGCGCGGCGAGCAAGCGCTCGTCAAAGCCGGCGCGATTGAGCAGGCCTGTCAGGTGATCGGTGGTGGTCAGCGCGCGCAAGCGTAGCTCTTGCTTTTTGCGCTCGGTGATGTCGAGCGTGACAGCGTGCACGCCGGCCACGTTCCCCTGTGCATCGAACTGCGGCAGGTAGCTGACCTCTTCACAGCGGTACAGGTCACGGCCGCGATATTCGCGTTCGAAGACGACGGTCTCGCCGGCCAGCGCGCGCCGCAGGGAGTCACACAGGCTACGGTAGCCGTCCTCGCCCACCACCTCGCGCACGGTCTGCCCGAGCATGGTGGCGGCAGGCCGTCCGTAGGCCTTCTCGTAGGCGGCATTCAGGAAGCGGAAGCGCTCATTCGTGTCGACAAAGGACACCAGGGCGGGCAGTGCATCCGTCACCGTCTGCAGTGTTTCGCGGCTGCGCTGCAGCTCTTCCTTGGCGGCTCTGTCCTGCGTGATGTCGCGCATGATGGACGAGAAGTGTTCCATCCAGCCGCCCGGGTTGCGGTGCGCGATGATCATGTGGTTGATCGGCACAACCTCACCGTTGACGCCACGCACGGTGGTCTCGCCAATCCACACGCCGTCGCGCGCTGCGGCGGGTACGGCCACTTCACGCAGCCAATCCAGCGTCTCCGGCGGATAGAAATCGCCAACGGTCAGGGTACGCACGTCGGCCTCCAGCGGGATGCCGGCAAAGCGCCGGCCAGCCGGGTTGATGTAGGTGACATTGCCGAGCAGGTCGGTCTGCGCGACGAAGTCGGTGGTGGAATCGAGAATCTTGGTCAGCACGCGCGAGGCCTGCTCGGCGCGTGCGCGTTCGGTGATGTCCTCCATTGCGCCGACGTGGCCGACCACTTTGCCATCTACCCGCACAGGCGCGGTATTGACCACGAGCAGACGCTCGCCAATGCTCGGCACGATCACGCGCTGCTCGGCGCTGTAGCCGGTACCGTGCGCGACGGCATCGCGCCAGCCCGCTTCCCTGGCATCCCGGTCGTTCGGGTGCAGGCGGGCCAGCCACACGTCGGCCAGCGCCTCTTCATGCGTGGCACCAAGCAGTTGTCGATACGCCTCGTTGGCGTAGACCGTGCGGCCAGCAGCATCGGTACGGAACAGGCCCATCGGCGATGCGTCGTTCACGGCTTCCAGCTCGGCGCGCTGGCGGGTCACCTCGCCCATCAGCTTGTGGAACGCGGTGGAAACCGCTTCGATTTCCGCCGAAGCACTGGGCAACGCCAGCGGCTGCGCGTCACGCAAATCGGTGCGCGAGAGCTGCGTCATGGCGGCATGCAAGCGGCCCAGCGGGCGCAGCAGCCACAGCATCGCCGCCCACACCGATACACCAATCAGCGCAGCCAGCAGCACGAGTGACCAGCGAAAGCGCTGACGCATGATGAAGAGTTGCCGGTTGGCCTCGGCACCAGGCAGCACGGCACCCAGTGTCCAGCCGGTGGCGATGATGTCTTGCGTGGTGACGACGTCGCCGCCGGGCCCTGGCAGCGCGGCCAGATCACTGCGAAACGCCGCCGCAATGGCCGGATCGGCATCAAGCGGTGCGAGCGTCTTGTCGGCATCGGGGTGCACGATGTAGACGGGGTGCTCCCCGCGCTCGATCAGGTAGACATGGCCTGTCCGGCCTACGCGCATATCGCGCAGGTCCCCCAGAAAGTTCGGCTGAAGCAGGTACAGCGCTGCGCCGATCAGCCCGATGAGGCGGCCATCCTTGTCGTGCACAGGGGCGGCCAGGATGATGACGGGCTCACCGCCCACGCGGTTGTGCAGCGGTTCGGAGATGGTCGGCTGGTCGACCACCATGACCTGCTTGAAGTAGTCCCGGTCAGTGATATCGATGCCGATCACGCCTTCGCGGTACGGCGAGGTTGCCGTGACCTTGCCGTCAGCCGACGCCAGGAACATGCCGTTGAACAGGCCGCTGGTGGGCAGGATGGACTCGAAGAAATGGGTACGCTGCTCCGGCGTCTCGAATCGCACCGTATGCATCTGCTGCGCGGTGCGCTCCAGCACACCCAGGTAAGCATCGAGCCGCTGCTTGAGATCGTCGGCGGATTCCCGCACCAGCGTGGTTTGCTGCGCCTTGATCTGCGCCATCATCTCGCGGCGGATCGGCTCGCGCTGCGACCAGCCAAACAGGCTCACCGCCGTCACGCTGATGACGGTCGCCATGATGGCCGCCTGCGACTTCAGGGTGAGTTTCATTGGACAGGAACAGTAGCCAGCCAACAGTGATAGGGAGCCCACACCATAGTGCTATGCCCGCAGGCTGGTGTCGAGTTGCCAGTGCGCCGACGGCGCATGCACGCAACGGTCTAGTGACGCGCGCAGACGTAGGCGGCCGAACGCGCTGCCAGCGTACCCGGCCGGATGCGCATCCAGTGTGCGCCGGCGGCAGTATCGGAGTCGAGCGTGGCGCCACCAGGGTCGCGTACCACATAGTCGACCAGGCGGATGCGCTGCCGGCGGCAGTCGATCTCCTGGCGCGAGAGGATCACCGTACCTGGCCGATAGCGGGTGCCATGAGCACGGCGCTCACCCCGCTTGAGCACGGTGCGGGCCAGAAAGGTCTTGTGGCCGATATGGTTCGAGCGCAGTGAATTGCGGTCGATCGAGGCCGCTACCGAGGTCGTCGTCAGGTACTCGTGCCAGCGCGCCGCCCGTGCGGGTACGGCCATGCCGATGGCACCGATGCCCACGCCACACACCCAGATCCACCGCCAAAACATGCGTTTCACGACCGTCTGCCCTGCCAAGAAGCGCGGCACCTGCTGCCGCCCGCATACATTGTAACAATCGCCCCGTCAGGGACGCGCGGCGGTGCCCACCGAGGCGGCCACGCCCCTCAGGTAGCATGCGGGCAACCTGATCTGCGTCATCCGCCATGCCAACCGTTCCACTTACCACCCTTGCCGCCCATGCCTTTGCCGCCGTGCTGATCGCCTGTGTGCCGATTGGCGCGTGGCTCTGGCTACGCCGGCGCTTTGACCTGGCGTGGCGCGACATCTTCGTGGGTGCAGCGGTGTTTGCCGTTTTTGCGCTGGTGCTGGAGCGCCTGCTGCATGTCTATCTGCTGCAGCTCAATCCCGTGACGGCGCAATGGCTGCGCACACCCGCGCTGTTCGTCATCTACGGCGTGCTGATGGCGGGGCTGTTCGAAGAGGTCGGCCGCTGGCTGGGTCTGCGCTTTCTCACGCGCAAGCCCGGTGATGCAGCCACTCCCGTCGCCTACGCGCTCGGGCACGCGGGCATCGAAGCGTGGCTGGTCGGCACGGCATCGCAAGCACAGATGGTGATGTTCGGCATTGCGGCCAACCGGGGGGATCTGGACACGCGCCTGGCGGCCAGTGGCGCCGAGTCCATGATCGGCACGATCCACGCCATGCTGACGCAGCTCTCGCCATGGCTGGCGGCGGGTGCGGCGGTTGAACGCATCGCGGCGATGCTGATCCAGTTCACCCTGACGCTGGTGGTCTGGTACGCGGTGCGGCAGCGGCGCTTTGCGATTGTCGTGCTGGCGATTCTGCTGCACGCGCTGGCCGACCTGCCCGCCGCGCTGTACCAAGTGCACGTGCTGCCGCTGGCGGTAACGGAGGCCGTCTACGCCGTGGTTGCCGTACTGCTGGCAGCAACGTGCTGGCCGCCGCAGGGCGGCAGGAAGGTAGGCGAATCGTCGCTGCGTTAGGTCACAGCGCTAGTTGGATCGGAAGCGATCCGGCTCGATGCCGTGCCGGTTGAGCTTGTCGTACAGCGTCTTGCGCGGCACGGCCAGCAGATCGGCCGCGCGGGCGACGTTGCCTTCGGTGGCACGCAGCGCCTCTTCAATGGTGGTGCGCTCCACCGCCATCATGCGGCCGGCCAGTGAGTGCTGGCTCGCCTCCGTTGCGACCAGGCCATCGTCCAGACCCAGGCAGAAGCGCTCGGCCACGTTCTTGAGTTCGCGCACATTGCCGGGCCAGTCGTGGTGCTGCCAGCGCATCATGTCCTGCGCGGACCAATCCGGCGCAGCGCGGTCGTAACGCACCCCAGCTTGCTGCAGAAAGTGGGCCATCAGCAGAGGAATGTCTTCCGCGCGCTGGCGCAGGGGTGGCAGCGCAATCGACACGACATTCAGGCGGTAGTACAAGTCCGCGCGAAACACGTTGCGGTCAGACGCTTCCTTCAGATCCACCTTGGCCGCTGCCACCACGCGGCAATCGACCGGCACACTCACATTGCTGCCGAGCCGTTCGATGCTGCGCTCCTGCAGCGCGCGTAGCAGCTTCGCCTGCAATGCCAGCGGCATCGATTCGATCTCATCGAGAAACAGCGTGCCGCCGTTGGCGTATTCCATCTTGCCGATGCGGCGGCGGTTGGCGCCGGTGAAGGCACCGGACTCGTGGCCAAACATCTCGCTCTCGAATACGGATTCGGGCAGCGCCGCGCAGTTGAGCGCGACGAACGGGCCGCGCCGCCGGCTGCCCTCATGGATGGCGCGAGCGAGCACTTCCTTACCCGAGCCAGTCTCGCCGGTGACGAGGATGTCGGCATCCGTCGGTGCCAACGCGGTGACGAGCCGGCGCACGTTCTGCATGGCCGCGCTTTGGCCGATCAGTGGGTACGCCTGCCGGCCCTGCAACGCCTCGCGCAGGCGCAGGTTTTCAGAAGTGAGCCTGCGCTTTTCCAGCGCGCGCCGTACCACGTCGACCAAGCGCTCGGAGTGAAACGGCTTCTCCATGAAGTCGTACGCGCCGGCGCGCATGGCGGCCACGGCCATCGTCACATCGCCATGGCCGGTGATGAGGATGACGGGCAACTGGCGGTCGTGCTGCAGCATCTCGCGCAGTACGGCCAGGCCGTCGCGGCCAGGCAGGCGTACGTCGGTCACGACCACGGCGGGCGTTTGCGTAGCGAGCGCGGCCAGCGCGCTTTCCGCATCGGCAAACGACTGCACCGGCACATCCGCCAACGTGAGCGCTTGCTCGCAGCCCAGGCGCACCACGTCGTCGTCTTCGATCAGGAAGACGGGCGCGTGATCGATGGGGGAAGACAGATCAGGAGAGACGTTTTCAGGCATGCGGTTTTACGACACGTTCCAGCTCGATGACGAATTCTGCGCCGTCAGCGCCGTCGTCGGCATGTTGGCCCACCAGCCGTCCGCCAAAATCTTCGATGATGGCCAGTGAGATTGCCAACCCGAGCCCAAGGCCCTGGCCGTCGTCCTTGGTGGTGAAAAAGGGCTCGAATAGGCGCGGCAGTACGTCGGCGGGGATACCCGGGCCGAAGTCGCGCACGGTGATGCGTACCCAATTCTCGATGGGCTCAACGCTCACATGGACAGCGGCGGATTCTGGTTGTGAGGTCTCGGCCATCGCATCAATGGCGTTGCGAATGAGGTTGACAAGCACCTGCTCCAGGCGCACGGCGTTGGCCCAGACAGCCAGGTCGGCCGACACCGGTGGGGCTGTCACCGTCACACCCACCTGACGGCGGCGGGTTTCCACCAGCATCAGCGCCTGGCGGATCGCCTCGTCCACCGACACCGCCGCACGCGCCGCATCACCCTTGCGTGAGAACGCCTTGATGTGAGAGACGATGCGCCCCATGCGATTGGCAAGCTGGCTGATGAGGGTGAGATTGCCGCGCACCTCGTCGATGCGGCCGCGCTCCGCAAGCTGATTGGCGTTGTCGGACAGGGTAGTCAGCGCGGTGAGCGGTTGATTGAGTTCGTGCGTGATGCCGGCGGCCATCTGACCCAGCACCGCAAGCTTGCCCGCCTGCACAGCAGCATCGCGCGTCTCGCGCAGGATGCGCTGTGTGGCGTCGAGTGCCTCGACCTTGCTGGCGAGCGCGGTGTTGGCGGAAGTCAGTTCAGCCGTGCGCTGGGCAATGCGCGCTTCCAGGTCGCGTTGGACTTCACGCAGGGCAGCGCGTGCGCGGCGTTGCTCTTCGCGTCGGCGGGTGCGCAGGCGCAGCGCGACGAACACGGAGAAGACCAATGCCATCGCAAACGCTGCGCTGGCACCGGCCACCAGGGCGGTACGTTGCTCATCGCGCGGGTCAATCAGCACGGCGACCTGCCAGCCAAGCAATCCCACGGGCCGGTACTGCACACGCAGTGTCGACACCGATTTTCCGGGCAGCGCAACGCGTACGGCCTGGGGTGGCCGGTCCGCAGAAAAGGGTACGCCCCCGGCTTGTGTGTCGAGCGGCGTGAGGGTGTGCGGCGCGTATTGGCGCGTCGCGTCGAGGGCAGTTTGCTGTTCGGGACTCAGCGTACCGAGTGTGCGGTACTTCCACTCAGGCACGGAAGACAGAAAGATCACGCCGTGGCGATCCACCAGGAGCACCGTGTCGCCACTGCGCGAAAGCGATGCCTCGAAGGCGTCCAGGTTGACCTTCACGACCACCACGCCGATCGGCTTGGTGCCTTCGCGTACAGGGGCGGCCACAAAATAGCCCGTCTCGCCGGTGGTGTTGCCCACGCCGTAGAAGCGGCCCAGGCCCTCGCGCATGGCCTCGGCAAAGTACGGGCGAAACGCGTAGTTCTGGCCGACGAAGGAAGTCGGCAGATCCCAGTTGCTGGCCGCAATCGTGAGGCCGGTGGTATTGATCAGGTGAGCGGCAGCCAGATCGGTGGCCGCCTGGACTTCTTTCAGATAGGCATTGGCGGCACGACGCATGGTGGCGTCCCCCGCCTGCGAGCCTTCCAGCAGCGCAACGTGTAGCACATGCTCCAGTGCAGCCAGACGCGGCAGCGATTCATAGCGCGCCAGCGTGCTGCGCAGGTTCTGCGCGTAAAAGGTGGTGCGCTGGCCGGCTTCTTCAGCGCGCGTGGCAACGTAGCGTTGCAGGGCGACGGCGTAGGCGCCCCACCCTGCCGCCGCGCAGCACGCGGCCATCGCCAGCGCAACGGCCAGCCGCCAGCCGCGCCCGCGTGCGGGGTGGGCAAGGTCGGCGTGGCCGTCGGGTTGGGTCATGAATGCATCAATGTTCGATTCGCGAGTGCTTGCGAGTATCGCGCATGAACACGTACACCATCAGCGAAATGAAGATCGTGCCCGTCACATACCAGTAGAACAGCGACTCGTGGCCGGCCTGCTTGAGCCACAGCGCGATGTACTCGGCCGTGCCGCCAAAGATCGACACCGTGAGGGCATACGGCAGGCCAACGCCCAGCGCACGCACTTCCGCCGGGAACAGCTCGGCCTTCACCACCGCGTTGATCGACGTGTAGCCCGAGACGATCACCAGCGCGGCCATGATCAGGAAGAAGGCCGTCCATACGTTGGTCGTCTGGCTGATGCCGGTCATGATGGGCACCGTGAAGAGCGTACCCAGCACGCCGAACGCGATCAGGATCGGACGACGGCCGATGCGGTCAGACAATCCGCCCACGATCGGTTGCAGAATCGCAAACAGCAGCAGCGTGGCGCCGGACACCAGCGTGGCCTGGTCTTTCGACAGGCCGACCGTGTTGGCCAGGAACTTCTGCATGTAGATCGAGTACGTGTAGAACGCGACCGTGCCGCCCAGCGTCAGGCCCACCACGGTGGCCACCGCACGCGGATGCTTGGCGAGTTCGGCCAGCGTGCCGCGCTTCTTGTTGTCCTTCGCAGCGGTGAACGACTGCGTCTCTTCCATGTGCGAGCGCATGCGCATTGCGATCAGTGCGCACAACGCGCCGATAAAGAACGGAATGCGCCAGCCCCATGCCTCCAACTGCTCATGCGTCAGTACAAACTGCTGCAGCACAATCAGCAACGCCAGCGCCACCAGTTGCCCGGCGATGAGCGTGACGTACTGGAAGCTGGAGAAGAAGCCGCGGTTTTCCTTGTTGGCGACCTCGCTGAGGTAGGTGGCGGACGTACCGTACTCCCCGCCCACCGACAGGCCCTGCAGCAGGCGCGCCAGCACCAGCAGCACCGGTGCGGCAACGCCGATGGTCGCGTAGCTTGGCGTGAGCGCAATGATGAGCGAGCCCATGCACATGAGCACCACCGAGAAGAACAGCGCGCGCTTGCGGCCATAGCGGTCGGCGTAGATGCCCATCAGCCAGCCGCCCACCGGGCGTGCCAGGAAGCCGACGGCAAACACCGCCGCGGTATTCAGCAACTGGGCAGTCTGGTCACCCTTGGGGAAGAACGACTTGGCAAAGTACAGCGCAAACGCCGAGTACACATACCAGTCATACCACTCGACCAGATTGCCGACCGAGCCGGAAAAAATCGAACGCAGACGGCGACGCACATCTGCGGGGGTGTCTTTGGTGGGGGCTTGGGTGGGCGTGAATTCGCCCGTGACCGCGCCAGCCTGGGGCTGCGTCATGGTGTCTCCTTGGAGCGTTGCGGCGGCGCTGTCGAAGGCCCGCCGGTTTATGGGTGTCGCTCTTACTCAAGAAGCATTCCATGCGGAACGCAGGCACAACAATCCGCTGCAAATGCCCTTGGGACAAGGCTTTGCAGGAGATCACCGGATCAACGGGAACAAGGAAAGTGTGCGGTTTTCCAGAATCGGCCGTGGAGGCTGTGCGAAAACCCGCACGGTCGATCGGGGGCAATCATCAAGGAACGTCAAGCCGCCACGCCCAGCGGAATGGTGTCGCACACCAGCGGGTCCGCTTCATCCACTGTTTCCCGCGCTAGCAGCAGATCCATACGCGTGGCTAGGTACGCCTCAAAGTCAGCGCGCACTTCCGGATGGCGCAGCGCAAATTCCACCGTGGCCTGCAAGTAGCCGAGCTTGCTGCCGCAGTCGAAGCGCTGGCCGCGATAGCGGTACGCCAAAACCTGCTCTTCGGCGAGCAGGCTCTGGATGGCATCCGTCAATTGCAATTCACCACCCGCCCCGGGCTTCAGGTTGCGCAGATGATCAAAGATGCGCGGCGTGAGGATGTAGCGCCCGACGACGCCTAGATTGGACGGCGCGTTCTCTGGCGCGGGCTTCTCGACAATGCCGTCGAGCTTGACCAAGCGGTCATCCCACTCTCGACCCGCCACCACGCCGTACGAGCGCGTCGCCTGCGGTGCAATCGTCTCAACACCGACGATCGAGCAGCGGTAGTGGTCATACAGCTCCGTCATCTGCTGCATGACGGGCGGCTGGTGGTCCAGCAGGTCGTCCGCCAGGATCACGGCGAAGGGCTCTTCGCGTACCAGTTTCTGCGCACACAGCACCGCATGGCCCAGCCCCAACGTTTCCGGCTGGCGCACATAGAAACACTCGACGCCGGGCGGCTTGATCGATTGCACCATCTCCAGCAGGGCCTGCTTGTTCTTGGCCGCCAACTCCGATTCCAGCTCGTACGCCTTGTCGAAGTGGTCTTCAATCGCGCGTTTGGCGCGACCGGTGATGAAGATCATCTCCGTAATGCCCGCAGCTGCCGCCTCTTCCACCGCATATTGAATCAGCGGTTTATCGACAATCGGCAACATCTCTTTCGGGCTGGCCTTGGTGGCGGGCAGAAAGCGCGTACCGAGCCCCGCCACGGGAAACACGGCCTTGGTGATCTTCTCGTTCATGACAACTCCATCGATGCGACGTAACGTCATGAGCAAGCCATGTGCCTGCGGGTCAGCCCTTTGGCGGAGCGGGATGGACAGTTCCCGAGCGCATTCGAGCGCTGTCCGGCGAGCCGTTCCTACAAGCGATTGCAAGCCTGCCGACCCAACTTTCAGCGCCGAAAGTTGAAAAGCGTACCCAATTCTGCGAGACCATCGACACCCTTTTGCGGTGCAACGGACCAGTAAGCACACGCTAACAGCGCATCAGGAAGACGGCTTGACCCAGCCGCGCGAGACCGGCGCGGACCGTTCTGGAACTCGGCGGTAGGCATCGATTTGGGTACGAAGTTGTGTGACTTCGGCTTCCAGCGTACGGATACGCTGGCGCAGTTGGTCAGCTTCGGTTTGCGTCTGTTGGCGCACGGCGTCGTTCTGCAGGCGCAGGAAGCGCTCGGTGCCAGCCAGCGCGCTGGCAGCGCCCTCCAGGCGCGCGACGGTCTCGAAGGTTTGCTCCAGGCGCTCAAGCGTTGCATCCGTCAGCTTGGGCGGGGTGGCCGGCGCCGTCGCCAGGGCCTCCCCAAGGCGGCGCTCCAGATCCGCCATTGCCGCCTGCAGTTGTCGGTTGCGCGCGGCTTCGTGCTCCAACGCACGTTCGGCAACTTCGGCGCGGATACGTGCCTCCATCCACTCTGCACCAGCGCCTGGCGCACCGATCGCACGTGACGCCACCCGATCACGCTCCTCACGGGCCGAGTGACCAGTTGGCGCCGGAAGCGTACCCGTTTCTGCGAGCGTCCATGGAATCGGCCATGGTGAGACCGCTTCCACGGCGGAACCCGCGGACGTATCACCACGGCCCCGCGCACGATCCACCGCCTTCTGCAACGTGGTGTTGCTTGGCCGACGCTGTACCCCGGCTTCAGCCAACCACTGTGCGTATCGGCGTGCGCCATACACGCGACGTGTCACAGCATGAACCGCCTCGATCACCTCATCGAGAAACACCGCGTTGTCATGCGGGAAGGCGACATCCAGACGCTGGATCGCATCAACGATTCGCAACTGCTGTTCAGGCGAGAAATGGAGACCGGGTCTGGACATGATGGATGAATCTAATGTTCGAACAGTGTACATCAAGGGTTAAAAACATCAATGTTGGATAGTAAGCAGTCATTATTAACATAGTGATTTTATATAGTTGCAGCGGTGTTTTCATGCCCAGGGTGGCAAAAGAAGCCTTCGGAATGCGTTTGCAGGAGCGCTTTCGGCGGTGCAATGGGGCTTGCTTGACCACCGAGCATGCAGGCTACGGGGACGCAGAAATGGGTACGCCCTCCCCTCTCGAAGACCGGCGAGCGGGCGTATGAGCAAAAAAAAAGCGCCCCGAGGGGCGCTTCTGATGATCTGAAAGGGTATTACAGCAGGGCGATATCCAAGCCGAAGCGGCTTTTCAGCGCTTCCACCAGGGACTCGCGAGAAGCCCGATCTTCCAACTTCACGTCCAGCATGACCCGGCCGGAATCCCACTCCTTGATTGTGCCGAGAAGATCACCTTCACTGCTGCGAATCTTGTATTGCCGGCTGACTTCCTTGACCTTCCGGGTACGCCCTTCCTGGGCCACTTTTCGGATCTGCTCAACGTCGCGGCTTGACAAGCCTTCTTCCAACACGCGATGCACCAGTTCGCGTGTACGTTCCTCTCCCGCGCTCTTGAAGTACAACGTCAACTCGTAGCCGGTTGCAATCCCGATCCCCGCGGGGCGCTCTTTCATGACGTCGAGCACGGTTTCCGGCAGCTTCAGCAAAGCCAGGGTCTTATTGACCGTACCTGCCGACACGCCGGTAATCTCACAAATATCTTCTTCTTTTTTTACTTTTCCTTCGTCCAACAACTGCCGCCAGGCGATTGCATTGTCCAGCACCGATTGCCCCGAACGTTGTTCGTTCAGAACAAACGACAAGCGGTAAAAATCGATGTCCGACAGGCCGTCTTCAATGAAGCAGTCCATCTCGGCTTTACCTGCGGCAGCGAGAGCGCGCTTGCGGTAGTGGCCGTCGATCAGGACATACCAGCCCGGCTTCTTGGGATCAGGCGCTGCCAAGCCAGGCGTCTGCTGGCCGTGCGTGGCAATCGAAGCCGCCCGTTCCTGCACGATCTGCGGATCGTAGATACGCCGGGCGTTCAGCGGGTTCTCCTGCAAGCGCTCCAGCGGAACCTTGACGACGCGGCGCTCGGAAGTGTTCGCGGGGGCAGGACTTTCAGCGCTGAAAGCAGGTGCCGCGGGCTGCCCGAGCAAGCCGCGCGGATGTGAAGTGATGGCCTGTTCAGCCAATGCAAACCGGTCAACCGGAGTCGCTTTGGTTTTCTCTGCCGCTATACCCGCCAGCATCCCATCCTTGAGCGATTTCAACTTCGCGCTCATACACGTTCCTCCTGCAACAACTGCAACACCTCGTCGACCATGATGTCGACCTCATTGATCGCCTCTCTCGCGCCATGCACGCCATGCACAGTGGCACCGATTGCCTGGCACTCTCGGAAGGCCGAGCGAGAACCGATCATGGAATCCATCAATGGGATGTCACCGTCGTCACCAAGAATTTCAATGGCTTGTTTGGCGAGCGATACCCGTCGCTGAACCATGTTGGCCAGCACGCGAATCCGCAGTGTTTCGTTGGTTACTTGCGCCTGCTGTGCAAGCGCCTTTGCCGCGACCGCCGCCCAGAGATCCGGCGGTGAGGGCACGACTGGAATCAAGGCGATGTCAGAAATGAGCAACGCGCTGGATGAAGAGGGGGAATGTACTGCAGGTGGGCAATCGACCACGATGTAGTCATAGTCACCCACAAACTTGCGAACTTCCCGGTGCATAGCACCACCAGATGGAGCAAGGCCGATCACCGACGCGGGAAACGGTTTCTCGTCTGGCGCCTGTGCCGCCCATCGGGTGGCCGTGCCTTGTTCGTCCATATCGACCAGCAGCGTCTTACTGCCGCGTAGGCCGAGGGTTCCGGCAATGTGCATGCTGACCGTTGTCTTGCCGCACCCGCCCTTCTGATTGAATACCGTTATGATCTTGGCGCTCACTGGCCCTCCACTTTCAGCGCTGAAAGTCAGCAGCGCTCATCTTAGGGAAGAGGCCGAGAAAACACAAGATCGATAAAATTCAATTTATATAAATAGAAAATACGGTCGACTAGGTGCAAGCGGAGTTCAACCCGCCTAAATTGAGATGTAAATGTCGTCTTTGGCGCATAACGTCCTGTGTTTGCCCGGTACTTGCGGGCATCGTAGGTGTTTACCAGCGCGTGCGGAAAAGCGACATTTCAAAGAAATACGGACCATCGACACTGTGCTCCAAACTGGTTATGATGCTTAGACAGTCGTCTGAAGACTTTGTCTACGCAGGATTCGGAATCAGCCGGACTCTTCGTGCGATGTCCGGATCGGCTGGACGACGTGTTTTTTGTTATTTAAAGGAATTTTTGCATGGCCACGGGTACTGTCAAATGGTTTAACGAAACCAAAGGCTTCGGCTTCATCACTCCGGACGGCGGCGGCGCAGATCTGTTCGCGCACTTCTCCGAAATTCAGGGTTCGGGCTTCAAGACCCTGAAGGACGGCCAGAAGGTCACCTTCGAGGTGAAGCAAGGCCCGAAGGGTCTGCAAGCCTCTGGAATCAAGCCGGAATAAGCATTTCGGGTTGATTGCCTGAGATGAAAAAGGGGAGCTTCGGCTCCCCTTTTCTTTTGCTTGCAGCAAATGAATTCTGCTTCAGGCTAGCTTTCGTACGCTGGTGCGCGACGGCTGCAGGATCAGCGCCTTCGACGAGTCCGCGTCTACCTTGGCATCCGGATAGACCACCAGCACGTCCTTCAACGCCTTGCGGAATAGCGCGCGGAATTTCCGCTCGCTTTCGGTCTCGGTGCCGAACTGCATCTGCAGGGCTTCCCAAGGGATCTCTGTACGCTTCTGGATTGTGAAGAAGCGATAGGTGAGCCACGAATAGACGTCGAGCGCAAACGGCGATTGCTTAAGCGCCTTCAACGCCCGCATGTCTACCGGCACCGGACGATTCACGAGCTCGTTGAAGAACGGCTCGGACAGCACCACGAAGCTCTCGAACATTGACCCCTGCCCCGGTTGCATCGGGTCCCACCAGGTCGACAGTTGATCTGCCAACAGGTAGCCGATACGGTCGATCGACAGTGGTTCCTGGTTCTGATTCTGGCTGCTGGGTGCTGACTTGTTCTGCACGATGGCAATCGTTGCCGAGAACAGGCGAATCATCTGCTGGCGCACCAGCGTCATGGTGCCCCGCTTTCCTCCCGTGGCCATCGGAATGCCCAGGTTGTACATGAACTCCGATAGCGAGTTGCCGAGCGAGATGCGCCGGTCTTCCACTGTTCCCTGGAACTCGCCGCGCTTCTTCTTGGCCATGATCTCCTTGCCGATCCAGGCCAGCATCAGCCGTGGATAGGAGCCATAGGGATAGCCAAACGAGACCGTCTCCGAGACGATGCGCTGCCGCCCATTGGTGGCTCGCTCGGAGCGCTGCTGGGTGAAGTACCCAGGTTGAATCATCAGCGAGATATTGCCGCTTGAGCGCGTCCAAACGGGCGGTGAACCCTTGGGAGCACGGTAGGGGAGGGTGACTTGCACGCTGGCACGGCTGAGGAAACCGACTTCGCCGCTTTGCCACGCGTCTTCGCGCTCCATCGCCTGAGCTTCGTCGAAGAGTCGCTGGAATTTTTCTGGTGCGGCAATGACTTGCCCTCCCGAGGGGACGATGATGCGGCCGGGCGAACTGTCGTCCGGCTTCCCGTTGGGTGTAAGGCGTTTCGTGACCATGGTGAGCAAGATTTGTTCAGAGCCTTTGTACTAAAACGTCTTCGCCTTGTCACGCAGAATTGGGTACGTTCTCCGATTTTCATTCGTTGTTGCGGGAAGGGCGTCGGTGGGCAACCTGAAGGGTTGTCCACGGAAGACCTTTCCTCACTACAAGTTATCTATACCTTCTACGTTTACTACAGGTAAACCGTATACGCGCCCCGCAAAGCCTTGCCAGCACTGGGTTCAGGTGGGCATTTCGTACCCAATTCTGCGAGGGTGCGAACCAGATTCTGCGTGCTTGCGTACCCGCTTCTGCGCGAAACCGTACCCGCTTCTGCGCAAAGCCCGTCCCCATTTCTGCGGGGACAACATGAGGTTGTCCACAGTGTTATCCACAGAAAATCGCCGCAGGCGGTCCAAATCCGCAGTGTCTCTGGCGATGCGTACCCGTTTCTGCGGCCGAAACGCCCATGTCTACGTGCCAGAAAGTGCGCTAAGGCCCAAAGCGTACCCGTTTCTGCGCTCCAATCAGCGGGCCGCTAGCGTTCATGCGTACCCAAATCTGCGCGCCATCGAAAGATGCGCACTCTACATGCATTGATTTACTGAGTTCTATGGAAAAGCGAGCGCCCGCTTCGATGCAAGTTCATCAAATCTATGCGTACCCGTTTCTGCGAAAGTGCAGATTGGTGATGGCATCGGCGTCGAGTCTCCTGAATGTCGGCTTGCACCAGACACCAGAACTTTCATCGCTGAAACTTGAGGGTGCCCGCCTGGGCGGAGATCTGCCGAACGGGAGTCGCCTGGCAGGGGCGTACCTGTTTCTGCGGGTAAAAACCCTTATTCGCCAACGGCTTGCCGTTATGAGCTGCATCGCTTGCGTACCCGTTTCTGCGAACAGGCACGCAGATTTGGGTACGCGCCAATCCGTTTCGGCTCGCAGAAACAGGTTCGCTTTTCACTAGAAGGAAGATGCGTTGGCGCGCAGAAACGGGTACGCATCGCCAACGGGAGCCACGCAGAAACGGGTACGCCCGAGCTGTAGTCCCCTGTGCCTGGGCCGCACGACACCTATTTTCCTGCAACACGTACCTGTTTCTGCGAGAGGCTGCGCAGAAACGGGTACGCAAATCGACAGCCAGATCGCTCCACATTGCGGTTTCGCAGAAATGGGTACGCTCTGTGTGGCGCGGCTGGCCACGCTCCGACAGGTGGACATGCGAGGAAGGGCGCGTGCAGAGCGCCTACGTTTCGGGCATCATGCGCATCCCGCGCGTCAGCCGACTGGCACGTGGTCGGCGCGTTTTCCATCATTTCATTCGAATGCACAGCATTTTGACCGCCACGCTTTGGTGTGCCGGAATCATGTTCAGAGTAGCCTCGCCCCGTGGTGGGCGTGCATTGGGGGACACGGCCCTACCCTGGGCTGGCCAGCGATGACACTTCACAACAAGAGGAGACAACCCGCATGAACTGGCTCACACGCACCTTCAAACTCGAGGAACACCAGACCGACGTCCGCACGGAAGTGCTCGCCGGGCTGACGACGTTCCTCACGATGGCGTACATCATCTTCGTCAACCCGAACATCCTGGCCGACGCAGGCATGCCGCACGACGCCGTGTTCGTCGCCACCTGCATCGCAGCGGCGATCGGCACGATCATCATGGGGATGTACGCGAACTACCCGATCGCGATGGCGCCGGGTATGGGCCTGAACGCCTACTTTGCGTACGCCGTGGTCAAAGGGATGGGCTTTACGTGGCAGGCGGCGCTGGGCGCGGTGTTCATCTCGGGCTGCCTGTTCCTGCTGGTGAGCGTGTTCCGCATCCGCGAGATGATCGTCAATGGGATTCCGCATTCGATCCGCGTGGCGATCACGGCGGGTATCGGGCTGTTCCTGGGCATCGTGTCGCTGCGTGGCGCGGGGCTGATCGTCGGGAACCCGGCGACGCTGGTGACGCTGGGCGATGTGCATCAGCCCTCGGTCATCCTGGCGGTGATCGGCTTCTTTCTGATCGTGGCGCTGGACCACCTGCGCGTGAAAGGCGCCATCCTGATCGGCATCCTGGCCGTGACGGCGGCGAGCTTCTTCTTTGCCGGCAACACCTTCCACGGTGTGGTGTCGATGCCGCCGTCGCTGGCGCCGACGTTCATGCAGCTCGACATCATGGGTGCGCTGTCGGTGGGCATTCTGAACGTGGTGCTGGTGTTCTTCCTGGTGGAGTTGTTCGACGCCACGGGCACGCTGATGGGTGTGGCCAACCGTGCGGGCCTGCTCAAGCAGGGCAAGATGGACCGCCTGAACAAGGCGCTGCTGGCCGACAGCACGGCCATCATGGCCGGTTCGCTGCTGGGCACGTCGTCGACCACCGCGTACATCGAGAGCGCATCGGGCGTGCAGGCCGGTGGCCGCACGGGCTTGACCGCGCTGACGGTGGCGGTGCTCTTTCTGCTGTGCTTGTTCTTCTCGCCGCTGGCTGGCGTGGTGCCTGCCTACGCGACGGCGCCCGCGCTGCTGTATGTGTCGTGCCTGATGCTGCGCGAGCTGGTTGACTTGGACTGGGAAGACACCACCGAGGCTGTGCCCGCCGTGCTGACGGCGCTGATGATGCCGTTCACCTACTCGATCGCCAACGGCGTGGCGTTCGGCTTCATTACGTATTCGGGCCTGAAGTTGTTCACGGGCCGTATGCGCGAAGTGCCGATCATCGTGTGGATCATCTCGGCGGTGTTCCTGTTCCGCTTCTTCTACCTCTCGGGAGGGCACTGAGCACGTTGTGCTGCCAGTCGCCAATCAGACAGCGCGGACCTTCGGGTCCGCGTTTTTTATGGCCGAGTGCCCAAAGCGTACCCGTTTCTGCGTGCAATTTTGGGTGTGAGCGTACCCGTTTCTGCGTAAGGATGTGAACGATCGGGCGGCCGGGCGTACCCAATTCTGCGAACGATGTGAGCGACAACTGTTGCGAGAATGCAGTCAACAATCGATCTCGACGATCTGTGCGAACACGGAGAAAGCACGTACTGCGTACCCGTTTCTGCGTGATATGTGGAGGAATGTCAGGCCGACGGTGTGGCCAGTTTGCGTGCCGCCTCGGCAATGCTGGCGGTCAGATTGGCTTCACGTGCGCGTGCTGCGGTCGTCGGCAACGCTGCTAGGCCGAGCGCATGGGCCACGTCGGCCACCGCCTCACCCGCGGCAAGCCGCTCGCGCAGGTGCGCGCCACGAACACCGCGCAGCGAGGCATTCGCCAGACGCATCGCCGCTTCGGTCTGGCCGAGGGTGCGTGCGTAGTCCGCGGCTTCGATCAACATGGCTTTGACGATCTGCAGCAGCTGTGAACGTGAGGCAATGCCTTTGCGCTCACCAAAATCGCGGCGCAGGGCGGGAGAGTCGATGATGCTGCCGTCGGCACGACGTGGTGAGCGTTTGCGGATTGACAGCAGCAGCGGCGTGCTTTCGTTTGGCAACGGCAGCGGCGGCAAGCCGAACGCCGCGCGGTACTCGCGTAGCGTGACCATCAACGCATCGCACGGTAGCCACCGCTGTGCACGTCCGCTGCCGACCGCCAGCAACCAGACGGATGTCGGCAGCGCATCGTCGGATGGCGCTTGCGCTGTGGGTACAGCATGCAGCGCGACGTCGCCCATACGCGCGCTCACGAGTTCCGACACACGCAGGCCCGCATGCGCAAGCAGCTCCGCGAGGAAGCGATCGCGTGCCTGACGCAGTCGGGCTTCCCGCCCCAGCGCCACACGTGCACGCACCGCATCGACCAGCAGCGTCATGTCGGAGGCATTCAGCGCGGCTTCGGATGCACCGGCCACCACTGGCGGTACTGGTGGTGCTGAGGACGTGGCGGCCGGCTCCGGCACGGTGATGACCATCGCGTCGTCGTCGAGAAACGGGTTCGTGCGCAGATAGCCGGTGCGCAGCAGCCAGCCGCA
Source organism: Ralstonia sp. ASV6 (assembly GCF_016429285.1). Classification (GTDB taxonomy): domain Bacteria; phylum Pseudomonadota; class Gammaproteobacteria; order Burkholderiales; family Burkholderiaceae; genus Ralstonia; species Ralstonia flaminis. The sequence goes on from NZ_JAELUI010000014.1 coordinate 33,223, forward strand.
CAGGTTGGCTGCGATCACGCTGCTCTGGCGAGTGGAGCGTGCCGAGAGCGCGCCGCGCAGCGGTGTCCAGTTGGCGTCGTCGCGTTCGATGCCGCGCGCACTGATGGCCCAGGCAGGTGGTTCTTGCAAAAAGCGCAGATATGCGATGGCGTCATCGCGCAGCCAACGGGCGATTGGCTTGCCGAACGTGCGCGCATACCAGCACACGCGCTCTGCTTCCACACGGTACTGCGACAGCGTTGACGCGCTGACTGCGCGTCCGCCCGTTGCCCGTGCTTCGAGCCATGCCTGCACGCGCTCGCGATCCTGTGCGAATGCTTGCAGATCCGCCTGGGAGGCGGCTTTCTCGGGAGGAGGCGCGGCGTCTGCCGGGCGCGGTTCGGACATGCTGGAACGCGTCGTGTGCATGGGAGGAGCGGATCGCGCAAGTATAGCGAGGCGGGCTCGGATACAGCGGTGCGCGTGTAATTGGAGTGGTGGTTCAACAGCGCAGGCACGCGCTGTGCTCGGTACCGGAGCGTTGCATTGGACGACAACACACGCGGGCGCGCAGCAGGGTTGCCGCCCGCTCCAAAACACTCTCCTCCGAGGTTGAAGATGATGAAGAACCAGATCAGGAAGATTGCCACGGTGCTTGCGTTGGGCTCACTGGGCGTACTGGCGGGGTGCGGTGGTGGCGATGACGACATCGGCCAGATCATCGGCACCAGCGCGCCGCAGTACCGCACGGTGCATGCCAATCCGTTCATCCAGAACGTTGACTTTGGCGTGAACGGCACCGTCAAGATTGCCAATGTCGGCTTCAAGAGCGTCAGCAACTATTTCGGCATCGATTCGGGGTCAGCTGTTGCGACCGTTGCGAGCGCAGGCACCTCAGCGCCACTGGCATCGGCGAGTTTTTCCCCAGCCAATGGGCATCGCTACACCGCACTGGCCATCGTCGCGGCCACCGGCACTGCGACCAGCCTGTCGATCATCGACGATCCGTACAACAAGTCGATTCTCTCGGACAAGGCGCGTGTGCGTACCTTCAACGCGTCGTACAACGCGAACAACGTTGACGTGTACGTGACCGCGCCGAACGCCGACATCACCACCCTCTCACCAACCATGGGAGGCGCGGCATACGGCTCCGCATCGCCGGTTAGCACGCAGGACTCGATCTATCTGGACGGCGGCACGTACCAAGTGAGCGTGACGACGGCGGGCACGAAGAATGTCATCTTCGCATCGCAACCGTTCAGTCTGGCCAACAATGCCGATTGGCTGATCACTACCCTGCCTGCCGGTGGCTTAGGGGCGGTCACGCCAAACGCCATTCGGGTGCTGGTGGCGCAGGCCAATGGCGCCTCGCAGACGGCTTCCGAATTGCCGTCGAAATAAAAATAAGCGCGTTCGCGCGTTGCGGGCGCCCGCCAACACCGGGCACTGCTCGTTTGTGCCGGCCCGGGAACGAAAACTGCTGGCCCTAGATAGGATGATCATGTGCCGGCACACGCCCGGCGGGCCAAAGGGATGGGATGAGCGAATCAGCAGCCAATCTGCCGGCAACGCCGCACGGCACGCAGCCTGCCATGCCTGCGCCCGCCGGCCGCCGGCATCTCGATGTGTTCTGGGTTGATGATCCGCTGGCGGGGACACGGCTGCACGTGAGCGCCGCCGCCCGGAGTTGGGGGGTACAGCCTGACGCCTTGTGTGGTACCCGCGAGCACTGGCTGGCATATGTTCACCCGGATGATCACGCAGCGTTGCGCGCGGCCTGGTGTGGCCTGTCACGTGGGCAGGGCTTCACGCTTGAGTATCGCTGGATCGATGCCGATCAGCTTGAGCGCCGTGCGCGCGAGCGCGGCTATCTGATGCCGCACACCGAAGGCGCACCGGCCCACGCCGTGGGTCTGCTCGAAGACGTGACGCAGCGCCAGCAGGCGCTGACCACGCTCGTTGAATCCGAATTCCAGTTGCAATGGCTGACCGAGAGCGTGCCGTTTCCGCTGGTGCAGGTCGATACCGCGCATTGCGTGCGTTTCGCGAACCGCGCCTACGCGCAACGCTTCGGGCTGCCCATGGACGACGTTTTGGGGCGCCATCTACGTGAACTGATGGGGGACGTTGCCTATTCGCGAGTGCTCGCTCATTTGGCCGAAGGCTTTGCCGGCCGCCGTGTCGATTTCGAGATGGAGCTGGAGTATCCGCACGATATTGGGCGCCGCTTCGTGCACGCCGCCTACACACCGCAGCGCGGGCCGGACGGTAGCGTGCAGGCGCTGGTGTGCATGGTGGAAGATATTACCGAGCGCAAGGAAGTCGAGCGTGAGCGCTTTCGCCATGAGCGCGAGTTCGTCACCCTGGTCGAGAATGCACCGGATGTGATTGCACGGCTCGATCGTGAGCTGCGTTGTGTCTACGTGAACCGCGCCGTGACCGATGCCTTTGGTGTGACACCCGCCGATATGATTGGCCAGACACTGGCCGAGTCGCCATTGCAAGCCAGCGTGACCGGCCCACTCGATGAGGCAACGCGATTGGCATTCGAGACTGGCACCGAGCAAACCTTGACGCTGCACTTGGAAGCCAATGTTGAGCCCACACGCTTTGCGCACTACAACGCGCGCGTGATTCCCGAGGCCGATCGCTTTGGCGAGATGGAGGCGGCGTTGCTGATCGTCTATGACGTGACCGAGCGCACCGAGGCCGAACGCGAACGCAACGCGCTGCTGCTGCGTGAACAAGCCGCGCGCGCCCAGGCCGAAGCTGCGGCCCTGGCGCGCGATCAGTTCCTGGCGGTGGTGTCGCACGAGTTGCGCTCGCCGCTCAATGGCATTCAGAACTGGGCCTACGTGCTCGAAAACCAGATCTCGGGTGGCGCGCCATTGATGCAGCGTGCACTGGCCGGGATCAAGGCGGGTGTGGAGCAGCAGGTGCGGTTGATCGAGGATCTGCTCGACGCCACACGTGTCATGAGCGGCAAGCTGCGGCTGACGCGTGAGCCCTTCACGCTGCGCACAGCACTGGAGAGCGCGCTTAACAGCGTGCGCGCATTGGCGGCCGACCGCCGCATCACGCTGCATGCTTCCTCCACCTTGGCGGCCCACGAGATTGATGGCGATGCGGATCGCATTCAGCAGATTGTCTGGAACTTGCTGACCAACGCCATCAAGTTCACCCCGGAAGGCGGTGACGTCTGGCTGTCGGCCGATCTGGTGGGTGATGTCGCGCGTATCGTGGTGCGCGACAACGGCCGTGGCATCGCGCCGGCCTTTGTGCCGTATCTGTTTGATCCGTTTCGTCAGGCAGACGACTCGCACACGCGGCGTACCGGCGGCCTGGGGCTCGGGTTGGCGCTGGTCAAGCGGTTGACCGAATTGCATGGCGGCCGCTTGCATGCCCACAGCGATGGCGAACATCGTGGTGCGACGTTCACCGTCTATCTTCCGCTGCATGCCGGTGCCGAATTCACAACCAGACCACTGGCTGACGCCCCTGCACATGACGGACCACTGCCTTCATTGGCCGGTTTGCGCGTGTTGCTGATTGATGATCAACAGGACGCACGCGATGCGCTGGCGACGTTGCTCGCGCAGGTGGGGGCGGATGTGGGCAGTGTTGGCTCCGGCCAGGAAGCCATCCTGCAGCTCGATGCCTGGGGGCCATCGGCGCGCCCGCAAGTCATGGTGTGCGACATCGCGCTGCCGGATGAAGACGGCTACGTGATCCTGCAGAAGATTCGCTGGTGGGAACGGCAGCGCGTGTCCGCCGGCACCCCACCGATCGCGGCGATTGCCCTGACCGCATTTGCGCAGCCGGACGACCGCGTGCGCGCGCTGGCGAGTGGCTTTCATGAGCATCTGGTCAAACCGGTGTCACCGCACGATCTGGTGCGCGCGTTGCGCGTGCAGGCGCGGCTGTAGGCGACGGGCGCCAACATCGAGCAAGCGGCACGTGGCATCGAGAGCGGGCAGCTCGACACTGACCTGCACAACACACCGGGCATTGAACGCGTCGTGCGCGAGCGCAGCACAGCCAATCGCGAAGACCATGATCGGCAGGTCGCCAACCGCAGTGCCGATGAGTTGGCCGACAAGCGTGGCGACGTTAGCAAGCCCTCGCACAGCCCCGACGAACACAAACCCTGAGCCGCCTCATGCGCCAGCCTGTGTGCTACCTTTGCCGACCACCATTCATCGGACTTGTTGACGCGCCATGGCACGCAAGCTCTTCTGGGAAGACGCCTATCTGACCCAACATCGGCCGACTGTTTCCAGCGTGGACGGCGCCGAAGTCCGTTTGGACGCAACGATATTCTTCGCGTTCTCGGGCGGACAGGAAAGCGATGCCGGCAGCATCGGCGGGTATGCCGTTGAGGAGGCGCGCAAGGACGCGCTCGACATCATCTATCGACTGCATGAGGACCATACGCTCAAGGTCGGTCAAGCGGTGGACGTGGTCATCGATTGGCCTCGACGATACAGCCTGATGCGATTGCATTTCGCCGCCGAGATGGTGCTGCAGTTGATCTATCAGCATGTCCCGGGCATCACGCGAATTGGCGCGCATATTTCTGCCGACAAGGCGCGCATCGATTTCATGCACGACACCAGTCTCGCTGGTCTGCTGCCGACGCTTTTGAGCGAGACCGAAGCGTTGGTGCTGGCTGACCTGCCGATCCAGACAGGCTACACCGACGTCGCCTTGCAGCGCCGCTACTGGAAAGTGGAAGGCTTTGCGAGCATGGCATGCGGCGGTACGCACCCGCGTACGACGGGCGAAATCGGCGTGCTGTCGCTCAAACGCAAGAACCCCGGCAAAGGGAAGGAGCGTATCGAGATCGCGCTCGCTGGATTGCAGCCAAGCCCCTAATACGACGTCAGCGGGTGGCCGGCCGGGGAGGTCTCCGGGCCGCCCATCAAGGCCTGCGCAAACACCTGCGCAAAGCCGTTCTTGGTCACTGGCATGCGGGTTTCCAGGCAGACGGCCAGCAGGTCCTGCCAGTGGCGGATGACGTCTGGATAAGCGGCATCCGCCGGATGCAGTCCCAGGCGCAGCAGCGGCGTGTTGGCATGCTGCCGCATCAGCCAGCGCAGGTAATAGCGCGACACCAGCCGGCGTGTGTTGGTCCGCACGCTGTAGGTCAGGCAGGGCGCCTTCAGCGCACGCGTCGGGTGCAGCAAGTAAAAACGCTGCAGCGTGGTCGTGTAGCGCAGCGGTAGCGCATCGAGTGCTTGCCATGTGGCTGCATTCATCAACCACGCCGGTGCGACAAAGCCATGCAGCGGCCAGCCGTTGGCGGCAAACCAGGCGGCACCGGCCTCCATGCGCGCACGCGCAGTTGCCAGCGGAATCGCCGAGAACTCGCCTTCACCTGCCGTATAGCGTGTGCGAATCAACTGGTCTACGAATCCGCCGGGGGGCTGGTCGTCCAGGTGTGCGTAGCCGTGCAGGACAAGCTCATCGCCAAGGGCCAGGCGCTCGGTCATCAGGCGGCAGAAGCGCTCGCTGTTGCGTGCGGTGGGCGCCTGATGGTAGTTGGGAATCACCAGCAGCGATTTCGGTACTGGGCAGACTTCATCCAACGCAGAAAGCAAGGCCATGCACGCCGGCCAGGTAGCAGGCGTGACATCGTGCATGGCAATGACCAAGTAGCGCGACATGGGGATGGGCTCGTCTGTTTTGGGGCTATCGCTTGTGATTGGCGCGCAGGCGCTCATGGGCCGGGCGCGGCGTTTCTTTCACCCTGTCTGCCTGCTGGCCGAGCAGCGTCAGATAGCGGTGCTGCAACTGCGGCAGCACCGCGCGCCAGTCGTACTGCATGGCATGGCGGCGCGCGGCATGCGCCAGCGCCACCGGATCGCGTTGCCGTAGCGCACGCAGCGCCTGCGCGAAATCATCTGCGCGGCAATGCGGGACGGCATAGCCGACGGTCTCGTGCACCAACTCCGCCAAGCCTCCCGCCGAGCACGTCACCACAGGCACGCCGCTGGCCATGGCCTCCAGTGCGACGAGCCCGAACGTTTCCTGATCGCCCGCATGCACGAAGACATCGGCGCTGGCCATGGCCGCAGCCAACTGCTGCGCATCACCTTCATATGGCAAGGCGCGTACGTGTTTGCCGCGTGGTGGCGTCGGACCAGAACCGATGGTGATCAGCACGCTGCCATCGTCGAGCCTGTCCACCGCGTCGCACAACACGTGCAGGTTCTTTTCCGGCGCGTAGCGGCCCACATAAAGCAGCACGCGCGCGTCACGCGGCAGGCCAAGCTGTTCGCGCCAGCGCAGCGAGCGCCGCGCGGGGTGGAACAGGCGCGTGTCCACGCCAAGCGGTTGCAGTTCAATGCGTTGCACACCCAGGTCGGCCACCTTCTGGGCGATGTAGCGGCTGGGCACGAACACCGTGTCGAAGTGCGGATATAGGTTGCGTGCGTAGGCTGCTGCTGCCAGCTCGGCGGGCGGTCCGCCCAGGCGGCGGAAAAAGGCTGGCAAATCTGAATGGCAGAACGCCACCACCGGCACGTGCAGTCGCGTGCCCGCATGCAGTGCCGCCCACGCCAGCCAGTAGGGGTCACCTGCTTCAATCAGGTCCGGCGACAGCGCGCACAGTGCGCGCTCGGCCGGGCCGCAACGCAGCGGCACACGGTAGCCTGCGGACATCGGCAGCGGTACGCCGGGCACCACGGCAACCTCGTTGGATGCATCGTCTGCCGTGCCCGGCACCACCAGCGTGTGCCGCCAGAGTGTATCCCGCAGGAAGTCGTGCTTGGCGCGCAGGTAGCGCTTGACGCCGCCGCTCTCCGCCGCCCAAAACATCGTCACATCGGCCAAGTGGAGCGACGAGGTTGCTGCATCGTCAGCGCGGTCGTGGTGAGCGAGATGGTTTGGCAGCTTGCGCACGGGCGTCCTGTTGGTTCCTGTTGGTGGGCAGCGTGGTCAGACCTGGCGGCGCATCTCGGCCGGTGCAATGCGCATCAGCCCGCGGTACTTGGCCACCGTGCGGCGCGCAACGATCACACCTTGCTCAGCCAGCATCTTGGCGAGCGACACATCGGAGAGCGGCGCATCGGCGTCTTCGGCTTCGATCATTTCCTTGAGCAACGCCCGCACCGCTGCCGCTGAACATGCCCCACCTGTGTCGGTGGCGAGCTGGCGCGAGAAGAAATGCTTGAACTCGAAGAGGCCACGCGGTGTGGCCATGTACTTGTTGCCGGTGGCGCGCGAGATGGTCGACTCATGCAGGCCGAGCTCTTCGGCCACGTCACGCAGCACCAGGGGTTTCATGGCCACTTCACCGTATTCCAGAAAGTGCTTCTGGTGCGCGACGATGGCCTCGGCCACGCGCTGGATTGTGGCGAAGCGCTGCTGCGCGTTGCGGATCAGCCAGCGCGCTTCCTGCAACTGGTGGGCCAGCGGCGTGCGGTGGTGGCCGCGCGTCTGTGCAAAAAGTTCGGCATAGACCTTGTTGATGCGCGCGCATGGCGCGACCGCCGGATTGGTCACGGCCACCCACTTGCCCTTGATCTTGGTGACAAACACATCCGGCACGATGTAGCCCGCATGCGCCTGCGAGAAGCGCTGCCCCGGGCGCGGGTCCAGCCCACGGATCAATGCGCAGGCGTCGCGCAGTTCCTCTTCGGTGCAGCCGAGTGCGCGGCGCATCTGCACGAACTCGCGCTTGGCCAGACGTGGCAGATGGCTGCGCACGACATCCAGCGCGATCTCTTGAATACGTTCTTCGTCTTCGGTATCGGCCGGGCGTGCTTCGATCTGCAGGCGCAGGCATTCGGACAGATCACGCGCTGCCACGCCCGGCGGGTCCATGCTCTGTACCAGCGCCAGCGCGATCTGCATTTCTTTCTCGGTGGGCACGGGCTCTACAGGTGCCATCGGCATCAGCTCGGAGAGCAGCTGGCGCAGGTAGCCATCGTCGTCCAGGGCTTCAACCACGGTCTGCGCCAGCACGCGGTCGCGTTCCGACAGGCGGTAGCTCAGCAGTTCTTCGTGCAGGTGCTCGCGCAGGCTCGGGGTGGCGTGTACCCACTCGCCGATGTCGCTGTCTTCACCATCGCCATGGTGGTGGCCGTTGTGGCTGTAATAGGTGCTGAAGTCAGCAGGAAACTCTTCCGATGCAGCGATGGCCGGATCGGTTTCGATGGCGCTGGTGGTGGTCTCCAGCGGTACTTCATTTGCATGCGTAGTGTCAGCAGCAACGTCGTTTGGCCCGATGGCGGAGGAAACCTCACCTGTGTGCAGCATGCCGTCGGCCTGGGCCTGCTGCCCAGTCTCTTGTTCGACTTCTTCCAGGAACGGGTTGCTGGCGAGCGCTTCTTGCATTTCCTGCGCAAATTCGTTGGCAGACAACTGCAACAGTTTCACGGACTGTTGCAGTCGCGGCGTCAGCGCGAGATGCTGCTTTGCACGCATTTCGAGAGCGGCTTTGACCATTCGCCTTGCCTCCTTGGGTGAGTGGGCGCCAGTCTTGCGACCGACATGACTTTCCTCAGATGCAAAGCGTGTGCCATGTCAGTAAACGCAGATGCGACAAGGCTTTGCCGATGGCGGGCACGCCGTTTCTACATGGTCGTGTCGTTTTTATATGCACATTGTTGCCGGCACATGACAGTGTTGCCCGCACACATGGGCCGTATCGTGCAATGGCAACGGGTGGCATGGCAGGTATATGTGTTGCTGCGCTGACCAGGGAGCCGGCCGCACGCCGGCTTCGCGCTCCGTCACCGCCACACGTAAGGAGAAACCGATGCAACCACGTACGCTGACTGCTGCCCTCGCGGGTGCCATCCTGGCCCTCGGCATGGCAGCCCAGGCCCAGACCAGCCCCGCATCAGCAGATGCACCTAACAATGCGTCCAAGACGGGCGCGGATGCCATGGCCGCTGACGGCAATGCCGATGGTGCCAAGCCTAAGGCTAAGCATAAGACGTCGCACCACGCGAAATCTTCGAGCAAGTCCGGCGGATCGGGCGGCGCCAGCGCAGGTGATACGGCGGGTTCAGGCAAGGCAGCGGGCGGCAATGACGCGGCGGCACCGTCGGGTGCGGCCAAGCAGGGCCAGTAAGAGCCGCTAACAAAACCCAGCGTAGCGGTCCTGGCTAGGCGCGCCGACGCAGACAGTACAGGCAGTACGGCAAGGAGGCGTAACGACGCCAGGAGGGTTTTGTTAGCGGCTCTAAATGACCCATCCAGCAAACAACCCATGAGGAGGCCCGCCATGCGAGTCCCATCCTTGACGCGACCCCAGGCGGGCCGAACGGCGTGCGCCGCGCACACAGCCACGGAGCCCGTGCCGCGCCGCGCGCCGCATGAGCACCCGGGCCAGCGCACGCGCACGCATCCACGCTGACGTGCTCAGCGTGGATGCGTGCGATATGCAACGTCGAGGGCGTTCTGGATCAGGCCGCCATGCCGGCGGCAGCGGTGTTCTGGTAGAGATCGAGCCGGTTGTAGAGCGTCTTCAAACTCACGCCCAGCGTCTTGGCGGCCTGGCGCTTGTCACCATGAAAGTGCGCCAGCGTGGCCAGGATCAGCGTGCGTTGCGCATCGGCCAGCGTCACGCCCACCGACAGGCTCAGCACACCTTCCTTGACGCTCGGCTGCGCGGGGCCGCGCGGCGATGCCAGCGGGGCGGTCAGCTCGATGGTCTTCTCGCCGAGGATGTAGCCGCGCTGCACGGCGTTGCGCAACTCACGCACGTTGCCGGGCCATGCATGGTTGCGCAATACGCTGAGTGCCGCGCGCGAGAACACCTTGTCCGTCTGGTGTGCAGCATTGAACTGCGCAAGAAAGTGCAGGGCCAGCTCTTCGATGTCGTCGTCGCGATCGCGCAGCGGCGGCACGTGCAGCGGCACTACGGCCAAGCGGTACATCAGGTCTTCGCGGAACGTACCGTCGGCCACAGCCTCCATCAGGTTGCGGTTGGTGGCCGCAATGATGCGCACGCGCGTCTGGATCGGCTCGGTGCCGCCCACGCGCATGAAAACACCGGTCTCCAGCACGCGCAGCAGCTTGACCTGCATCTCCACCGGCATCTCGGTGATCTCGTCCAGGAAGATGGTGCCGCCGCTGGCGTGCTCGAAGTAGCCGATATGGCGCTGCGCTGCGCCGGTAAAGCTGCCCTTCTCGTGGCCGAACAGTTCGGACTCGATCAGGTTGGGCGAAATGGCGCCGCAGTTGACGGCGATGAAGGCTTGGTCCGCACGGGCGCTCATGTCATGCACCGTGCTCGCGATCAATTCCTTGCCGGTGCCCGACTCACCCATGATGAGCACGGTGGCCAGCGTGTTCGACACCTTGCCGATCTGGCTGTACAGCGCGCGCATCACTGGCGAGCGGCCATAGAGGTGGCCGAAATCGGGTTCCGCGATGGTCTGTCTGACTTGGTTGACAGAGGTGTCGGCTTCTGCCGGCGTGTGATCGGTATCGTCAAACTCGGCGAGTCCGGCCAGGCCAGGGGGGCAACGTAGGCGCCCGGCAGTGATTGCACGATCGAACGCGTTGGCTTCGCTCAAGGACATGGCTCCCTCTGGTCGGTCACGACGGGGACGTCCCGGCACGGAGCCGCTTGTTCAGCGATGCTGGCTCCCGGTGGCTTGGCGCGTCGTCATCCCGTCACATTGTGTTAAAAAGTTGAGCCATTATCGGGGCCGCCCTAGCGCGTTGTATGTCAGGCATGCGCTGACGTTTCGGCCATCCTGTCGGCCAAACGCTGACAAGAAACAGGCCCGAAACGTTGGCGGGGCGCAGGTTTTACTCCCGCTTCTCCTCTTCAAGCGGCCTATCGTGTCCATTCGGGCCAGCGGGTGGCGAAGCCGTGACCTTCTCATCTATGCTGAGATCACGCCTGTTTGGTTGGGCCGAACGCTCGGAGTGACGCCTCCGAGCCTTTTCTTGCACGAGAGCGTGTAAAAGTTACCGATCTGCGCATTGGCGACAAGGGCTTCGGGACGCAACCGCAGCGCCCGTCGCCGAGCGTGAATGCGATGGAATACTTTTTGCACCTGCCGCCTGCCCGCGCATGGAAGGCCTGCAGTTGCCCCGCGCATTGACCGCCGACGGTCCAATCGAACCGCCGGCCACCAATCGAATCGAGATGCCACATATTCTGATTGTCGAAGACGATGCCAATGCTCGCGCCGCCCTGGGTGAGCTGGTGAGCGCTGAAGGATTCACCACCGCGCAGGCTGGCTCACTGCGTGATGCGCGCATTCAGATGTCGCGCCACAGCCCCGACGCCATCCTGATCGATCTGCTGCTGCCCGACGGCAATGGCATGGATCTGATGGAAGACATCGCGCCGCACTCCGGCACCGAGATCATCGTCATGACGGGCCATGCCAGTGTAGAGACCGCCGTCGAGGCGCTGCGCATGGGCGCGGCCGACTACCTCGTCAAGCCGGTCAATTTCCAGCGGCTCAAATCCGTGCTTGCGCGCATTCCGCGCCCGGGGGATCTGAAAGCCGAGATCGGCAACCTGCGCGGCGAGTTGCGCCGGCTGGGTCTGTTCGGCCAGATGCTCGGCAACTCGCCGGTCATGCAGACGCTGTATGACCAGGTGAGCCGCGTGGCACCCACCGAGGCGACGGTGCTGCTCATCGGCGAGTCGGGCACCGGCAAGGAGTTGGCCGCGCAGACGATTCACGATTTGAGCCTGCGCCGCAAGCAGCCGTTCTTGCCGGTCAACTGCGGCGCCATCTCACCCAACCTGATCGAGTCGGAAATGTTCGGCCACGAGCGCGGCAGCTTTACCGGCGCCGATCGGCAGCACAAGGGCTACTTCGAGCGCGCCAACGGCGGCACGCTGTTCCTCGATGAAATTACTGAGATGCCGATCGAGCTGCAGGTGAAACTGTTGCGTGTGCTGGAGACCGGTGTGTTCATGCGGGTGGGCACTAACCGCGAGATTGATTCCGACGTGCGCGTGATCGCCGCCACCAACCGCGATCCCGAAGAGGCCGTGGCCGACGGCAAGCTGCGGGCAGACCTGTATCACCGCCTGAACGTGTTCCCGCTGCAATTGCCCCCGCTGCGCGAGCGCGGCAAGGATGTTGAACTGCTGGCGCAGCATTTCCTGGATCAGCTCAACGCACAGAACAACACCAAGAAGGCATTTCTGCCGCCCGCGATGGACACGCTGCGCGCCTACAACTGGCCGGGCAACGTGCGCGAACTGCGCAACTATGTACAGCGCGCGTTCATCCTGTCGGACGACGCGGGCATCGACACGGCCAACGTGCCGCTGCAGGTGTCGAGCACGCAGGCCACGTCCGGCTCCACGCTGACGATTTCGGTGGGCACATCACTGGCCAGTGCCGACAAGAAGATCATCCTGGCCACGCTGGAGCAATGTGGTGGTGTGAAGAAGCGCGCCGCCGAGCTGCTCGGCATTAGCCTGAAGACGCTCTACAACCGGTTGGAGGAATACGGCAACAGCGAAGACGGTGACGACAGCGCCGGCCCGGCGTCGGGCCGACCGCACGCCACCGAGGCATAGGCGGCGCGTATCGACGATTTTGCGGGCGTGGTACGCCGCTTGCTGGCCATGGGGAGTCTCTGCCGCATCCGCGGCAAACCTACCCCACCGCACAGGAGATTGCCATGCTGCGTTACGCCGTCATCTTTTTCATCATCGCGCTGATCTCGGCCGCCCTTGGGTTTGGCGGCATTGCTGCCAGCGCAGCCGGCATTGCCAAGATCCTGTTCATGATCTTCGTGGTGCTGTTCGTGGTGAGTCTGCTTTGGGGCCTCGTCGCCGGGCGCAGGTGAGGGCGCAGCCAACCTCGTGCGCGTACCGATCCACACGCGATGCAATCTCAGGAGCGCAGACCCATGGAACCGTCCCAGACCCATCCGTTTCCCAAATCCGATGGCAGCGGCAACCTGATCCGCGAAGACGTGGCGCAGGCTGCCGAGCGCGTGAAGGCGACCACCGCAAAGGCCATTGACCGCACCGCTGGCGCGGCTGCTGATGTACTCGATGAAGCCGCCGCCCGTCGCGAGCAGTGGCGTGCATCACCGCAGCGCTTTGCAAGCGATGCGGTGGCCTGCATGCGTAAGCATCCGCTGGCGACGATCGCGCTGGCCTTCGGTACGGGTTTTTTCCTCAGCCGGCTGCTGGGCGGCGGTGACGACTGAGCGACTGAGCCAGCGCCCCTGCTTGCGCGTATGCTGCGGGCTGACTACGCTCGAAGGCGGCGCGGGTTTGCGCGTGCCGCCCTCCTCAAGGACCCTTCATGCGCCTGGCCGCTTTCTTGATCGACCGCGACGTGCTCAAGCGCTCCACCCACGTGCTGATGGGTGCGGCGCGGCAGTGGTCTGTGCATCGCGCCGCCAGCAAGGGCGCGGCGCTGTCGTTCTACACGCTGTTCTCGATGGCGCCGGTGCTGGTGCTGGTCATCTCGATTGCCGGGCTGTTCTTTGGCGAACAGGCTGCGCGCGGCGAGATCTTCGGGCAGATCAAAGGCCTGGTGGGCGACCAAGGTGCGGCGGCGGTGGAGACGGTGCTGGCCGCCACCAAGCGCTCCGGCCACGGTCTGTTTGCCGCTGTGATGGCCGTTGTGCTGCTGGTGATTGGCGCCACCAGCGCCTTCTCCGAGCTCAAGAGCAGCCTGGATGAACTGTGGGAGGTGCCGCAGCGCCAACAGTCCGGCTTATGGGGGCTGCTGCGCGCGCGCCTGTTGTCGTTCAGCCTGATCCTGGTGCTGGCTTTTCTGCTGCTGGTGTCGCTCATCGTCAATGCGGCGCTGGCGGTGGTTCAGCGTTTCTGGGGGGAGATCTGGGCAGGCGCAGGCTTCTTCGCACCGGTGGCGGAGGCGCTGTCTGCCGTCTTTGCGTTTGCGGTGGTGTCGCTATTATTCGGCACCATCTTTAAGATGCTGCCTGAGACGCGCGTGGCCTGGCGCGACGTGGCCCTGGGCGCGGTGGTGACGGCCCTGCTGTTCACACTCGGCAAGCGTTTCATCGGGTTGTACCTCGGTAGCAGTGCCGTGGCGTCGTCGTACGGTGCGGCCGGGTCTGTGGTGGCGCTGATGTTGTGGATCTATTATTCGGCGCAGATTTTCTTCTTTGGCGCACTGGTGACGCGCCAGTACGCGCTGCTGTTCGGCAGCCGCCAGGAAGAGGCTGCCAGGGCGGCGGAGGCCATCACCGGTTCTGCCGCACGGGCAGCGCTGCTCAATTCGGCGCTGGCACCCGGCGCGGCTCCTACGGCCAATGGCATGCGCGACAGCGGGGGCTAATCCTGCGTCAGCCGTTCCAGCAGCACACCCGCGACAAACGCCAGGCCAATGGTCAGCACAGGATGCTGGTGCATGGAACTGCTGGCCTGTTCTGACGCGTTTGCGTGCAATGTTTTCAACTGCACGGCTCGCCGGTCGAATTGTGTGAGCGCGTTGGAGACGACGCCTGCCAGCCGGTCAATGCCTTCGGCTGTGGCGTCTTTCACACGCTGCGCGGTATGGTCGATCTGCGGATGCAGGGTGGTGATGGTGGCGCCGTTGGCGGGCGGTTTAGGGTTGAGCTCGGTCATGAAGGGGCTCCTGCAGTGCAATGGTCAATACCGCCAAGCAACTGCCATGCCCCCAACGCCATCCGGCCCAAAGCAAAAGGGCCACGACTTGTGGCCCTTGATACGGGTGAAGCAAAAAACTGCGCAACTAGCCGACCGTCACCACGGTTTTGCGCACGGCCAGGATTTCCGCTTGCAGCGCGAGCGCTGCGAGTACCCGCAGGCTGTCTTGCGGCAAAGCCTTGATCCGCTTGCGGCGATTGGCGGCACGCTGCTGACGCGCCGCACGCAGGCTTTCTGCGTCGAGTTGCCACGCACGGCGGGTGGTCTCGAGAATGCGCTGCACTGCGGGATCGACAGGGGTTCGACTACGCACGATTGGACTCCTTACTTCTTAACTTCTTTCAATGTCGCGAAGCACCACACCGTGTGGGTTTCGCGACGGACTCCACAATACGGGAGCTTCATGACAACTTCGATAACACCGTCTCCGAAAGGGTTGTCGGAGCATTCCGACAACGTATTGGTCTCCACCATCCGGCGGACGGTTCCTACGGAGTTTCCCTCGCTTGTGCATCGGGTCAGTTGATCCTAAGCAAGGTCGCCGATCGCGTACAATCTCGGCTGCCCCGGATTGACAACGCCGCTCGGGCAGTCCATCGGCCGTCAGGATGACCCCCGCCGGCCGGCGCACACACCCTGTGTGCATTCATCCGCATTTTTCACCCCTCCCTTTCGGTTTTTGCCCGTGAGTACGCTGCAGCAGGAGATCCGGCGCCGCCGGACGTTCGCCATCATTGCCCACCCGGACGCGGGTAAAACCACGTTGACGGAAAAACTGCTGTGGTTCGGCGGCGCCATTCAGATGGCCGGCGCTGTGCGCGCGCGCAAGGCCAACCGCCACGCCACCTCCGACTGGATGGAGATGGAAAAGCAGCGCGGCATCTCGGTCACGTCGTCGGTGATGCAGTTCCCGTATCAGAACGACGGCGGTGACTACATCGTCAACCTGCTCGACACCCCGGGCCACGAAGACTTCTCGGAAGACACCTACCGCACGCTCACCGCAGTCGACTCCGCCGTGATGGTGATCGACTCCGTGAACGGCGTGGAAGCGCAGACCATCAAGCTGCTCAATGTCTGTCGCCTGCGCAGCACGCCCATCCTTACGTTCATCAACAAGCTCGACCGTGAAGGCCGCGCGCCCATCGAGCTGCTCGACGAAATCGAAAGCGTGTTGCAGATCCAGTGCTCGCCGATGACGTGGCCGATCGGCATGGGTAAGTCGTTCAAGGGCGTGTATCACCTGGTGAACGATACGGTGCAGCTGTTCGACCCGAACGCCGACAGCGAGAAGGGTGCGACTGCGGGCCTGATCCAAGGGCTCGATAACCCCGAACTGGACCGCGTGCTCGGCTCGCAGGCGGAAGAACTGCGCATCGACATCGAACTCGTACGCGGTGCTTCGCACACATTCGACAAAGAGGCCTTCCTGGCCGGCAAGCAATGCCCGGTGTATTTCGGCTCGGCGGTGAACAACTTCGGCGTGCAGTCGCTGCTCGACGCGCTGGTCGGCCAATCGCCGGAGCCGCTGGCGCGCCCGACCGAAACACGGGAAGTCAAGCCGATGGAAGAGAAGTTCACCGGCTTCGTCTTCAAGATTCAGGCCAACATGGACCCGAAGCACCGTGACCGCATCGCCTTCGTGCGTGTGTGCTCGGGCCGTTTCGAGCGCGGCATGAAGCTGTTGCAAGTGTCGACCGGCAAGACGGTGGCCATCAACAACGCCATCACCTTCATGGCGCAGGACCGCAATACGACGGAAGAGGCGTTTGCCGGCGACATCATCGGCGTGCCCAACCACGGCACGATTCGCCTGGGCGACGCGTTTACCGAAGGCGAGGCACTGAAGTTCACGGGCATCCCATCGTTTGCGCCGGAATTCTTCCGCCGTGCGCGGCTGAACAATCCGCTGCGGCTCAAGCAGCTGCAGAAGGGGTTGCAGCAGCTGGCCGAAGAAGGCGCCACGCAGATGTTCCGCCCGATTGCATCAAACGATCTGGTGCTGGGCGCGGTCGGTATCCTGCAGTTCGACGTGGTGGCGCACCGCCTCGAGCATGAGTACGGCGTCGATGCCATCTTCGAACCGCACGAATGCGCCACCGCCCGCTGGCTCAGGGGCAAGCCGGAAGACATCGACAAGCTGATCGACAAGGCTGGCCACAACGTGGCCCTGGATGGCGCGGGTGACTACGTCTACCTGGCGCCGAGCAACGTGAACCTGCGGTTGACGCAGGAGCGGTTTCCGGACATTCAGTTCCTGGAGACGCGGGAAATCGTTTAAGACGAGTAGCAAGAAGAAACGGGGCCGAGTGCCCCGTTTTTTTTTGTGCGCTATCGGCTGTTCGCGCGCTGTATCCGTACCCGCACGGCATCGAGCCCGCTGCTCGTATCAAAGACGGCATCGTCCGCAAAGACGGGCTGCGCAAGGCGCTTCAGCGCGCTGTTGCCTGCAATCTCCACCGCCAGCCGCGCGCCACGCTCGAACGCATGCCGCATCGTGTCATGCCAGAGCACGGGCCGCGCCATGTTCCAGGCCAGATCCTCGACGATGAGATTGGCGCGGAAGAGCGCGCGTGCACGGCTGCTGCTGATGTAAGTGCGTTGCGGCGCGTGCGGTGTCACCTTTGCAGCGGCAGCAGACAATTCAGCAGCTTGCGCATCGAGCAACGGGCAGTGCGACGGTACCGCCATGCACAACCGCGCCACCGTCGATGCACCTGCTGTTTGCGCACGTGTCATGACCTGCGCGAGCGCGGCATCGTTGCCCGCCACGACAATCTGCCGCTCCGCATTCAGGTTGGCCACATAGGCGGGCGTTGCCGCTGAGTGGACTTGCGCAACGATGGCACCCACCTGCGGCTCGGCCAGGCCGACGATGGCCGCCATCCCGTAGCCGCTCGGATACGCGTCTTCCATGAGTTGCCCGCGCAGGCGGACCAGCCGCAGTGCGTCGCTGAAATCCAGCACGCCTGCCACGACCGCGCCGGGCCACGCGCCGATCGACAGGCCCGCCACCATATCCGGCGCGGCGTTCTGTCGAACCAGCGTACGTGCCACGGCCACACCAGCAATCAGCAGGCATAGCTGGACGGCCACGGTCGACTGCAATGCCTCTGCGGTATCGAGTGTGAGCGGATCAACGCCCAGCACGTCGCCCGCCTCGGCCAGCGCTTGCGCGACGGCGGGGTCCTCAGGCAACGCGCGCAGCATGCCCACGCGCTGACTGCCCTGGCCGGGGAACATGAAGAGGACGCTCATGCGACATCGCTCCATGGGTCTGCGACGAGGCGGGGGCCGTGGTCAGTCTTGAGCAGCGTCTTGTGAGGCGAGGCAAGCCAGTCGCGTAGGGCGAAGCCGCCGTGGCCGGTGTCGATCTGCAAGTCCACGCGGCATTCGGTATCGCTCAGCAGACCGACGAGGTGATCGCGCTGCGCAGTGGATGGCGCGTGCGGCATGCGCATGACGAGGTCGAGATCACTGTCCGCATGCAGCACCGGCAAGCCGCTGGCGAGCGTAAAGCCCGTACCGCCGGTCGGACCCCATGCCCAACCGAGTGCGTTGAGTTCCGGCGCCAACGCACGCAAGGTACGGAGTGCTGCAAATGGCGCATCGTTAGCGATGGTGGCGGTTGTGGACGCCAGGGCTTCGGGCGTGATGATGCGTGTGATGGTGCTGACGGCCACGGTGGCCGCGCAACGCTCGCTCCGCGCGCTGCCGCGTAGGCCCACCGGGATCACACCATCAGGGCCGCGCGGTGCCCGGCGCACGACAACGGGCGCCCCCTGCCGGCATGCCGCAAGTGCCCAGTCCGGCAAGGGTGTGCCGTCTGCTGTTGCCGGCATCTCGGACAACCACAGCAGATCGTGCGCGCGCAGCGGCGTGGGTGTCATCGCAGCAGCGCTTGCGTGGCCAGGAACAGGACCGACGGCCCGAGCAGGCAACCAAGACCCGTATGGAACGTCGCCACCAGCGAGCCGTAGGGCACCAGGCGCCGGTCCGTGGCGGCAAGCCCGGCCGACACGCCGCTGACCGTACCCGCCAACCCGCCGAACACCATGGCCGCACGCGGGTTGTTCAGGCCCAGGGCCTTGGCCGCGAAGGGCGTGCCGACCATCACCAGGATCGCCTTGACGAGCCCCGTGGCAATCGACAGCGCCATCACGTCGGAGCTGGCACCCAGCGCCGCGCCCGTCACCGGCCCGACGATGTACGTGACCGCTCCCGCGCCGATGGTGGTGACGCTCACTGCATCGGTATAGCCGAAGGCGTAGGCAACGCAGGCCCCGACGATGAACGGCAGCACCGTCCCCAGCAGCAGTGAAACAGCGCCGATCAGGCCGGCCTTGCGCGCCTCGGTCACCTGCACCTCGAAGGCGGTAGCGACGATGGCGAAGTCGCGCAGCATGGCGCCACCCATCAGGCCGATGCCGCCGAACAGCTTCAGGTCAGCCAGGCCGCGTTCGCCGCCGGTCTGTATGCCGCCCCAGTAGGCCAGCACCAGCCCGATCATGATGGCGATGGCAGAGCCGTGTACGCGCCCAAACGTCAACTTCTTCGATAGCCACATCGACAGGCCCATGACGATGCCGACCAGCGCAAAGGCCGCTACCAGCCCGTTGTGCTGAAGAACCTTCTCTAGCATTGACAACATGGTGGGTCTCCTTAGGCGCGGGCCTGTTCGGATTCAGGCAGCGGTGGCAGCGGTTGCCGGTTTTCCGCCTTGCCGGTGCGGTTGATGAGCGCGATACACACGCCGCATACCGCCACCGCGCCGATTGCGCCCAGCAGCGCCACGGGGCCGCCGCGCAGCGCCGTCACCACGTTCTGCGTGGCCGCCATCGCTACCACCACGGGGATGTACATCGCGCCCCAGAAGGAGACGCCGGCTTCCGTGGCGGCTGGCATCAATCCGCGCTTGTGGAGGTAGAGGCGCGCGAAGATCAGCAGCAACATGGCGATGCCTACGCCGCCCACGTTGGCCTTGACGCCGATGGCCTGGCCGAGCAAGTCGCCCAGGAAGAGGCCGGCGATGTGACAGAGCGCCAGCAGGGTCGTACCGTAGATGATCACGTTTTGTCTCCTTTGGGAACGGCGATGGGTCGCCTGTTGTTGGGTTGTTGTGATCGAGGTTGGAAGACTATTTTTTTGCTGGTGGTGCATCTTGTGTTTCGTCCCCTGCCGGGGCCGACTCACTTTCTTTGTCTTGCCAAAGAAAGTAAGCAAAGAAAGGCGCGCCCGAGATGGCGACCCCTCCCTTGAATTTCTGTCGCAGGGAGGGAAGGGAGGCAAACTCGCTTCGCTCAGACAAGCCTCCCTTCTTTTTCCTCCCTGCAACAGAAATTCAAGGCGCCATCTAGGGCAGGG
This sequence comes from Ralstonia sp. ASV6, assembly GCF_016429285.1. Lineage (GTDB taxonomy): Bacteria > Pseudomonadota > Gammaproteobacteria > Burkholderiales > Burkholderiaceae > Ralstonia > Ralstonia flaminis. The sequence goes on from NZ_JAELUI010000014.1 coordinate 53,159, forward strand.
TACGGCCACACCGTCTGGGCGCATGGGTTAGCGGCCAGGTCATTTCTCCATGCGCTACGCGCTTTCCACTTGTGCGTTCCATTGCGCGCGTAGGCGCTCGCGTACTTCGGACGATGCCTTGCGCAGCGGCGAGCCTAACCGGTTCTCCAGGCCGCGCGAGGGGTCTGCCGCAATGTCGGACAGCGCGGCTGCCAGTGCGCTTTGCACGGTGTCGATGTCGGAGGCGTCGGGCGTGTAGGCAGACTTGACCTTCAACAACCGCCACAGAAGTCCGAGGGATGCAAAGCTTGCGATGTCGTAGGCCATGGGCGGGATCTCTTGCGCTAGGCGTTCCAGATCGGCCACGGAGCGCAGCGTCACGCGTGCGGCGGCGGCCTTGCCCATGGCGTGGACCATCACTTCGGCATCATCGAGTGCGAGCAGGCGATTGGCCTGGTAGCCGTGCGCAAGTAGCGCGCCCGACATGGCACGGCCGACGATCAGGCCGATCATCGGGTGTCCGGCAAGTCGTGCGGCGGCATACGCATCTGCGGCGGCGGCGAGGGCGAGGTGGATGCCATATGCCTCTTCGCGGCGCCCGTAGGCTTGGCTTGCTACGTCGATGATGGCGACGATGGCGCGCTTCTTTTCTTGCCCGGCGTCTTTTGCCATGACATCGCGCACGGCGCGGGCGAGTTGCCAGCCTTCGACCAGGCCGACTTCGCCGTTGCGGGCGCGCGGGAAGCGGTTTTCAGCATCGGGTACGACGGCGATGTAGCGCGCGGGCTGGTTTGCCAGCGTGGCATCAATGACTTGCAGCGTGCTGCCGTAGCCCGCAGCCGGCGTGCCGCCGGTGAGTGCACGCATCCAGGTTGCGCCGCGCGTAGAGAGTTCGGTCTGGCTCATGCTTGATCCTTGGCGGCGTAGAGCGTGCGTACATCTTCGGCCGTGGCCTGGCGCGAGGTGTCGACGGCGGCGAGTTGTTCGAGGTAGTGGTCGACCTGCTCGCTGCGCTGGTGTTTGGGCGCACCCGCCTGCAGCCATGCGATGACTTGCGCGCGGATCGAGACAGAATCGTCTTCGATGCACACATCGGCCAGGCCGGTGGCAGTGCGTTGTTCGCCGCCGGTCAGGCTCCAGATGAAGGGGCGGTCGCGCGAGTCGTATTCCTCGATGCCGGCTTCTTGCTCGATCACCTGCGGGCCATTGAGGCCGAGGCGTGCCTCGCGCGTCATCAGCAGGTAGCTGCACAGGCCGGCGGCGATGCTCATGCCACCAAAGCAGCCGACCACGCCAGCGGTGATGCCGATCACCGGGCCGTACACGCGCAATGCGCGGATGGCCGCGTGAATCTCGGCAATGGCGGCCAAGCCAAGATTGGCTTCCTGCAGCCGCACACCGCCGGTCTCGAAGACGATCACGGCGCGCGTGGGGATGCCGTTGCGATTGTCTTCTGCTGCCAGCTCCAGCGCGCCTGCGATCTTGGCGCCAGACACCTCGCCCATGCTGCCGCCCTGGAAGGCGCCTTCAATGGCGAGTACCACGGCGGGTTGCCCGCCCAGCGTGCCGCGCGCGACCACCACGCCATCATCGGCCTGCGTGACGATGCCCTGGCGCGGCAGCCAGGGGGAGGTCAATTGCTCGAACGGATCGAGCAGCTCGCGGAAGGTGCCGGGGTCGAGCAGGGCAATGGCGCGGCGGCGCGCATCGCGTTCGATAAAGCTGTCGCGTTCAATCGGGTTGCGTGACATGGCGTCTCCTTAGGGTTGCGCGAGCGCTTCGAGCGCCTGCTCAAGCCGCAACCGCACCACGGCCGGTGTTGCGCCGAAGTCGTTGATGGTGATCTTGGCCGCCGGCCATGCATGCGAGCCGAACACGCGCGCAAGCTGCGCCTGCCACGTCGCCCGCATGCCGTTGACGGAGGTGGTGATGGCCACGTCGATCTGGCCGGTGTTGCCAGGGGTGAGCAGCACCTCCAGGTCGCCCGAGCCGACCACGCCGGCATACGCACGTCGGCTGGCAGGTGCGCCGCCGGTGAATTGAAAATCAAGACGCTCCATGTTCGGTTTCCTGATGAGCGGATTCGAGATCGGACGCTGCGTGCGCGCTTGCGGGCAGGCGGTCGAGGAACAGCGTGGCGGCCAACAGGTCGGCTGCACCACCGGGTGACACGTGCAGCGCCAGCATGTCTTGTTCGAGCAGGCGGAAGGCGCGGCGGCCTTGCGGCGTTGCGAGCCCGCCTTCAGCGCGTACCGTTGCGGCGCCGGTTTGCACGACACGCAATGCTTCCGCGCCACCGCGTGCGAGCACGCAGGTGTCGTCCAGCGTGGCCATGACGGCGAGCAGCGCGTCTACGCGTGCGTGGTCTTCACGGATGCCTGCGGCGCGCGCCTGGCGCAATGCGGGCAGCGCCACCTTGATCACGTGCGGAAAGCCGGCACAGGCCTGGCCCTTGGCGCCGCCAACGCCGTAGTCGTTGCACGCGCGCTCGCCCTTGTGGCCAGTCGAGAAGGGCGCAAAGCGGTCGGGGATGTTGGCCAGGCGTGCTGCGCGATTCGCAACGGCGGCG
>NZ_JAELUI010000150.1 GCF_016429285.1 Ralstonia sp. ASV6
GAGCCAGAACCATGACGACGTTTTCTGTGGAAGGTATGAGCTGCGGCCATTGTGTGTCTGCCGTCACCCGTGCGGTGCAACAGGTGGATGCTGCCGCCAGCGTGCAGGTTGATCTGTCTACGCAGACCGTGGCCGTAACGAGCGGGGCCGCCACCGATGCCGTGAAGGCCGCCATTGAGCAGGCCGGCTATCCGGTCAAGGCCGTCGTCTGAAACCACCAAGCAAGGCAATGGGCGACGGATGCGCCGCCCAACCCGCCCTCTTCAATTCACCTCGAACGACCGTGACGTGCCCATGAAGGGCGTGATGGTCCCCAGCAGGTTCTTGGCATCGCCCTGATGCACGATGCGGTACGTGCCAGCCGGTGTGCCGGTCGGAATTGTCCAGCTGATTTGCGCTTCAGATTCGGCACCGAACACGCGTTTCCAGCGGTACTGCGTTGACCAGTCGCCATCCACCGCCACCGTTTTCCACGCCCCATCCACCAGACGCTGCACCTTCACAAAGGTGTCGTTGCGGTGCAGGTTGTTCTTCGGGTGGCCGGTGACGAAGACCACGCTTACCGTCTGGCCTGCCGTGTAGCGCGCGGCGGCATCGGTCTTCACATCACCAAACTGGTGGAGCAGCGGCGGTGCATCCAGCACCACGCCCGTCTGGAAGGTCATCTGCTGCCGGCTCAGGTCCGCCGGCGTGAGTGTGTTGGTGGTGGGGCGCCCCTGCGCCATGTCCTGCGCCAGACGATCCAGCTCCTGCATGTAGGCCGGCTGCGTCCACCTGCCGAACAGCGTGCTGCCGCCTTCGTAGTCCTGCACGTCGTACTCTTCTGGCGTGGTCACGTATTGTGAGTACGCATTGGAATAGCTGACCGCCAGCACGTTGTGGATAGTGGTACCGAGCGTGCGCGCCAGCTGTCGGCGGATGCGGTAGCCCGACATGATCGTCAGCTCGGCTGGCACCGCCGCCAGGTACAGCGGGCCGATGCGTACCAACTGCACCGGCAGCACCGGTGGCGTCCAGGGCACCGGCCGCATCAGGCCGGTGGGCACGAACAGCTCCTTGGGCGCGTGGCACTTGCGCAGGTCATCCGGAATCGTGAACAGCAAGCCACCGAGTGCGGCCAGGAACGGGTTGCTCTGCCCTTCCAGCGCGACACCCGGGCCAGGGCCGTCCTCCGTGCTGCCAGCCGCCAGCGTGGTACCAATGGCCGCGGGACACGTGGTGTGCCGCTGGCCATCGCCGGTGTAGGCGGGCTCCACGGTGACGTTGCCCATCTCGACATAGCGCTGTCGCACATCCACCCCGCCCGCGAGCGGCGTCGACGGTGCATCCACCAGTGCCTGCGCCACACCAAATTGACGCTCACCGATGATGCGTGTGTTGTCGAACTCGTTCTCGGTCGGCCCGCTACCGGGCTTGAGATTGAGGTTGGGCGTCATGTCACCCGCGTTGGTCTGCGCGAATGCCGCCACAAAGCCCTTGCCTTCGAGGTAGCGCACGCCCATCACGTCGTGCTCGAAGTGATAGGCGGCGTAGCCCTTGTTGTCGGCGCTGATCAACGTGTTGGTATTGGTCATGCTGGTGCCGTGCGTGGCAAACAGGTTCAGCACACCCACGGCCTGCCCCGCACGGCGGAAGGTCAGCTGCGTGACCAGCGGATCGATTTCTTCAGGAAACACCGCACGATCCGCCGCCGGGTTGGCACGGAACGCCGGCGCCGAGCGGTTGCGGCTGGCGTTGTGCAGCTCGCTCTGGTTGAGGTCGATCTCGCCGGGTTGCACGTTGTCGTGCGCCTGTACGATGGCCTCGACCATGCCATCGACAATCGCGTTGAAGGTCTGCGGCAAGTAGCCCAGCGCATTCAGGTTGTACAGCGCGTAGTGCGAGAAACCGCCCGGTCCCGCGTGCGTGTGCGTGGCCGTGAGCAGCACGTTGGCATCGGTGTAGAGCGCCCCGTAGCGCGCCTTCAGCCGCGCCAGCACCGCCTGCTGCACGCCCTGCATGACGGCACCGGTTTCCGTCACCACAATCGCCACGCGCTGCTTCGTTGCCGGGTCTTCGATGATGAACGCGCGGGCACGCTGCCGCTGGTGAATGCCGCCGGTCTGCTGATCGATCTTCGAGTAGCCGAACATGCCGGCCTCGGCCGCCTCGCCCGTGATGTCGCTGATGCCCGTGCCGATGTTGTACGCCGCAGGGGATGCGGCCTGCGCCACGCTCTGCACGGACCGCGTGGCCGCTGTCGCCACCGGCGCCGTGCCCCCGCCCTCACTGCCACCACATCCGCCCAACACCAGCAACGCGGCTGACAGCGCCGCCCCCTGCTTCCATGCCCTGCGATCCATCATGATGGCCTCCGACAGTTAGCGCGTTCAACGTCCGACGTTCAGGGCATCGCGGGCATCACCGGCCAGCGGTGCAATGTGTTGCCTTCCTCCACGACGACAAGTTCACCGAACTGCTGCAGCACCGCCTCGCTCTGGCGCGGCCGCAGAAAGATGAAGTCATTCGGCTTCAGCCCCTGCGTGCCGGACCCCACCAGCACCTGCTGATTCGACGAGTTGCCGTACAGCCCGCTGGCCGACAGCCCCGGCGGTGACACCGGATCGGCCAGCCAGTAGCCGCCGTAGATGAAGTAGCCGTGGCGCTGGTTGACGTCCCACGCGGTAGCGACGCGGCCGATGGCCTCCGCACCATCCGGCAGCAGGAAGCTGCCGGACTTCAGCACCGGCGTGGCAATGAATGACGCGGGCTGCAGGTCATCGAGCGGCGGCGTATCGAAATCGCTCGGCTTGACCATGGCCGAGCCGACCGACACTTCATTGGCCGCCCCGCTGCCGTCGTGCATGCGGTACGTGGGGGAGCCCGCCGCGTTGAAGCACAGCGCCTCGGCCGACGTCGGCTTGAACGTGCGCAGCGCCATGTCGCGAAAGCGCGCGTAGATCGCCTTGGCATCGCGCTCCGCGCCCGCGCGTGCACCGGGCAGATCAGGAATCTTCACCAGGTGCGGGTCGTAGCCCATCAGCCCACCGAACGCGAACAGCGGCTCGGCGGCGATCATGTTGAGCATGTCGGCCAAGACGTGGTCATCACGTACGCCACCGCGATGCAGACCAACGTCAATCTCGATGTTCACGCGCAGCGGATGGCGCTGCGCACGCGCCAGCTCGCGATACTCCGCCAGACGTTCAGGCGTGTCGACCAGCCATTGCAGTTGCCGCGCCGGATCAAACGCCCCGCCCTTGAACTCGGCATAGAACGTGTGTGCGGCGCGCGCGGGCATCGGCTTGCCAAGCAGCAGATCGGTATCCGGGCGCTGCTCCGCCAGCAGTTGCAGATATGGCAAGTTGAACACCATCAGCCGGCGCGTGTGCGTGAGCTGCATCAGCTCGTCGAGCAACGGCAGCGACGGCAGCGACTTGGCCACCAGCCGCAGCGCCAGCTTCCCGTTGATGTTGTGCACGACACGCGCGGCGTTGGCACGCATGCGCGCACGGTCGATCACCATGACCGGCACGCCGATGCCGGCACGCGCCAGCGCCGCCGACAGGCCCGCAAAGTAGGGCCCATGGGGCCCGCCGTGATCGCCCGGGCGCAGTGCCACCGCACCGCCCACGGCCACCGCACCTGCTGCCAGAAGAAACCGCCGCCGGTTAGCCATGGTCCACCCCGAACAGCTTGCGCAGATACGGGTTGAGCATCTTCCCCTGTGGATCGAGCGAGCGGCGCAGCGCCTGAAAATCGCCCCAGCGCGGATACAGTGCCGCCAGCTGCGCCGGCCCCACGTCGTGCAACTTGCCCCAGTGCGGCCGCCCCTCGTACTTGCGATAGATCGGGCCGATCTCGGAGAGCAGGTAGTCAAATGGCTCGCCCTGCGCCGCGTGCACGGCTATCGAGCAGCTATCGCGCCCATGGAAGGGACTGAGCCATGCGTCATCCGCCTTCACGAAGCGGAACTCCAGCGGGAAGAACACCTCGTTGCGCGTTTCCAGCTTGGCGATCACCTCACGCACGCACGCCATGCCCTGCTCCTGCGGCACGTGGCACTCGGTCTCGTTGAACCGCGTCGGGCGTTGCGTGGAAAGCAGCTTCCACGAACGGTTCTTCGCTTCTTCTGTCTGGTTCACGTCGATCAGCTTGGCGGCCACCCAACGGCGCAGCTGGGGGAAACGCCCGAGCCAGTCGCGCAGGCGGCGCAGGTCGCGCAGCATGTCTTCGTCGGCAGCGTGCGGCATCAGCACGTCGCTGGCTTCGTAGAGGTCGTGCGTGATGCCCGCTGCGTAGCCGGTGAACGGCAGGTAGTAGAACTCGAAGTTGCGATGCTGCTTGGCCAGCGTGGGCGCCTCATCCAGCATTGCCTGCAGCGGCTTGAGAAACACGCGGCGATGCAGGTTGAACGACGGCACCGTGCGCAGCGTGACCTGGGTGACAACACCGAGTGCGCCCAGCGAAACCCGCGTCGCCGACAGCAGCTCCGGGTTGCGCTGCTCGCTGCATTCGACCACGTTGCCGTCGGGCGTCATCAGGCGCATGCCGATCACGTCGGCATGCAGCGCCTGCAGCGTGCGGCCCGTGCCATGCGTAGCGGTGGCGATGGCGCCGGCAAAGGACTGCGCATCGATGTCGGGCAGGTTGCGCATCGCCACGCCTTGCGCATCCAACTGACGCGACAGCAGCGCCAGGCGCGTGCCGGCATGCAGCGTGGCGGTATTGCGCGCGGCATCTGCAGAGATCACCCCCGACATGCGGTCCAGTGAGATGAGCGTGCCGTCAGTCGGCACCAGCCCCGTGAACGAATGCCCCGCCCCCACGCAGCGCACGCCCGGGCCGGCGCCACGCAGCAGCGATGCCAACTCGCCCTCGTCCGCCGGCGTAGCGATCGTCGATGGCTGGCAGGTGTGAATGCCCGACCAGTTCCGCCAACGCTGACGCGAAGCGGTGGCGCCGGCAGCGGCCGTAGAAGCAGTGGAAGGCGATGCCGCCACCGGTGTGCTGGCCGCCCGCACCAGCCGGCCTTGTCCACCCAGCGCGAGCGCAGCCGCCACGCCCGCCCCCACCTTGAGCACCGCGCGGCGATCCTGCCGCTGCGGCGATTGCGTATCAGTCATGCGATATGTCCTTGCCATTTGCCATGAAACCGACGAGCGCGCGCATGTCCTGCTCGGTGCAGTCAGCACACAGACCACGCGCGGGCATGGCCTGATAGCCGTCGATGGCGTGGTGCACCAGCGTGTCCATGCCTTGCTTCATGCGTGGTTTCCAGTGCTCGGTGAAGCCCGTCAGCGGTGCGCCGCTGCCGGGCACTGCATGACAGGTCATGCACGCGCGTTCGTACTGCGCAGCCAGCGCCGCGTTGGTCGGGCGCAGCGATTCCGCACGCTGCACCGCCGCCGCGTCGGGCACTGCGGGCGCATCGCTGCCGCACGCAGACAGGCACAGCGCGGCAGCCAACCAGGAGAGAGAGAAAAGCGCGCGCGTCATCAGAACGTATGTCGCATGCCGATCATCGTGCCGATCTGCGAACTGGAGAGTGTTGGGCCCTGCGCATTCAGCCCAACCAGTTGCGCACCGACCAACCCGCCCTTGTAGTGCGAGTAGTCGACCTCGGCATAGAGCATCGTCCGCTTGGAGAGGAAGTACCCGGCGATCAACTGGTACTGATTGGCCGAGCCGTCAAAGTCTGGCGTGTAGCCGGACTGCCGTGTGAACCACGCGTTGGCCGCCAACGTCAGCGCCGGCGAGATGCGATAGCTCACGCCACCGAAGGTCATGCGCCGCTTGCTGAAGCCGCCGGGCAGTGTCGGATCGACGGTCTGGTCCGCAGAGATGATGCCCAGCCCTGCCAGATCCGCCGGGCTGAACGGCCCTGCCGCAAACGACGTGAAGCTGTTGCCACGGCGGTTCTCGATATAGCCGGCGTTGACGGTCAGGCCACCCAGCGCCAGTTGTCCGCCAGCGGTGTAGACATTGAAGGTGGCATTGGTGAAATCGTCCTTGGTATGCAGGAACGACGCGCTGAGCTTGACGGGCCCCGCTTCCGGTACATACGCCACGGACGCCCCGAACTGACTGCCCTGGCTGGCCGCACCGGCGCGCTCACCCAACGCGTATTGGGCCAGTACCACCACATCGCCGAGCTGCGCGCCGTAGTGAACCATGTTGTTGGTCTTGCTGCCCGCCATCATCGTGTGCTCGGGCTTGAAGAGGTTGGCGTACTGGTCCTGGTCTCCACCGGCCCACAGGTTGGAGCCGTAGACCAGGGTGACGCCTTCCATCACCACGTTGTACTGGCGGCCCAGCGTGAGCTGCCCGAGCGATGACGACTCCAGCCCCACATACGCAATCTGGAAGAACTCCGCACTGCCCTTGGGCCACGTGCGACCACTGGACGGATCAAAGTGGCTCTCCAGCTGGAAGATCCCCTTCAGGCCGCTGGCGATCTGCTCGTTGCCCTTGATCCCCCAATAGCTCTCGGTCATGCCGCCGCCCTTGGTCATGCCGAGCTTCGATCCGGTGCCGATGGGCGTGCCGTCATCACCGTACGACACGCCGTGGGTCTCATAGCGGATACCGGCATCCACCAGCCCGTACAACTGCACCGAACTCTGTGCCCATGCGCTGCCCGCAACCAGCGGCAGTGCCATGCAGGCGATCTGCGTCGTCCTCTTCACTTGGTCTTCTCCTTGTGGAAATAACGTTGTTTTTTTTAGTAACGCAATTCTGTACAGAAAACGGCGTTCTTGAATAAGGGATCACCCTGACGTGCACGCGTTTCAAACAAGAGAGGCCACCCGGATCAAGCCAGCAGCGGCGGTCGGCGGGTTAGAATCAGCCCACTATTGGGAGACAGGCTTCAGACACATGGCCAGCAGCAGCAACCTGCACGAGCGCAAGCAGCGCGAGCTCGACCAGCGGCGCAAGGACATCCTCAAGGTAGTGCGCAAGCTCGTGCTGCGCGGCGGTGCGCGCGAACTGACGATGCGCAAGGTGGCCGAAGAGGCTGGGTTCTCGACCACCGTGGTCTACGCCCTCTTTGGCGACAAGGCCACGCTGATCGCCCAGGCCATGGACGAAGACCTGCTCAAGCTCAACAAGCTCATGCAGCAGGCAGCCGCAGAAGGCAGCAACGCGCTGGAACGCGTGCGCAAGGTGGCCCGCGCCTATGTCAGCTACGGCCTGAAACACCCCGTGCACTACGCGCTGGTGTTCATGGAGCAGCGCCCCGCCGCGCCGGTAGAAACGTCCACGCTCGAATACGGCAACCCCGACAAAGACCCCTATTGCTTCGTCTACGGCATGGCTGCCGAACTGGTGACCGAAGGCTTCATCCAGGCGAACGAAGACGCCCTGCACCTCGTCACGCAACTGCTGTGGGAAGGCCTGCACGGCATGACGTCACTGCGCATCGCCACCGGCGATGACCCGTGGATTCCACGCATCGATGCAGGCCCGCACCTCGAACTGCTCGTCGACGTGCTGTTGCTAGGCCTGCTGCAACGCTTTCCTGGCCCGAAGACGGCGGCAGGCGTGAAGTCCATCACCAGGGCCTAAGCCGCGCGGGCAACAAAAAAGGCGTGCCGCAGTGGCACGCCTTTTTGTTTGCGTCAGACCGGCTTAGAAGCGGTAGCCGACGTTCAGGAAGGTCACGACCGGGTTGATCTTGATCTTCGCTTCGCTCACGACGTGTACACCCGTCGCCGTCTTGGAATCGATCGTCGCCGTGGTCTTGAGCGGCAGATACGACACCGACAGACCAACGAACCAATCCTTCGTGATGGCGTAGGTGGCACCCACGTTCAGCACCGGGTTCAGCGAGCTGTCGGTCGACACGCTGCTGGTGCTGCCCGGGCCAGCCAGCTTCGTCTGGAAGGCGCTGTTGGTGATCTTTTCGTCGGAGAACCACGTGTAGTTCAGACCCACACCAACGTACGGGCGCAACTTGGTATCGGCGTTGAAGAAGTACCACTTGGCCAGTACTGCCGGACTCCACTGCTTGGCCGAACCAATTTCACCATAGGGCGAAAGTGCGCCTGTGCCTTCGATCTTATGGCGCGGCGGAACGCCACCCACGAGTTCCACCGCAAAGTTGTCGGTGAAGAAGTGCGTGAAGGCCAGACCAAGGGTATCGGCTTCCTGAATCTTGGCGCCAGTGCCCGGCTGCGATTGGTTGACCGGCATGCCGCCGATGCTCTTGACCAGCAGCGGGTCGCTCGAGCTATTCGGCATGACCCGGAACCAGCCAGCGCTGACGATGTTGCTGCCGGCAACTTGTGCGTGCGCGGCGGTGGCGAGGATCATCCCGGCGGCGGCTGCCAGTGCTTTTTTATAGGCCATCTCTGTATGTGCTCCTGTTGAGACGCATCCGGGGCAAACGCGATTTGAACGTTTGCCGGTGCGTTCTAAGTCTCCTCCCAGGCGGAGGGACGGCCATTATCCCGTGTGATTGCCTCGGCTAGAACTCTTTTTCTAGAGTTTTCCTGTTATAAGCGCCACGCCAGAATGGCCTGCTGCGGGCATCTTCGGCACATGCTCAGATTTTAAACAGGCTTGGACTTGGACAGTGCCAACACGCACGCGGCCAGATCCCACAGGGCGCTGCCGACACTCTTGAAGACAACGGGCAACACCGGCGGCGCCTGCGTGAGCGTGTCTTGCGGGGCATCGACGCACTGTTGTAGCGGCCGCACACGCGACCACGGCACCCCCGCCTGCAGCAGATCGCCGGCCTCGACTTCCAGATCGACCAGCGTGTCAGCATAAAGACGGTTGGACGCCGCCGCCTGCACACACAGGCGCGGTGGCAGCTCAGCCATGTCAGGCCGGAACGCGCCAACCGCTGCGATGAAGTGATGCGAGCCCCATGCGTAGCCGTCGGGGTGAGCCGGATCGGCCAGATCCGGCAATACCGGCTGCGCCGACGGCGTCGCGGTAATGACCAGCGACACCCGCGGCAGCACCGCACGGGCGGCTTGGGCGACACCCGCTGCATCTCCCCCGGCCAGCGCCGTGGCGTCCATACCGAGTTGGCGCGCATGGACAGCGAGTGCCTCCGCACTGTCCGCCGTGCGCGCAATGATGGTCACGCGCCGCGTGCCCAGCCCGAAGCGGAATGCCTCCAGGTGCGCCCGCGCCTGAGCGCCGGCGCCAATCAGCAGCAGATCCCCCGCTGGCTCCGGCGCCAACAGGCGCGCGGCCAGCAGCGACACGGCTGCCGTGCGGTGCGCGGTCACGGTTGGGCCGTCCAGCAGCAGGCGGCGCACACCGGTTTGCGCATCCATCACCACCACCTCGCCGTGGATGGCTGGCAGGCTGCGCGCCGGATTGTGGGGATGCACGGTAATCATCTTGGTGATGGCAATATCGGCATTGGATGCCGGCATCACCAACAGGCTGCCCGGACCGGGCACCGGCATCACCAACCGCGCGGGCGCCTGGGCTTTGCCGGCACGCGCATCGCGCAGTACCTGTGCAATGGCATCGGCCAGCGCAGCGTAAGGCAAGCGGACCGCCGTGGCGGCGGCGTCGAGAGTCTGCAGCATCGGGGGCTCCTGCAGCGGATGGAAACGGGGGATGGGCCGGCTGCGTTGGTTGCGCCGACTTACGCCGGCACAACCCGCCTCGGCGGCGGTGGCGTACGGCGCGTCAGCAGCCCAGCACTGATGAGAAGCTGGGCGCCGGCATAGCTCCACCAGATCGCCAGCTCATGGTCGGTGAACGGAAACACGAACACGCTGATGCCGATCATCGCGTCGGAGGCCGCAAAGGCGAGCGCGCCCCATGCCGTAAGCGGCCCAGGCAAGCGCGCCAGCAACGCCGCGCACACCATCGACGACAACACCACCATATAGACGATGACTGGGCCCTTCATCTCGCCCAGGCCGGGCCAGTACCAGACCAGCATGCCGATGGCCACGCCAATCATGGCCCCGACCCCAAGCAGGCGAAGGGGCGACGACGCCCCACGCAGCCCGACCAGCACACGCAGGTAGCACAGGTGCGCCACCAGGAAGCAGCCCAGACCCGCAATGAACGAAAACGAAATGCCCGGCAGCGCCAGCCACAGATCACCCAGCGCAGAAAACATCATGGCGCCGATCAACCAGCGACGCTCGCGCGGCACCTCGTGCAGCGAAGCGGCACGCGCCAGCAGCAGCGCCATCAGCATCTTCCACAACGGCTGCAGGGCGATGCGGCCCACCAGCGGCGTGCCCGGCGGCACTTCCACAGCCACCATGGTCAGCATGCCGCCGTAGGTGACACCCGCTATCGCAGCGGCCACCCACCACGCACGAACCCGTGCCGGCATGCCATAGCCGCCCGCAAGATGCGCCAGCGCGTGCGCCGGATGCGTGGTGTGCCCTTCAACCATCGTGGTCTCCCGCCCAAGACAGACTATTCATATCAGCAAAGTGATGTTGGCATGCAGCGTGACACGCCGCGCACCCTGGCGCAAGGCGCGTGTTCACCCACCTAGGTGGGATAGTGGCAATGCACCATCACGCTTAAGCGCCGTCAGCACGATATTGGAACGTACATTGTCCACACCCGGCACGCGCATCAGCTTGCGCATCACAAACTCCGACAGCGCAGGCAAATCCGGCACCACCACGCGCAGCATGTAATCGGCATCCCCAGCCACCGAGTAGCACTCCTGCACGGCGTCGAGCAGGCTGATCTCTTCGTGAAAACGCTCGACGATGGCGTCGCCGTGGTGGGCGAGCTTGACGCTGGCGAACACCGTCACGCCCAGCCCCAGCCCGGTCGGCGAAAGCACCACCCGGTAGCCCTCGATCACCCCTTCAGATTCGAGGCGCGCCAGGCGTCGCCCGACCTGGCTGGCCGACAGATGCACCTGCTCCGAAAGCTGCTGATGGGTCGCACGGCCATCGCGCTGAAGGGCCGCCAGTAGGGCCAGATCGAAGTTATCCAGGGAAATCATGCAAATCTCCTGCGTTGATACATAAGATTTTGCATGAAATCCGCAAACAGCGTGCAATGGACGATGGTTATGCGGCCAATCCGCGTGGCCTCCCCAATACACTGGCCGGACTCTGATTGCACAAGATCGACATCACAAATGGACATCGCAACCACCGCCCCAAGCTCGGCACAAAATGCCGCCCCGGCTGGCTTCAATGGCACCCTGACAGACAAGCTGCGTGAGCAATTCGCCGAAGGCCTGGACGGCCAGACGCTGCGCGCCGACTTCACCATGCAGCAGCCGGTGCACCGCTACACCGCCGCCGATCACGCCACCTGGCGCACCCTGTACGACCGCCAGGAAGCCCTGCTGCCCGGCCGCGTGTGCGATGAATTCCTCCAAGGCCTGTCGACGCTGGGCATGAGCCGCGATGCCGTGCCGTCGTTCGACCAGCTCAACGAAACGCTGATGCGCGCTACCGGCTGGCAGATCGTTGCCGTGCCGGGTCTGGTGCCGGACGAAGTGTTTTTCGATCACCTGGCCAACCGACGCTTCCCGGCCAGCTGGTGGATGCGTCGCCCCGACCAGCTCGACTACCTGCAAGAGCCGGACTGCTTTCACGACATCTTCGGCCACGTGCCGCTGCTGATTAACCCGATCTTTGCCGACTACATGGAAGCCTATGGCAAGGGTGGTTTGAAGGCGGCGCGCCTGGGGCAGCTCGATATGCTGGCGCGCCTGTACTGGTACACGGTGGAGTTTGGCCTGATCCGTACGCCGGCCGGCCTGCGCATCTACGGCGCGGGCATTGTGTCGAGCAAGAGCGAATCGGTGTACGCGCTGGATTCAGCCAGCCCGAACCGCATCGGCTTTGATGTGCGCCGTATCATGCGCACGCGCTACCGCATCGACACGTTCCAGAAGACCTACTTCACCATCGACAGCTTTGAGCAATTGTTCGACGCCACACGCCCGGACTTCACGCCGCTGTATGAAGAACTCGCCGCGCTGCCGACCATTGGTGCCGGCGATGTAGTGGAGGGAGATCTGGTGCTGAACGTGGGCAACCGCGAAGGTTGGGCAGACACGGCGGATATCTGAGCGCTGACTATACTGCGCGCATTCACACCTGATATCCGCTGAAAACCATGATGCCCACCCTGAACGAAGACCAACGCAAAGCCATGTTTGCCGAACTGCCCGGCTGGCAATTGCAGAAAGATCGCGACGCGATCCAGAAGACCTTCACCTTTGCCGATTTCAACGCCGCGTTCGGCTTCATGACGCGCGTGGCGATCAAGGCCGAGCAGATGAACCATCACCCCGAATGGTTCAATGTGTGGAATCGCGTGGACATCACCTTGTCCACGCACGATGCAAACGGCCTGACACACCGTGACGCCGATCTCGCGCGCTTCATCGAGCAAGCTGCGAAGGGTACCGGCGCGAAGTAACCTACCAAATCCATCGCGCTACGCGCCCACTGCGGCGCGCCACGCTTCATACGCCGCCCGCGCCTTGTCGCCCAGTTGCTCAGGGGCGATGCGGGTGGCGCCTTGTACAATCATCAGCGCATACGGCTTGGCCAGCGCCGAGGCCTCGGCACACAGCCGCAATTCCTCGCCCTCGGCGGGCGAACGGGCACGCCAGTAATTGATGGCGGCCTCCAGGTCGGTGATGGTGAGCAGGGCATCGGTCATCCGCGCATTGTAGCGCCGCGCTATCCGTGCGGATTGCCCTTTTCTGGGCTCTCCTTCGCCGCCATTCCATTCCGATTGAGGGACCGCCGCCTCCAGGCTCATTCCATGCGCATCCTGCTGATTGAAGACGACCGCGCCATTGCCAGCGGTATCCACGCCGGACTCACCCAGGCCGGACATCGCGTGCACACGGTGCATGAC
>NZ_JAELUI010000151.1 GCF_016429285.1 Ralstonia sp. ASV6
GGCTTGAGCGTCAACGCCACCAGCTTTTCCGTCTCGCGCACCGACAGACGCTTGTTGACGATCTGGTTGGCCAACAGGATCTGTGTCGCACTGTCGACTGCCAGCAGCGCACGGGCGTGGCCCATGTCGATGTCGCCGGCCATCAACATCGTCTGCACAGGCTGAGCGAGATTCAACAGGCGCAGCAGGTTCGACACCGCGCTGCGCGAGCGCCCCACCGATTCCGCCGCCTGCTCGTGCGTGAACTGAAATTCACGCACGAGGCGCGCGATGCCCTGCGCTTCTTCCAGCGGGTTGAGGTCTTCACGCTGGATGTTTTCGATGAGCGCCATGGCGGCGGCCGATTCGTCCGGCACGTCCTTCACCAGCACCGGTACTTCGGTCAGGCCGGCGAGGCGCGAGGCACGGAAGCGGCGCTCGCCCGCGATGATTTCGTACTTGGGCTGCGGCCCGTCGGACGCGATCTTGCGCACCAGAATCGGCTGCATCAGACCCTGCGCGCGAATGCTCGCGGCCAGTTCCTGCAGTGCACCCTCGTCCATGCGCGTGCGCGGCTGGTATTTGCCGGGCTGCATCTGGTCGAGCTTCAGCACCGTTGGCGCGCCCTCCTGCTTGGCGGTCTCGACGATCTCGGCGGGACTGCCCAGCAGCGCTTCGAGGCCGCGGCCTAATCCCTTTTTCTTCATCGTGCTCATGTTGTTCCTCTTGCGCTCAGGCCGGCAACTCGGCCATCTGCCGCACGCGCGCGATCATCTCGGCGCCGAAATCCAGATAGGCCTTAGCACCCTTCGATGCGGGATCGAATGCCACGCCCGGCATGCCGTACGACGGCGCCTCGGCCAAGCGCACGTTGCGTGGAATCACCGTCTTGAAGACCTTGTCGCCAAAGTGCGACTCGAGTTGCGCCGACACCTGCTGCTGCAGCGTCACACGCGGGTCGAACATCACGCGCAGCAGACCGATCACCTTCAGATCACGGTTCAGGTTGGCGTGCACCTGCTTGATGGTGTTGACCAGATCCGACAGCCCTTCGAGCGCGAAGTACTCGCACTGCATCGGCACAACCACGCCGTGCGCAGCGCACAGGCCGTTGAGCGTGAGCAACGACAGTGACGGCGGGCAATCGATCAGGACAAAGTCGTAGTCGGCATCCACCTCGGCCAGCGCAAGCTTGAGGCGATTTTCGCGGTGCTCCAGATCGACCAGCTCGACTTCGGCGCCGGCCAGGTCGCGGTTGGCGGGCAGCACGTCATAGCGGCCGGCTTCCGAACGCTGGCGCGCCTGCGGAATCGTCGCCAAGCCAACCAACACCTGATAGATGCTGAATTCGAGCGTGTGCTTGTCGATGCCCGAGCCCATCGAGGCGTTGCCCTGCGGGTCGAGGTCGACCAGCAGCACACGCTGCCCTTGCGCGGCCAGCCCTGCCGCGAGGTTCACCGTGGTGGTGGTCTTGCCGACCCCACCCTTCTGGTTGGCGATCACGAAAATATGCGACATGACTCCTCTGCGGTGAATGACTCACGCCGACGGCGCAAGGATGACCAAATGACGCTCGGCCGGCAGCCCCGGCACGGTCAGACGCTCGATGGCCTCAACGATCCAGCCAGCAGGCAAGCGCTCGATTTCGGCATCGGGGCGCACGCCTTTCATGGCGACCATGCGGCCACCCGGGGCCAGCAAGTGTCCGGCTAGATTGACGAAGTCGGCCAGCTCGGCAAACGCACGCGAAGTGATGACGCCGTAGCCGGTAGCGTCGACCAGTTTTTCCACGTGGCCCCAATGCGACTGGGCATTGGTCAGGCCAAGCTCGGCGCGGCACTGCGTCAGGAAAGCTGTTTTCTTCTGCACGATGTCGACCATCGTGACGCTCACATCGGGGTAGGCGATGGCCAGCGGAATACCGGGCAAGCCACCACCGGAGCCCACGTCCAGCACACGCGGCGCTTCTGGCTGCGCGCGGCGCGCCAGCTCGGCAATGCGCGAGACAGCCGAGAGCGAATCCAGCAGGTGATGCGTGAGCATCTCACCCGCGTCGCGGATGGCGGTCAGGTTGTAGACGCGATTCCACTTGGCGAGCAGCCCCTGGTACGCCAGCAGACGATCCACTTGGGCTTCGTCCAGCGACAGGCCGAGCGCACGGGCGCCCGCCTCCAACTCCGAGCGGGCGTTGGTCAGTGCATTTGCCATCAAGCGGCCTCGCCTTCTGCACCGGCGCGGGGGCCAACCTGGCCGCGCAGTACGCCCTTCTTCAGATGCACCAGCAGCAGCGACACCGCTGCCGGCGTGATGCCGGAGATACGCGACGCCTGCCCGATGGTCTCAGGCTTGTGCTTGGCCAGCTTCTGCTGGACCTCGATCGACAGGCCACGCACCTGCGAGTAGTCGAAATCGGCCGGCAGACGGGTGTTCTCATTTGCGCCCAGGCGCTCCACCTCATCGGCCTGGCGGGCGATGTAGCCGTGGTACTTGATGCCAATCTCAACCTGCTCGCGGATTTGCTCGGCCAGCAGCGGATCTTCAGCCAGCGGCGCTTCAAGCGCGTACTTGCCGCCCTGCATGCCCATCAGCGATTCGTACGTCACGTTCGGGCGGCGCAGCAAGTCGGCCAGCGCATATTCGCGCTCGATGCCCTTCCCCAGCACCGGCTCGGCATCTTCCAGCGGAAGGGTTGCCGGATTCACCCACGTCGACTTCAGGCGCTCTGTTTCACGTGAAACAGCGTCGCGCTTGCGGTTGAATGCGTCCCAGCGGGCGTCATCGACCACGCCCAGCGTGCGACCGACCTCGGTCAGACGCATGTCGGCGTTGTCTTCACGCAGGCTCAGGCGGAATTCCGCGCGGCTGGTGAACATGCGATACGGCTCGGTCACGCCCCGGGTAATAAGGTCGTCGACCAGCACGCCCAGGTAAGCCTGGTCACGGCGCGGCGTCCAGGCATCCTTGCCCTGCACTTGCAGGCCGGCATTGATACCGGCGAGCAGACCCTGGGCGGCGGCCTCTTCATAGCCGGTCGTCCCATTGATCTGGCCGGCGAAGAACAGGCCCGAAATCGCCTTCGATTCCAGCGAGGCCTTCAGCCCGCGCGGGTCGAAGTAGTCGTATTCGATGGCATATCCAGGGCGCAGGATGTGCGCATTCTCCAGGCCGCGCATCGAGTGGATCAGGTCCAATTGCACGTCGAACGGCAGGCTGGTCGACACGCCATTCGGGTAGAACTCGTTGGTCGCCAAGCCTTCCGGCTCCAGGAAAATCTGGTGGCTATCCTTGCTGGCGAAGCGGTGAATCTTGTCTTCGATGCTCGGGCAGTAGCGCGGCCCCACCCCTTCGATCACGCCTGTATACATCGGCGAGCGGTCCAACCCGGCGCGGATGATGTCGTGCGTGCGCTCGTTGGTGTGCGTCACCCAGCACGGCACCTGGCGCGGATGCATATCCGCCCGCCCCATGAACGAGAACACCGGCACCGGATCCAGATCACCTGGCTGCTCCTCCAGGACAGAGAAATTGATGCTGCGGCCGTCAATCCGGGGGGGCGTGCCGGTCTTCAAACGCCCTTGCGGCAGCTTCAACTCCTTCAACCGGGCCGACAACGACACCGCCGCCGGGTCGCCCGCGCGGCCGCCAGTGTAGTTGTTCAGCCCCACGTGGATCTTGCCGTCGAGGAATGTCCCCGCCGTCAGCACGACCGCACGTGCACGGAACTGCACGCCCACCTGCGTCACGGCGCCGACCACGCGGTCGCCCTCCACCAGCAGGTCTTCGACGGCCTGCTGGAACAGCATCAGGTTCGGCTGGTTCTCCAGGCGATGGCGGATCGCGGCCTTGTACAGCACACGGTCGGCTTGGGCACGGGTGGCGCGCACTGCCGGCCCCTTGCTGGAGTTGAGGATACGGAACTGGATACCCCCCTCGTCCGTGGCAATTGCCATGGCACCGCCCAGCGCATCGACCTCTTTGACCAGATGGCCCTTGCCAATGCCCCCGATGGACGGGTTGCAGCTCATCTGCCCCAGCGTTTCGATGTTGTGCGTCAGCAGCAGGGTCTGGCACCCCATGCGCGCCGCCGCCAGGGCGGCCTCGGTGCCGGCATGTCCGCCGCCCACCACGATCACATCGAATTCAATTGGATACAGCATGGCTTCCTCCTCGCATGGAGGCATCGGAAATTTGAAGAAGCCGAATTATAAGTCGCCGATGTATCGCGCTGTTCGACGATGCGGCAATCGGCGCGAAATAACCGCCGATTTCGTGTTTCACGTGAAACATGCACCGCTTGTTCCGCCCGTTGTGTTTCACGTGAAACACATCAGTCAGGCGACTCACCGCCCCCGCTACCCGACCGAGCGCGCAGAAAATCGATGAAGACGCGCAGCTTGCCCGGCATCTGTGGCGTGCGCGGGAAATAGAGATGAAAGCGATACATCGGCGGGCACCACGCCTCGAGCACCCGGACCAAGTGCCCGTTCGTCACATCCTCGGCGACGAGGTCTTCCAGCACATGGGCCAGGCCAACGCCCTGCTTTGCCGCCCCGACCATCGCCAGCACATCATTCGCGATGAAACCACCAGCCACGTCGACCGACTGAATCGCGCCGCCCTGCGCGGGCTCGACAAACTCCCAGTCATACAAGATGCCGCTGCTCGGGAAACGGTAGCGGATGCAGCGATGCCCGCGCAGTGCGTCCGGCGAATGGGGTGTGCCATACGCTTGCAGATACGCCGGGCTGCCCACCACCGCGATGCGTCGCGCCGGCCCGATCGGCACGCCAACCATGTCGCGCTCGACACGCTCACCAAAGCGGATGCCGACGTCAAAGCGGTCTGCGACGATGGCGGATAGGCCATCGTCCACCGACACCTCCAGCTCGATACGCGGATAGCGCGAGAGGAAATCGCCGAGTACCGGCTGCAGCACCGCCTGATACGCCACGCGCGAAGCCGTCACGCGCAACGTACCGCGCGGCTCCGTCGCGCGCTCGCCCACTTCCGCCATCGCGCCGTACAGCGCGTCGAGACTCGGCCGCGCGACAGCGAGCAAGGCCTCCCCCGCTTCGGTAACGCTCACCTGCCGCGTCGTACGCGCCAGCAGTTGCGCGCCGAGCGCAGACTCCAGCCGCCGGATCGTCTGCGACAGTGCGGAGGTTGAGACCTCCAGCGCCGCCGCCGCGTGCGTGAAACTGCCGACCTCGGCCACGCGCCGCAATGCATCGAGCGCAGGCAGCAGGTCCGGATCGATTGTGAATTCTGTCTTCATAGTGCATCCGATTCTATCCACTTAATCGGCGCGATCACGCTGCCTAGACTGGCGACTCCTCTCCCTGATCTGACAAGGACATCGCCATGCAGACACGACAACTCGGTCAATCCGACCTGCACATCTCCCCACTCGGCTTCGGCACCTGGGCCTCGGGCGGCGGCAATTGGGAATATGGCTGGGGCGCGCAGGACGACCGCGACTCCATCGCCGCCATTGCCGCCGCCACGGATGCCGGCATCAACTGGATCGACACGGCCGCCGCCTATGGACTGGGTCATGCTGAAACGGTTGTGGGCCAGGCACTGCGCGAGCTGCCCGCTGGGCAACGCCCCTACGTCTTCACGAAGGGCTCGCTGGTGTGGGACGCACAGGGCAGGATTTCGCATTCGCTGGATCCCGCATCGCTTTCACGTGAAATCGACGCGAGCCTGCGTCGGTTGAACGTGGAAACGATCGACCTGTACCAGATTCATTGGCCCGCCTTTCCGCCGGGCGCGCCCGAACAATCCATCGAAGCGGCCATCGCCGCATTGGAACAGGCGCGGCGAGCGGGCAAGATCCGCCAGATCGGCGTCTCCAACTTTGACGCGACCCAGTTGGAACGGGCCCGTGCCGTGGCGGCGATTACCTCTCTGCAACCGCCCTACTCGCTGCTGATGCGTGGCATCGAGGAATCCATCCTGCCCTACACGGCGGCGCATGGCATCGGCAACATCGTCTATTCGCCGCTGCAATCGGGGCTATTGTCGGGACGCATGACGCGCGAGCGGGTTGTGGCGCTGCCGGCCAACGACTGGCGCGCACAGCGCAGCCCCGAGTTTCAGGAGCCAAACCTGACGCGCAATCTGGCGCTGGTGGAGGTCTTGCGCGGTGTGGGCGCGCAACATGGCAAGACGCCGGCCGAAGTCGCCATCGCCTGGACGCTGCGCAATCCGGTCGTCACAGGTGCGATTGTGGGTGTGCGGCGACCGGAGCAGCTCGACGGGTTGCTCGGTGCGGCAAGCCTCAAGCTAAGCGATGGGGACCCCGCCGAGATCCACGCCGCCCTGCCCGAGGGCAACGCCGCCCCGGTGCCGCAAAGCGTGGCGCTCGCCTGAGCTGCGTCGCAAAAGCAAAACGCACGGCGCGAACCGTGCGTTTTGCTTGGGGCGATAAGGCTGCTACGTCGTCAGTTCTGCAGCTTCCACTTGCCGTCCTTGATCTCAACCATGACCCGCGAGCGCTGGTCCAACCCCAGGTGATCCTTCGCATTCATGTTCATCACACCATGCGAGATCGCCAGATTGGTCGTCGCTTCCATCGCATCCCGCAGCCCCTTGCGGAATGCCGGCGTACCGGGTTGCCCCTTCTTCAGGGCCTCGGGCATCGCGTTGGCGAACAGCAGACCGGCATCCCACATATGGCCACCGAAGGTCGAGACCTGCCCGCCGTAAGCCTTCTCATATGCGGTCTTGTACGCCAGCGCCGGCTTTTTCACCGGGTTGCTGTCAGGCAATTGCTCGGCCACAAGAATCGGCCCGGCCGGCAGGAACGTCCCCTCGCAATCCTTGCCGCACACCCGCAGGAAGTCGGCATTCGCCACGCCGTGCGTCTGGTACAGCTTGCCCTTGTAGCCGCGCTCCTTGAGTGCGCGTTCCGGCAGCGCGGCTGGTGTACCCGAGCCTGCGATCAGCACCGCATCCGGATTGGCACCCATGATCTTCAGCACCTGCCCCGTCACCGAGGTATCGGTGCGCGCAAAGCGCTCATTGGCCACGACCTTCAACTTGCGCAGCCCCGCCACCTTGTCGAACTCCTGCGCCCACGAATCGCCGTAGGCATCGGCAAAGCCGATCAGTGCGACGGTCTTCACACCATGGTTGGCCATGTGCTCGGCAATAGCGGTGGCCATGTGCGAGTCGTTCTGTGGCGTCTTGAAGACCCACGCGCGCTTGGCGTCCATCGGCTCGATGATGCGTGCCGAGGCGGCCAGCGTGATCATCGGCGTTTCGCTCTCGCCCACCACATCCACCATCGCCAGCGAGTTGGGCGTAACGGTCGAGCCGATCACCAGGTCAACCTTGTCTTCGGTGATGAGCTTGCGGGTGTTCTTGACGGCGGTGGTGGTGTCGGACGCATCGTCGAGCACGATGTACTCGATCTTCTTGCCCGCGATTTCCTTGGGCAGCAACGCCACGGTGTTCTTCTCGGGAATCCCCAGCGAAGCCGCCGGCCCGGTGGCCGACACCGTGATGCCGACCTTGACCTGGGCGAATGCCGTACCGGCCAACAGAGCCGTGGCAGCGAGTGCAATGCGGGTGGCGCGCGAAACCTTCATGCCGTCTCCTGAAGTGTGTGGGCGGGTTCTATGCCCGCCCTTGATCTGGAAGTCTGGGAATTCACCGACCGATGGGTCGGGGATGAAGGAGTCTAGAAGGAGTCACGCCGCGCGGGCAAGGGGGAGATTCCCTTTACCTTAACGTGTTCACGATCCGCACTGGCTCAGCCGACCCGATACACGCGCCCGCTCTGCACACCCTCGACGCTGCGCCGATACGCCAGCGCCGCACGCGCAGCCGGCACCGGCTCGAAGCCTGGGAAGAACGGCCCATACGCCGCCATCGATTCGGTCAGCACCGTCGGGCTGACGGCATTGATACGGATGCCGCGCGGCAGCTCGCACGCCGCAGCCCGCACAAAGCCCTCCACCCCGGCGTTCACCGCCGTCGCGTTGGCGCCCTGTGCAATCGGCTCCTGGCCGACGATGCCGGTGGTCAGCGTGATCGAGCCGCCA
This sequence comes from Ralstonia sp. ASV6, assembly GCF_016429285.1. Taxonomy (GTDB): domain Bacteria; phylum Pseudomonadota; class Gammaproteobacteria; order Burkholderiales; family Burkholderiaceae; genus Ralstonia; species Ralstonia flaminis. The sequence continues at coordinate 8,031 of NZ_JAELUI010000151.1, forward strand.
TCGTTCAGATAGTGCTGGCCAACCAGCGCGAGGCGCACCTGGCCGAGCAGCTTGTCCTGCAGGCCGATGTTGAAATCCGCCGCCGACATCTCGGTCAGCGGCCCGAAGAACAGGTTGCCGGCGGTGGAGACGATGGCATCCACACGGCCAACTTTGTCGAACAGCGCGGCCACGCTGTCGGCGTTGGTGATGTCGACCTGATGCTGACCCTGCGTACGGCCCACGCGGATGATCTGGTGTGCCCCGCCCTGCTCCAGTTCTGCCACCACGGCGCGGCCAAGCGTGCCGCTGGCGCCAATTACGACGATCTTCATGCTGCGCTTCCTTGTTGATTCGATTGGAATGACGTCTATTCTTCGCCGAACCCTGTATGCGATAAAGACGTGGTAACTTCGGCCATTCCTAATCAACAGTTCGGAATATGGACAAGCTGCGCAGCATGGAAACCTTCGTCGCCGTGGTGGAAGGCGGCAACTTCACCGAGGCAGCGGCGCGGCTGGAGATGTCGGCGGTGATGGTCGGCAAGTACGTGCAGGAACTGGAGACGCGGCTCGGCGCCCGCCTGCTCCAGCGCAGCACACGCCGCCAGAGCCTGACCGATGCCGGCCGCGTGTTCTATGAAGATGCCAAGCGCGTGCTGGAGCAGGTGCGCTGGGCGGAGACCTCCGTCGAACGGCTACGCGCATCACCCTCGGGCACGCTGCGTGTGAGCGCACCGACCACCTTCGGCGCATGCGTCGTTGCCCCGCTGGCGGCGACCTTCCAACAGGCGCATCCGCAGGTACGCGTGGAACTGAACCTGAGCAACAGCATGGTCGATCTCGTCGACGAGGGGTTCGACCTTGCCATCCGTATCGGTGCGCTGGGTGACACCGACTTGGTGGCCAAACCACTGTGCGTGTATCGCATGGTCATCTGCGCATCGCCGGATTACCTGGCGCGGCATGGGCGACCCGAGACGCCAGCGGACTTGCCGCAGCATCGCTGCCTCTCGCACATGGTGTGGAACAACCGCAATGCATGGCAGTTGCGCGGGTGGGATGGCGACACGCCCTGGCGCGACGATCCGGCCTTCACGTGCAATGACGGCCACGGCCTGCGCATGGCAGCAATTGCGGGTGCCGGCCTGTTGCTGCAGCCTGAGGTGCTGGTGGCGGAAGACTTGGCCAACGGCCGATTGGTGCGCGTGCTGCAGGCTTATGCGCCGGAGCCTCGGCCGATCCACATCGTGTACCGGCAGGATCGGCGGCCGTTGCCGAAGCTCTCCAGTTTTGTGGCGCATCTGCTGGAGCAGGTGGCAGCGCGTGTGCCGGCTCAGGGTGCGGCACCGTAGCCGTCGCAGCAGGCGACACGGCTGACTACACTCGGGGCATCCTCCTCTGAGCCACCATCATGTTCCTCGCCCTCGTTGCTGGTCCTATTGCTTGCGCAGTGCTCGCCTTCCTCGGTTTGACCCATCTGTACTGGGCGGCGGGCGGCACGGCCGGCAAGCAGGCCGCGCTGCCATCGGTGGGTGGCGCACCGGTGTTCAAGCCGAGCGCGATTGGCACAGCATTGATCGCGGTGATCCTGCTCGCCATGGCAGCCTGGGTGGCCGCGGCGTCCGGCATCCTGACCGCGCCGATTTCGCACGGCGTACTGCGCATCGGCGCCTTCGTGCTCGCCGCCATCTTTGCGCTGCGTGCGGTGGGCGATTTCCGCTATGTCGGCTTCTTCAAGCGGGTACGTGGCAGTGTGTTTGCGCAGCGGGATACGTGGATGTATTCGCCGTTGTGTGCGGTGCTAGCTGTGTTGATTGTCGCGGCCACCTCACGCTGACACGGCACAATAGCGCCCATGCAACCCGAAGACCTCCAACGCCTCGTCACCACGCAAATGCCGTTCGGCAAGTACAAGGGCCGGCTCATCGCCGACCTGCCAGGCCACTACCTGAACTGGTTTGCGCGCGAGGGCTTTCCGCCGGGGCAGATCGGCCGCCTGCTGGCGCTGATGCAGGAGCTGGATCACAACGGCCTGAAAGGCCTGCTCGATCCGCTGCGCCAAGGCAGATAACACGATCGGTCATTCCCCGTCGATGTAGCGTCGCAGCCCCGTCGCCAACGCATCAAATACGACGCGACAGCGCGGGCTATCGCGCAGGTCTTCATGCATGGCGAGCCACGTGTCGAGCACGATCGAAACCTCGTCAGCAAACAGGCGTACAAGATCCGGATTGTGCTGCGCCAATCCCACTTGGCAGAAGCCGATACCAAAACCCGCGCGCAACGCGGCAATCGCTGCGAGATCGCTGTCTGTGCGCAGCGCAAACCGATTGCGCTGCGCCCACGGCAACTGCGCGCGCACGCTGCGCAGAAAGGCGCTCTCCTTGTCGTAGCCGATCAGCGTGTGACCCGTGAGATCACCCAGCGTGGCGGGCACACCGCGCCGCTCCAGATAACGCCGGTGCCCGTACACACCCAGCTCGATGCCACCGATATGCCGCGCAATCAACACGCCCTGCGTCGGTGGCTGCATGCGCACGGCGATATCGGCCTCGCGGCGCAGCAAATCCTCCATGCGATTCGACGGCACCAGCTCGAGCGTCAGCTCCGGATACGCGGCGTGCAGATCAGCGAGGATGGGCGGCAGCACTTCCACCGCCACCACCTCGCTGGCGGTGATGCGCACGGTGCCGCGCACGCCCTCGCCATGGCTGGATGCAGCCCGCAGCAGTGCGGCGCTGGTCGACTCCAGTGATTCGGCAAACGGCCGCAACGACAGCGCCACCTCGGTCGGGCTCAACCCCTGCTGGGTGCGGATGAACAACGGCAGGCCCAGCGCCTGTTCCAGCGCATCAACGTGACGCCCGGCGGTGGGCTGAGTCAGCCCCAGCGCGCGCGCTGCACCCGACAGCGAGCCTTCCCGCACGACGGCCAGAAAGGTCCGATACAGCTCCCAGCCCGGCTCCGTGAATACTCTTGGTTCACTCATACAAATTCGTATAGCAGCACGCTTATCATCAACAATTCCATTGAAGCACAAGCACGACCAGAATGCCTCCATCGCAACGCTCACTCAGTCGGGAGCAGGGTCATGGAACAGGCAAAACGCATCGCATTGGTACTGGGCGCCACCGGTGGCATTGGCGGCGAGGTAGCACGGCGGCTGGTGGCACGCGGCTGGCACGTGCGTGCATTGCAGCGCAATCCGGATGCACTGACGGATCGCAACACCGCCTTCGAGTGGGTGCGCGGTGATGCGATGGTGCGCGAGGACGTGGTGGGTGCCGCACAGGGCGCCGAGCTGATCATCCACGCCGTCAACCCGCCGGGCTACAAGAACTGGGCCGGCCAGGTGCTGCCGATGATCGACAACACCATCGCTGCGGCCCGCGCATCCGGCGCACGCATCGTGCTGCCGGGCACGGTGTACAACTTTGGACCCGACACATTTCCCGTACTGTGTGAGAACACCGCGCAACAGCCGCTCACGCGCAAGGGCAAGATCCGCGTGGAACTGGAGCGCCGCATGCAGGCCGCCAGCGCCGACGGCGTGCGCAGCCTGATCGTGCGCGCTGGGGATTTCTTTGGTCCGCACACGGGTAACAACTGGTTTGCCGGCGCGCTGGTGCATGCAGGCAAGCCCGTCAGCACCCTCACCTATCCGGGCGCGCGCGGTGTCGGCCACCAATGGGCCTATCTGCCGGACGTGGCGGAGACGATGCTGCGCCTGGTCGAACAAGGCGACCACCTGCCGGACTTTGCCGTGTATCACATGCGCGGTCACTGGGACGCCGACGGCACGCAGATGGCCGCGTCAATCGGCCGTGCGGTCGGGCATCCGGTCAAGACGCGTGCATTTCCATGGTGGCTGCTGCCGGCACTGGCGCCGTTCTCGGAGATGCTGCGTGAGATGCGCGAAATGCGTTATCTGTGGCAGCACCCGGTGCGCATGGACAACGCCAAGCTCGTGCAGACACTGGGCGCCGAGCCGCATACGCCGTGGGATGAGGCTGTGGGCGCGACGCTGCGCAGCCTACGCTGCGTTTGAGACGCGCGCAGCCGTCGCCAGAAAGTGCGAGAGAGCGGGCGTCGACTGGCCGGCCGCCTTGGCGAGGTCGTCCCAGCGGCGCAGTTGCAGCGCGTCCGCCGCGTAAGGTCGCTGCATGAACGCCTCCGCCTCTTCCGCGGAAAACACCCCGCCCTGCAACGCCAGGCTGCGCACGGAATCGGCAGACAGGCGCGCGTAGTAATGCGCGTCCATCACGCACAGGCAGCGCTTGGCGTCCACATGCAGGCGGATCGGCTCCAGCACCGCATCCGGAAACGTCGCGCGCAGGAACGGCAGCGCAAAGTACTGGTGCTGATCGTCGATGCCGTGCGCGGTTGGCGTATCGCCTTGCAGGTTCAGCAGATGGCCGAGGTCATGCAGCAGTGCGGCGGTGATGAGCGCATCCGATGCGCCCGCCTCCTCCGCCAGCGCAGCGGTTTGCAGCGCGTGTTCAAGCTGGGTGACGGGCTCGCCGCTGTAGGCGATGCCGCCGTGGCGGTCAAATAGCGTTTGGATGTCGTCGAGGCTCAGAGCCATGATGCTGCTGCACAAAAGAAGGCGAAACCTTGCAGCCTAGTGCGCGCGTGCGTCAAACCGGTGACAACGCTTCGCGCATTAGCCTGCGTGATCGGCTCGATTAGAAAGTTTGGTTGGGAATGCGCGGTGCACGCCCT
>NZ_JAELUI010000152.1 GCF_016429285.1 Ralstonia sp. ASV6
GATCCACGCCGTGCTGGGCGAAAACGGGGCCGGCAAATCGACGCTGATGAAGATCATCTTCGGCGCCGTGCAGCCCGACGCCGGCGAGATGCTGCTCGACGGCCAGCCCGTCACCATCGCCAACCCGCACCAAGCGCGCGCACTGGGCATCGCCATGGTGTTCCAGCACTTCTCGCTGTTCGACACGCTCACCGTGGCGGAGAACATCCTGCTCGGCCTGCCCGCAGGCACCGACCTGCGTGACGTGGCCGAACAGGTGCGCACCACCGGCGACAAGTACGGCCTGCCGCTGGAGCCCCATCGCCATGTGCACACACTGTCGGTGGGCGAGCGCCAGCGCGTGGAGATCGTGCGTGCGCTGCTGACCAAGCCGCGCCTGCTGATCCTCGACGAGCCGACCTCGGTGCTGACGCCGCAAGCCGTCGAAAAGCTCTTCGTCACGCTGCGCCAGTTGGCGGCGGAAGGCACCAGCATCCTCTACATCAGCCACAAGCTCGACGAAATCCAGGCGCTGTGCCACACCGCCACGGTCATGCGCATGGGCAAGGTCACGGGCGTGTGCGACCCGCGCCAGGAAACGGCGGCCTCGCTCTCGCGCATGATGATCGGCGGCGAGCCCCCGCGCGAACTGCGCCCACAGACCACGCCAGGCGAAGTGCGCATGGAGGTGGCCGGCCTGTCGCTGCCCAAGGCACACGCCTTTGCAACGGAGCTGCGCGACATCGCCCTGCAATTGCGCAGCGGCGAGATCGTCGGCATTGCGGGCGTGTCGGGCAACGGGCAGCAGGAATTGCTGGCTGCGCTGTCTGGCGAAGACACGCGCGCAGCAGCCCAAACCATTTCGATCGGCAACGAACCGGTTGCCAAGCTGGACCCACGTGCGCGCCGCAAGCGCGGGCTGTCGTTCGTGCCGGAAGAGCGCCTGGGGCGCGGCGCGGTGCCGTCGCTGTCGCTGGCGGCGAATACGCTGCTCACGCACCAGCGCGCGCCGCAAGTGCGCGGCGGGCTGATCGACAAGACCGCCGCCACCAAGCTGGCTACCAGCATCATCCAACGCTTCGGCGTGAAGGCCGGCGGGCCGGACGCGCTGGCCAAGAGCCTGTCGGGCGGCAACCTGCAGAAATTCATCGTCGGCCGTGAAATCGAATGCGCGCCGCGCGTGCTGATCGTCGCACAACCCACCTGGGGCGTGGACGTAGGCGCCGCTGCGCAGATCCACAACGAAATCCTCGCGCTCAAGGCCGGGGGCTGCGCCATCCTGATCGTGTCGGAAGAACTCGACGAACTCTTTGCGCTGTGCGATCGCCTGCACGTGATCGCCAACGGGCGCCTCTCGCCCTCCACCCACACGCACGCCACCGACCGCGAACAGATCGGCCTGTGGATGAGCGGCATGTGGGATAAGACCGCAGCTGCAAACACGGAGGTGGCCCATGGCTGACGCCATGCATGGCAGCCGCCTGGCGCTGCCCGTGTCGCTGGAGTTGCGCGCGATCCCGTCGCGCACGATGGCCTACGTCTCGCCGCTGATCGCGCTGGTGCTGACAATGGTGTTCGGCCTGCTGCTGTTCGCGCTGCTGGGCAAAGACCCGGTGGCCGGCCTGCGCGTGTTCCTGATCGAGCCGCTGGCCAACAAGCGTGCGATTGGCGAGGTGCTGCTCAAGACCGTGCCGCTGGTGCTGTGCGCGCTGGGGTTATCGGTGTGCTACCGCGCCAACGTGTGGAACATCGGTGCGGAGGGGCAGCTCATCCTGGGTGGCATCTTCGCGGCGGCCACGATCATCTACTTCGATACGCCAACACCGTCCATCCCGGGCGGCTTCGCGCTGGTGCTCGCCGTCATCGCGGGCTTGGTGGGCGGTGCGCTGTGGGCGGCGATCACTGCGCTGTTGCGCGATCGCTTTCATGCCAACGAGATCCTCGTCTCGCTCATGCTCACGTACATTGCGCAGTTGCTGCTGCTGTACATGGTCAACGGGCCGCTCAAGGACCCGAACGGCATGAACTTCCCGCAGTCGATGGTGTTCGACAGCGCGTTCGTGCTACCCACACTGGTGGCCGGTACGCGCCTGCATGTCGGCTTCCTGTTCATGCTGGTGATGACGGCGGCGATGACGCTGTTCGTGTTCCGCAGCTTTGCAGGCTATCGGCTGCAGGTGGGGGGGCTGGCGCCGCAGGCGGCGCGCTACGCGGGCTTCTCGTCGCGCAAGGCGCTGTGGACCGCGCTGCTGATCTCCGGCGGACTGGCAGGCATCGCTGGCGCGTTCGAGGTGACGGGGCCGATTGGGCAGCTGCTGCCGTCTATTTCCCCAGGCTACGGCTTTGCCGCCATCGTGGTGGCCTTTGTCGGCCGCCTGAATCCGCTGGGCACCGTGCTGGGGGCGATCGTGATGTCGCTGTTCTACATCGGTGGCGAACTCGCGCAATCGCGTCTGGGCCTGCCGTCGGCCATTACCGGGGTATTTCAGGGCATGCTGCTGTTCTTCCTGCTGGCCTGCGACACCCTCATCGACTACCGTCTGCGCTGGCGCGCACATCACTGATCGGGCCGAGAGAGAAACAGAAACATGGAAAGTCTTGCTCCCCTGATCGCCGCGTCGATCAACGCCGGCACCCCGCTGCTGCTGGCCGCGCTGGGCCTCTTGATGAACGAACGCTCCGGCGTGCTCAACCTGGGCGCCGAAGGCATGATGCTCGTGGCAGCCGTGGCCGGCTTCATGGTCGGCTACCAGACGCAGATTCCGCTGCTGGGTTTTGCGGCCGGTGCGATTGCCGGCATGGTAATGGCTGCTCTTTTCGCCTGGCTCGCGCTGGTGCTGGTCACGAACCAAGTGGCGACTGGTCTTGCACTGTCGATCTTCGGTACCGGGCTGTCGGCCTTCATGGGCCAGCGCTTTGTCGGCATGTCGCTGCCGGCGCAGGCGCATGGCATCCCCGGGCTGGAGTCGCTTCCGTTCGTGGGCCCGGCTCTGTTCGCGCATCACTGGATGGTCTATTTCAGCCTGCTGCTGTGCGGCGCGATTGCGTGGTTCCTGTTCAAGACGCGCGCGGGCCTGACGTTGCGTGCGATCGGTGAATCACCGGAATCAGCCCATGCGCTGGGCTACCCCGTGCGCACCATCCGCTTTGGCGCGCTGCTGTTTGGCGGCGCGTGTTGCGGGCTGGCAGGTGCGTACCTCTCGCTGGTCTATACGCCGATGTGGGTGGAGAACATGGTTGCCGGCCGTGGCTGGATCGCCCTGGCGCTGACCACCTTCGCCACCTGGCGCCCGCTGCGCATCCTGTTTGGCGCGCTGCTGTTCGGCGGCGTGACAATCCTGCAGTTCTACCTGCAGGGGATGGGCGTGTCGGTGCCGTCGCAGATTCTGTCGATGGCGCCATTTGCCGCGACCATCGCCGTGCTGGCCATCATTTCGCGCAACCCGGACTGGATCCGCCTGAACATGCCTGCGTCGCTGGGCAAACCGTTCCGCCCAGGGGCTGCATAAACTGCGGCCTAAGCTTTCTGCAATCCGCTTTACCTTTGCTTCATCACAGTCAACGAGCCACACAACAGGAGAAATCGATGAACGTTACGCGCAGGATCACGCTGGCCGCCCTGGCCGCTGGCGCTGCCCTGACCCTCTGGGGTTGCGGCAAGTCCAACGACAACGCTGGCAGCAACGCTGCTGCGCCGGCCGCATCCTCGGCCCCCGCTGCTGCCGAACCGGCACCGGCCAACGAGCCACTGAAGGTGGCGTTTGTCTACATCGGCCCGGTGGGCGATGCAGGCTGGACGCGTGCCCACGACGACGGCCGCAAAGAAGTCGAAGCCAAGTTCGGCGACAAGGTGAAGACCAGCTTTGTTGAAAACGTGCCCGAGAGCGCTGCGGATGCAGAACGCGTCTTCCGCGATCTGGCAACGCAAGGCAACAAGGTCATCTTCGGCACGAGCTTCGGTTTCATGGAATCGATGCTCAAGGTCGCCAAGGAATTCCCGGACGTGAAGTTCGAGCACGCCACGGGCTACAAGACCGCCGACAACCTCGGTCAATACGACGTGCGCACGTATGAAGGCGCGTACCTGGCCGGCGTGGTTGCCGGCAAGATGAGCAAGTCGGGCAAGCTGGGTGTGGTGGGTTCGGTGCCCATCCCCGAGGTGATCCGCAACATCGACTCGTTCACGCTGGGCGCACGCAGCGTCAACCCGAAAGCCACCACCCGCGTGGTGTGGGTGAACAAGTGGTTCGATCCGGGCAAAGAGCGTGAAGCCGCAACCACCCTCATCGGCCAGGGCGTCGACGTGCTGATGCAAAACACCGACTCCGCCGCCGTAGTGCAGACCGCGCAGGAGAAAGGCGTCTACGCACTGGGCTGGGACAGCGACATGACCAAGTTTGGCGAGAAGGCTCACCTGGCTGCCTCGATCAACAAGTGGGGCGTGTACTACGTCAAGACCATCGGCGACGTGCTGGAGAACAAGTGGAAGCCGGAGACCGTGTGGTGGGGCCTGAAGGAAGGCGCGATCGACCTGGGCGCATATAACGCCGTGGTGCCGGAAGACGTAAAGGCGCTTGTCGAGACCCGCAAGAAGGGCATCATCGACGGGTCGACCCCGATCTGGAAGGGCCCGCTCAAGGACAACACCGGCAAGGAAGTCCTGCCCGCCGACAAGGTTGCCGACGACGGCTTCCTGCACGGCGTCAAGTTCTACGTCGAAGGCGTGGAAGGCAAGATTCCGGGCTAAGTTCACCCGCTGCAGCAAGAAGCCGGCACCTCGCGAGAGGGCCGGCTTTTTTCATGGGCGATGGGTGCTCAAATCTTGAAAACCGGGCCGCTTCCCCAAGCTGGTACGATGGTCCGCCGGTCGATCCAGCTCATGTGACGCCGGCTTTTCATCAGGAGCCAACCATGTTCGGACGACTCTTTCGCCTATGGAACGTAGTGCGCAATGACCTGCGCCTGCTATGGTTTGCGCTGCGCCATCCGGGCGCGCCGTGGTGGCTCGCACCGGCCGCGCTGCTGCTGGTGGGTTACGTGGTCTCGCCGATCGACTTGATTCCGGATTTCATCCCGGTGATCGGCTGGGTGGACGACATCGTGCTGGTGCCGTTTGCGCTGCATATGCTGCTGCGCGCCTTGCCTGAACGCGTGCGCGAAAACGCACGCTTTGCCGCCGCCCGGCGCATAAAGCCGAGCGGGCGGTAACTTCCTCGATTACGGCAACAGGATCGTCGAGCCGGTCGTCTTGCGCTCCTCCAGATCGCGGTGCGCCTGCGCCGCGTCCAGCAGTTCGTAGCGCTGGTGGATCTCGATCTTCACCTTGCCACTGCTCACCACGTCAAACAGGTCGGCCGCCATCGGCTCCAGCAGATCGCGCCGCGCCGTGTAGGTCATCAGCGTCGGGCGCGTGAGCTTGAGCGAGCCCTTGGCACTCAGCACGCTGATGTCGAACGGCGGCACCGGCCCCGATGCATTGCCGTAGCTGACCATCATGCCGCGCGGTGACAGGCTATCCAGCGAACCCGTAAACGTGTCCTTGCCGATGCCGTCATAGACCACCGGCACGCCCTTGCCGCCCGTGATCTCACGCACGCGCTCGGTGAAGTTCTCGCGCGTGTAGACGATGGTGTGGTCGCAGCCGTGCGCGCGGGCAAGTTCTGCCTTGGCATCGCTGCCGACCGTGCCGATCACCGTGGCGCCGAGCGCCTTGAGCCACTGGCAAGCGATCAGGCCAACACCGCCTGCCGCTGCGTGAAACAGCACCGTATCGCCCGGCTGCACACGGTAGCTGTCGCGAATCAGGTATTGCGCGGTCATGCCCTGCAGCATCATTGCTGCACCGGTTTCAAAGTCGATGGTGTCCGGCAGACGCACCAGGATGTCGGCCGGCATCGTACGCATGGCTGCGTAGGCACCGGTTGGGCGGCCCGCATAGGCCACACGGTCGCCCGGTTTGACGTGGGTAACGCCCTCACCCACCGCCTCCACCACGCCCGAAGCTTCCATGCCAATGCCGCCCGGCAGCGGCTGCGGATATAGCCCCGTGCGGAAATACACGTCGATGTAGTTCAGGCCGATGGCGTGCTGCTTGATAGTGGCCTCGCCGGGGCCGGGCCGGGGCACGTCGACATCGACGTACTGCATCACTTCCGGGCCGCCGGTTTCGAAAATGCGGATGGCTTTCGTCATGCGTGGATCTCCTTCGGGTCGGGCTGCACCAGTTGCAAGGCGGTCATCACCAGATCGGCGGTCGCCAGGTTGGTGGCGCAGGGAATGTTGTGAACATCGCAGGCGCGGACCAGCGCGTTGATGTCGGGTTCGTGCGGCTGGGGCGTCATCGGATCACGCAGGAAGATGACGGCATCGACGCGGCCTTCGGCAAGCTGCGCGCCAATCTGCAGGTCACCGCCCCACGGGCCGGACAGCATGCGCTGCACGGACAGGCCGACTTCCGCCTCCAGCCGGCCGCCGGTGGTGCCAGTTGCCAGCAGATCACATTGCACCAGGTAGGCCTGATGCGTCTGCGCAAAGGCGATCATGTCGTCCTTCTTGTGGTCGTGCGCGATCAGGGCGATGCGGCGCTTTTTCACTGTGCCTTCGGGCGTGATAGTGGTCATAGTTCTGGGCTTAGAAAGTGCCTGGGAAGGCGCCGCCATCCAGCAGGATGTTCTGCGCGTTCAGGTAACCAGCGTGCTGGCTGCAGAGGAAGGCGCACACCGCACCGAACTCAGCTGGCTCGCCAAAGCGGCGCGTCGGATTGCCTTGGCGCTTGCGCTCAAAATTCTCTTCTGCGCTGATGCCGGACGCTTTGGCGCCAGCCTCCAGCGTCTTGGTCAGGCGGTCGGTCTCGAACTGGCCAGGCAGCAGGTTGTTAACCGTTACGCCGTGCTTCGCCACTTCGCGCGCAAGACCCGCCACGAAGCCTGTCAGACCCGAACGAGCGCCGTTGGACAGCCCGAGCACATCAATCGGGGCTTTCACGGCACCGCTGGTGATGTTGATGATGCGGCCCCAGCGGCGTTCGATCATCTTGTCGACGGTCGCCTTGATGAGGTCGATGGGCGTGAGCATGTTGGCGTTGAGCGCGGCATTCCACGCATCGCGATCCCAGTCACGGAAGTTGCCCGGCGGCGGGCCGCCCGCGTTGTTGACGAGGATGTCTGGCGAGCCGCCCAGGCGCTCGCAGGCCAGCAGCGCTTCGGCCCGGCCTTCCGGGGTGGTGATATCCGTGGCAACCGCTTCCACGCGGACACCATGTGCGCTGCGGATACGCTCGGCGGCTGCCAGCAGTGCTTCCGCGCCACGGGCGACGATCACGACATCCACGCCCTCTGCCGCCAGCGCATTGGCGCAGGCGAAGCCCAATCCTTTGCTCGCACCGCACACCAGTGCGCGCTTGCCCTTCAGCCCCAGGTCCATCCTGTCTGACTCCTTGTGATCGTTATTTGGATTGGCTGCTGAGTCGACTCGCACCACGCGACAGCAGCGCCATGCCGGCCAGCACCAGCGCGCTGCCAGCGATCTGCCATACCGTGATCGGCTCGCCCAGCAGCCACCAGCCCAGCAGCAGTGTCGACACCGGCCCGATCATGCCCGCCTGCGATGCCACTGGTGCGCCCACACGCGCCACCGCCATCATCGTGAGCGTGACCGGCGCCACTGTGCAGAACACCGAGTTGATGGCCGACAGCCCATATACCTGCCACGGCAACACCAATGCAGACACCGGCCGCAACACCAGAAACTGGATGATGCAGGCCACCGTTGACACGCACATGGCATACGCCACCAGCCGCATCGACCCCACACGCTTGACCAGCTCGCCGCTGGCCAGCAGATAGATACCGTAGCTGATGGCGCTGGCGAGTACCAACCCGCCGCCCAGCCACACGTTGTTGCCGCCCAGATTCAGATCGTGCGCGAACACCAGCACGATGCCGGCGTACGCCAGCGCCAGAGATACCCATTGCAAGCCAGTGATGCGCCGCTTGAATACCGTCGAGGTCATCAGCAGCACGAACGACGGTGTCAGAAACAGAATCAGCCGCTCCAGCCCCGCGGTGATGTATTGCAGCCCCAGGAAATCGAGAAAGCTGGAGAGGTAGTAGCCGATGATGCCAAGGCCAACGATGCGCCAACGATCTGCCGGGGCCAGTGGTTCCGCGCGGCGTGACTGCCACCATCCCATCGCCATAAACAGCGGCGCAGCCAGTAGCATGCGCAGGGTGATGACCATGACCGCATCCACCTGATAGCGGTACATCAGCTTGGCGACGATGGCCTTGGCGGAGAACAGGACGGCGCCCACCGAGGCAAGCAGCAGGCCGCCGGTGTCGGTGGTTCGCGTGGGGGTGGAAGACGCAGAAGACGCGGTGGTCACGGCGGAGCGCAAGCGGGCGCGGGGCGCGCATTGTCGAGTGGGAGAGCGGCGTCGATTGTATGTGAATTCAACAAATCGTTCCGGCGCGGAGTGCGCTGCAGGTGGCACGGCTTTCGCTTGGGAACGCCCCCGACCGCCGTACAATCGCGCCTGCATTCCGAATATCTAAAACGACAACGGATTCCACATCACCATGAGCCAAACCACCTCCCCCGCCTTCTCCGCGGGCGCCGATGCAGTAACGGCACCCGACCCGACCCTCTGGAACGAAGACCTCAACCCCACCCCGCAGGCTGCCCGCACCTGGACCGCGACCAACTACGCCGCGCTGTGGGTATCGATGGTGGTCTCGGTGCCGGCCTACATGCTGGCCTCGGGCCTGATGAGCGAGGGCATGAACTGGTGGCAGGCCGTGCTGACGGTGTTCCTGGGCAACCTGATCGTGCTGGTGCCAATGGTGCTGGTGGGCCATGCGGGCACCAAGTACGGCATCCCCTTCCCCGTGCTGGTGCGGGCGTCGTTTGGCGTGCGCGGTGCGCAACTGCCGGCCATCCTGCGGGCTATCGTGGCGTGCGGCTGGTTCGGCATCCAGACGTGGCTCGGCAGCCAGGCGATCTACACGATCCTGAACGTCGTTACCGACAACATGCTGGTGGGCAGCAACATCCCCGGCCTGGGCATCAACCCGGGCCAGGGGTTCTGCTTCCTGCTGTTCTGGGGTCTGCATATCTGGCTGATTACCAAGGGGCTGGAATCGATCAAGCGCTTCCAGGCGCTGGCCACACCGCTGCTGATCCTGGCCGCGCTGGGGCTGGTCTGGTGGGCGTACGTCAATGCGGGCGGCTTCGGCCCGATGCTGTCGGCGCCATCGGCGTTTGCGGCAGGCGGCAAGCGCGCCGGCGAATTCTGGGGCTTCTTCTGGCCGTCGCTCACCGCCATGGTCGGCTACTGGGCCACGCTGGCGCTGAACATTCCCGACTTCACCCGCTTCGCGCGCAGCCAACGAGATCAGCTTGTCGGCCAGGCCATCGGCCTGCCGCTGCCGATGGGGCTGCTGGCGCTGGTGGCGGTGCTCGTTACGTCGTCCACCGTGGTCATCTACGGCCAGGCGATCTGGGACCCGGTCACGCTGGCCGGCAAGATGACAGGGCCGTCGGTCATCGTCGCACTGCTGGCGCTGATCACCGCCACGCTGATGACGAACATCGCCGCCAACGTGGTGTCGCCAGCGTATGACTTCTCGAACCTGGCGCCGCACCGCATCTCGTTCCGCATCGGCGGCTACATCACGGCGGGCATCGGCCTGGCGATGATGCCGTGGAAGATTCTCGAGACGACCAAGGGCTACATCTTCACGTGGCTGGTCGGTTACGGCGCGCTGCTGGGCCCGGTGGCCGGCATCATGATGGTCGACTACTTCCTGGTGCGCCGCACCGTGCTCAAGACCGGCGAGCTGTTCCGCGTGGACGGCCCCTACGGCTACGGCAACGGCTGGAACGGCCGCGCCATCGCTGCGCTCATCATCGGCGTGCTGCCGAACCTGCCGGGCTTCTTCAAGCAGGCCGGTTTTGTGACCAGCGTGCCGGGCGTGTTCGAGGCGCTGTACACGTATGCGTGGTTCGTGGGGCTGGCGATCTCGGCCGTGGTTTACATCATTCTGATGCGCGGTCGCCGATAAGCCGTTCGATCATCCACATGGGGCGCGCCGTACAATGCGCCCCACTACTGCATTCTTCTCGCCATGAAACAAGATCCGCGCTTCCCCAATCTGTTCATCCTCAATCACCCGCTGATCCAGCACAAGCTCACGCACATGCGCGACAAGGACACGTCCACGCGCACGTTCCGCGAGCTGCTGCGCGAGATCACGCTGCTGATGGGCTACGAGATCACGCGCAACCTGCCGCTAACCAACCGCCACATCGACACGCCGATGGGCCCGATGGAAGCCCCGGTCATCGCCGGCCGCAAGCTGGCTGTGGTGCCGGTGCTGCGCGCGGGCGTGGGCATGAGCGACGGGCTGGTGGAACTGATCCCTTCGGCGCGTATCGGCCATATCGGCGTCTACCGCGACGAACACCATCGCCCGGTGGAATACCTCGTGCGCCTGCCAGATCTGGAAGACCGCACCTTCATCCTGTGCGATCCGATGGTCGCCACCGGCTACTCGGCCGTACACGCCATCGACGTGATGAAGAAGCGCGGCGTGCCGGACGAGAACATCCTCTTCCTGGCGCTCGTAGCCGCTCCGGAAGGTGTGGAGGTGTTCCAGAAAGCGCATCCGGGCGTGAAGCTGTTCGTGGCCTCGCTCGATTCGCACCTGGATGAAAACGCCTACATCATCCCCGGCCTGGGCGATGCGGGCGACCGCCTGTTCGGCACGAAGAACTGATCGCGCGGCGTTCTATGCAAACAAAAACAGCCGGCCTTGCCGGCTGTTTGCTTTGGTGCGCGCGGCCGCTGCGAAGGGTGGGTAGCCGGTGGTGACGCTGATCAGGCTTGGCGCTGCTTGGCGGCGCGTTCTTCTTCACGCATCTTGCGAACGAAGAGGCGCGAGAAGAATGCGCCCATGCCGATGAGAAAGCCGATGACGGCGAGGCTCGCCAGGCCGGTATCGGTCGTGAACAAGATTTTGAGTGCGGTCATAAGCCAGATCTCCCGGATTGAGGGCCGCGGCACCGGATGATGCCTCGGCCCAATGCAGTCTAGGGAGACTGGCGAGCCAGGTATTGCGTGCGGTCAAGCGCAGGGGCGGTCGCATCCCCCGCGCTATCGCTTGCCTGATCAAAGTCAGAAGCGATTGGTGCGATTAGCGCTTCTTCGACCCGCCCAGGATGCTGCCCAGCACCCCGCGTACGATCTCGCGCCCAACCGTCGAACCGATCGTGCGCATGGTCGACTTGGCCAGCGTCTCGACGATCGAATCGCCACGCCCCGTGCGGCCCGTACCCTTGGTCAGGATCGAGCCAACCTCACCCAGCCAGCCACCGCCTTCCTGCTGCGCGGGTGCCGGTGCGGGAACAGAGGTGGGCGCCGAACCCGACGATGCACCGAAATCCGTGCCAATGGACCCGGATGCCGATGCAGGTGCGGCCCCACCCGTCGCCACGCGCCCGGTCAGGATTTCGTAGGCCGATTCACGATCGATTGCCGTGTCATAGCGACCTGCTACCAACGAGTTGGCGAGCAGCGCACGACGCTCCTCATCCGAGATCGGCCCAATGCGCGATGCCGGCGGCACGACAAACGCACGCTCCGTAATTTCCGGGCGGCCCCCCTCATCCAGCATGGAGATCAGCGCTTCGCCCACGGCCAGTTCGCCGATGGCCTGTTCAATGCTGAACTCCGGGTTCGCGCGCATGGTGGTAGCGGCCGCCTTCACGGCCTTCTGGTCGCGCGGCGTGAAGGCGCGCAATGCGTGCTGCACACGGTTGCCGAGCTGACCGAGCACGGTGTCGGGCACGTCGGACGGATTCTGTGTCACGAAATACACGCCCACGCCCTTGGAGCGAATCAACCGCACCACCTGCTCCACCTTCTGGAGCAGCGACGGCGGCGCGTCGTTGAACAGCAGGTGCGCCTCGTCGAAGAAGAACGCCAGCTTGGGCTTGTCCAGATCGCCCACTTCCGGCAGGTGCTCGAACAGCTCCGAGAGCATCCACAGCAGGAACGTCGCGTACAGCTTGGGCGCGTTGAGCAGCTTGTCGGCCGCCAGGATGTTGATCACGCCCTGCCCGCGCACGGTCTGCATCAGGTCGTTGATGTCGAGCATCGGCTCACCGAAGAACTTGTCAGCGCCCTGCTCTTCCAGTGCAATCAGGTTGCGTTGGATAGCCCCGATACTGGCCGACGAGATGTTGCCGTACTTGTTCGTGTACTCCGACGAATGCTCGCCCACATGCTGCAGCATCGCGCGCAGGTCTTTCATATCGAGCAGCGCAAGGCCGGAGTCATCCGCAATCCGGAAGACAAGGTTGAGCACGCCGGTCTGGATGTCGTTCAGCTCCAGCATGCGAGACAGCATCAGCGGGCCCATGTCTGACACGGTGGCGCGCACCGGGTGGCCCTTTTCGCCATAGACATCCCACAGCGTGACGGGGCAGCCGGCCCATTGCGGTTCTTCCAGGCCGCGCTCCTGCAGGCGGGCCTTGAGCTTGTCGTTAGAC
>NZ_JAELUI010000153.1 GCF_016429285.1 Ralstonia sp. ASV6
GGTCAAACTCGTAGTACAGCTGAATCACGGTCTGCTCGCGCTCATCGAGCAGGCCCAATGCCTTCTCCAGCGACTGCCGCACCACGATCTGACGTTCAATGCCGTCGTCGGCGCCATGTACAGCACCGTCTTCCAGCATCGCGTCAAAGCTGACGAATTCCTGCGCGTTATCGTCGAGCAGGATTTGATCGAATGCATCGCCATCCACGCCCAGCGCTTCGCACAGCTCATCGCGAGTCGGATCACGACCCAGCTTGCGGCGCAGCGTGCGCTCCGCACTCCGCATGCGGTGTGCGCTCTGGCGTGTCGCGCGCGGGCGCCAATCCTGGCGGCGAAGCTCATCAAGAATTGCCCCACGCACGCGCACCAGCGCAAAGTGCTGAAATTCGTCGTCCGGCTCGCCATAGCGGCGCAGAGCTTCAAGCAGGCCCATCAGGCCCAGTTGCTCAAGATCGTCCAGATCCATGCCGCCCGTTGCATGCGAGCTGAGCTTGCGCACCGTGCGCTTGACCAGTGGTGCGTAGTGGGCCATCCAGCGGGCCTCAGATGCAGGAGTCAGTGCCTGCGCTGCGCACTGGATGCTCTGGTATTCGGTGTGGGTCATCGCGCTCATCTGCTTCAGTCCATCATGGCCTTCGTTACCAGCACCTGCTCGAACGGCATGCGATTGGTCCGCCCATATGCAGCCGCGTATTCCTTGTCCAGAGCGGCCTCAAAGTCGTCCGGATGCATGCGCACCACTTCGTCCGGCGTGTGCTCGGCAAACGCGCGGAATGCCGTTGCGCGCAGGATCGGCAGTTGCTCGCGCACAGCCTTTTCCTGTTTTGCGTTAGCGGCAACAAACACCAGATCCATCACGAGATGGCGCGGGCGGGCACCAGGGCCATCATTGCGTAGCATCACGACCAGCTTCTCTAGCGACACATAACGCGCCTCGTCAGAGATTGCATTGCGCGCGGGCGCAGGAACCACCGGCGCGGCAGAAGCTGCGCTCGCTCCATTCATGCGGCTCATCGTGAATGCCGTGGCACCCGCTGTTGCCAGCACCACCGCGACCGCGATTGCGGCAATCATCAAGTTCTTCTTCATGTCGATTCCTTCTGCATGCGCGCCACATCGCGCGACGCCTGTTCAAATGCACCATCGCCGCCCGCCGATGCGAGCCCACGACCCGGCGCATGCTCCTGTCCGTGGTCGCGTGCATGGCGCTCGCGCCCGCCGGATGCATCCTGTTCTGCTTGGCCATGCCGGCTCGCCGACACCTGCACGGTCACGTCGGCGCCATTCCGCGCGCCGAGATCCTGGCGCAGGCTCTCGCCAATTGCCTGCAACTGACGGACAACCTCCTGATTGGTGGCCGACAGATGAACAGCCATGCCATGTGCTTCTTGCCGCAGCTCGATCCGCACCGATCCACTCATGTAGGGATCGAGCCGGATGACAGCGTGCCGCATGCCTTGGTGCGTTTGCACGCTCAGGCGCTCACCAAGCGCGTCAAGCAACTTCTGCTGCGCCTGTGTGGGCTCCGTGTTGCGAGCGACTTGCTGCGCCGGGTCCGCCGCCGATTCAGCCACCACCACGCCCAAGCGCAGGGAGCCTTCTGGCACCACCATCGTGGTGGCTGACGGGAACGGCACATCGTTTGTAACGTGCGAAGTCGTGGCGGGCGATGCTCCAACCTGTGTCAATGCATCAACTCCCGCACCGCGCACACGCTCCGCTGGTGCAGCACTCAACTGGCGTTCGGCGGTAACGCGCTCTGCTACCTGCGTTTCCACACGGCCAGGCATGGCGGCTTCAACCGCAACGTGCTGTGCAAGCGCAACGCTCGGCGTGGCTGCCTGCGGCATGCGCAGTGCAACACCCAACTCCCCCGCACGCTGAGCTACGTCACCACTCTGTGCAGCTTCGGTTTCGCCGCGCGCTTCCAGCGCCTGCATCAAGTGCGACGGCACATGCGTGCCATCCTGCAAGGCAGGAGGCACGCTAACCGGCGCATCGGCTTCCACCACTTGCGCCAGCATCTGCGCGACCAACGCATCCAACGAAGCGAATTCCGCTGCCCCCACATCGGCGGCAAGTTCGTCTGCAGGAACACCGTCAAAGGCAGCCATCTTCATATCGCCCAGTGTGAAACCCACGTTCGATGGCACCGGGGCAGTTGCTTGCCTCGTGTGCATCGCGGCGAGCGAGATGTCGCCGACGGCCAGCATCCCGAGCATCATCGCCCGCTCCGTTGCACGGCCGCGTAAGCTTCCCAACCCGCACGGTGCGTCCGGAGCCCGCCCATTGTCTCGATCAGCCGCTTGGATTCCGACGTGATCAGCGCAATAGCGGCCTGATGTGCCACCTTCAGCAACGCAAGCGATTCACGCTCGGATTTGCTCATGGCAATGTCACGCCCCATAGCGGCGGCGACGTCATGCACTTCGCGGTTCAGGCGTTCGATGGCATCAATATCGCGCTTCAAGGTCGCTTGACGCATACGCGACGCAAGCCTCAACAGATAGTCGGTCTGGTCCATGTCGTAGTTATCCAAATCGTTGGTCGACGCCTTCCCACGCTTGCCGCACCGTGCGGATCAGCTCGGAAACCTCATCGATCGTTGCCGGATCCAGCGCGATTCCCGCCTCGTTCAGCCGCCAAGAGCAGTATTCGTACAGCCGGGCAAGGTTCACCACCACGTCGCCGCCCGTATCAAAATCCAGCGCACTTGTCAGGCCATGCAGCATGCCGATGCACTTGTTCAGGCTGTGTCCCTTCGCCTCAAAGCGCTTGGCCTCAATGTGCGCACGCGCACGTGCCATCTCGTCAAGCAGACCGTCCATCAGCACGATCACGAGCCGCACGGGCGAGGCGCTCGCCACCTGCCCCGCGAGGTTCGCAGTCTGGTAGTCACCGTAGCCGTGTTGTGTCGTCATTTCTTTCCTCCGCCAATTTCGGGCAGGCTCTCGAGTAGACTCATCGTGAATTCCATCCGGCTCTGCAGCTCAGAGACTCGCGTGAACTGCGCCAAGTACCGGTTGTAGACCTGACTGTATTTCGCATCGAGCGAAAGCTCTTTCTTGTTCAATGATTTCTCAACGACCTCGCTGGAGTCCTGACGGCGCTTGAGATGGCCATCCACAGACGACGTCCAGGTCTTCAGGTAGTCGTCCATACGCTTTGCGATGCCGGTGTCACCGTCAGCAAACAGTGCGTCCAGACCTTTCGGGTTCTTTGCCAGCCCTGCCTCAAGCTTTTCCGTATCGAGCGACAGCTTGCCGTTGCGGTCTGCCGAGATGCCAAAATCCATCAGCCGCGCGTCGCCCACTGCGCCGCGCAAAAGGTCGTTCATGCGCTGCTGCAGGCCTCGTACGCCAGCGTCACCCACAAACGGCCCGGCCTCTGCGGGGTTGTCTGGGTTCGTCTTGGTCAGTTCGGCCAGCACGTTCATGACCTCGTTGTAGGCATCCACAAACGCCTGCACCGCCTCGGTCGTGCCGCTCTTGTCGAGCTCAACTTCCAGACGCAGTGGCGCATCACCGGGCACCATCGCTTGGGTAAAGGTGACAGAAACGCCTTCAATGCCGGTAAACGTGTTTGACGCCTGCTTGATCTCCTCGCCACTTTCACCGCCGAGCCGGAAGACGGCATCGCTGGCGGCGGCAAGCTCCTGCGGTCGCCCACTCAGCACAGCGGCAAGTGCGGGATCGTCGACGCCGCTCGTATCGAGCGTGATACCCCCAGCCTCACCCGTCTGGCCCGACGTAAGCACGAGCCTCTGCTCGCCGTTGATCGTGACGATCGACGCCGCGACCTTGCCGGCGTTGTCAGGTGATTGATTGATCGCACGCGCAAGCTCGGCGGGCGACACATTGCCGCTCGCATCGGCTTTGGCACCCGACAAGTCCACATCGAATGACGTGCCGTCATCCAATGCCACCTTCAGCGTGCCGGCGTCTTCGGCCTTGTAGGGCGGCACGCCCTGGTACGCAATCTGATGTGCGGAGGCAAGTCGTTCGACAAAGAACGAGTAGCTGCCGGGTTGTGCGCTTGCGCCCACCGTTGCGCTGCCCAGTGCGGGATTCGACAGCGTTGCCTTTTGCTTCACGATGCTGCTGGCCCCAGACAGGCTGAGCAGCGACGTCTGGAATGAACTCAGTGCATTGCGCAGCTTGCCCAAGGCGTCTTGCTGAGCTGCGTTGGTCGCCTTCTGGCTTTTCAGGCGCAGCAGCGCATTCTGCATATAGAGATCGGTGAACGCTTGCGCGTTGGTCGCGGGGTCTCCGATGTTGAACATGGCACTCCTCGTAGGTTGATCAGGATGGGGCGGAAGTGGCGCTCCCCTGTGCCAGCCGCTGACGCAGCCAAGCCTGGGAAGCCTGTTGGTCTTCACGTTTGCGCTCATTCGAGCGATGCACAGCGTCGAGCATGGCGATCTTCTTGCGCCGTACGACGTCAATACGTTCGTGATGCAACCGCGCTGCGCACAGCTCCCCACGCAGCGATGCAAGCGCAGCATCATGGTGTGCAAGCTCGCGCTCGTGCTGGTGGATCATGTCTGCCAACGCTGCGCGGTAGCGCGCACCATTCATGGCGTGCGCCGGATGCGCTGGTGCATTGGTGTCGGTGTTCTGCAGCAACGTTGCCATCTGTGCGAGGTGACGGCGGTAGCGCGCGCCTTCCGCATCTCGCGCGGCGACGTCTGCGCCGATCCGGTCAACCTCGCGCGCGCGCAGCGCGGCAAGCCGGGAAAGCCCGGCGACAGTACGCTCTGTATTCATACGACCAACTCCGCGAGTGTGTTAAGCGTTGCCTCACGCGACGACGATTCGTCTTGCGCCTGACACAGGAATGCCAGGATGGATTCGTGCATGGCGACCGCGTGGTCGGTCGCAGGGTCTGCGCCCTCGACATAGCCGCCCAGGGGGATCAGGTCGCGCACGCTGGCGTGGCGGGCCATCATGTCGCGCACCTTGCGTGCTGCGGCTTGCTGCTCGCGCGGTGCTACGAGTGACATGCAGCGGCTGACCGAGCGCAGCACGTCAATGGCGGGGTAATGCCCCTGCGATGCCAGATCGCGCGAGAGCATGATGTGACCGTCGAGGATCGCGCGGGCGGTGTCGACCACGGGGTCCTGCTCGTCATCGCCTTCGGCCAGCACGGTGTAGATGGCGCTCATACTGCCTTCGCCCTCACCGTTACCTGCGCTCTCTACCAGGCGCGGCAGCAGGCCGAACACCGATGGTGGATAGCCGCGCGTGGCGGGCGGCTCGCCCAATGCCAGCGCGAGTTCACGCTGCGCCATGGCGTAGCGCGTGAGCGAATCAACCAGCAGCAGGACGTTGTTGCCTGCGTCTCGAAAATGCGCGGCGATGGCGTGGCAGAGTTCAGTCGCCATCAGGCGCATCAGCGGGGATTCGTCTGCCGGCGCCACCACAACGATGGCCTTGGACAAACCCTCCGGCCCCAGCGCGTGTTCGACAAACTCACCCACCTCACGGCCGCGCTCGCCAATCAGGCCAACCACGACGACATCTGCCGCCGCCTGGCGCGTAATCATCCCAAGCAACACACTCTTGCCGACGCCGCTGCCCGCAAACAGGCCGACGCGCTGCCCACGGCCAAGTGTCAACATGCCGTCGATGGCGCGCACGCCAACATCCAGCGTGCCGGCAACGGGCCGTTTGCGTAGCGGGTTGATGCGAGGAGGCTCCAGGTTGAGCGAGGCCTCGCCCGTCAGCGGGCCGCGTCCGTCAATCGGTTCACCCAGGCCGTCGATGATGCGGCCACGCCAGGCCGGACCGATGGCAAGCGAACGCCCACCGTCCTCAGCAAAGACGCGTGCGCCCGCGGCCAGGCCCTCAGCGGGCCGGAACGGCATCAGGTACGACACCCCCTGCCGAAAGCCGACCACCCGCGCGTCCAACCACGAGCCGGTCGTGGTTTCGATGCGCGCGTGCTGGCCAGTTTCAAACGCATAACCAGTGGCCTCCAGCAGCAAGCCGGAAACGGCAGACAACCGCCCCACCGGACGGGCGACGGGAACGTCAGCCAGGTTGACATGCCCGAGTGCGGTGTGACTCATGCGTGGTCTCCGGTTTGGTCCGCGGCAGGTGCTGCCTCGGCGGCATCGGCCAGCGCGAGCTGCGCGCTGATCCGTTCAATGCAGGCAGCCAGCCGTTGGCCGCAGCCCGCATCCATCTCCACATCGCCAGCCTTGACCCGGCACTCGCCGGGGGCAAGACGTTCGTCGGGCACGAGGTGCCAGCCCTGCACGCGCTGCGGCGCGGCTGCGGAAATGCGCGCGTAGTCGTCGGGGTTGAGTCGCACTTCCGCCGACTCCGGCGCCTTGGGCAGCGTATCGAGTGCCTCGTCCACGAAGGCGAGAATCTGTTCGGGGCGTGCATCGAGCTCCGCGCGGATGACCTGGCGAGCAACTTCACCCACCAGTGTCGCCACCTCTGCGCGCACAGCGGCGCGATATGCCTGCTGCGCGCCGGCAAAGCCGGCCGCCAGTGCGTCGACGGGCGCTGCTAGCGCTTCGAAGCGCGCTCGGGTGTCCTGTTGCGCGCGCTCGGCGCCTGTCTTTTTGCCGGCGGCAAAACCGTCGGCGTGTCCGGCGTCGTAGCCGGCCTGACGGGCCTCATCGAGCAGCGCCTCGGCCAATGGCTCATGCAGCGGTGCCGCCAGCAAGGCGACGTCGTCCGGTTGCGCCAGCGGGTCGATCCGCCCGTGTGCCGCGCGCACTTGCGCCAGCGGCGGGAATGCGTAGCGGCGATATGCCCTCATCGGATCACGTCCTCCGCGACGAGCTGCAGTTCAATATCGCCTTCGTCGGCCAGTTCCTTGACCTGCGCCATGATTTCGCGGCGTGCGGCCTCAACACGGCTGGCCGGCGCCGGGCCGGTACGACGCAGCATCTCTTCGAACGCCTGCACCGAGCGGCGCGGCATGGCGCGCATGAGCGCCTCACGCACTGCCGGATCGCTGCCCTTAAGCGCAACGCCCCACAGCTCCATGTCCACTTGTTCGAGGATGACGGCGATGGCTTCGTCGCTCTGCTGCCCAATCAGCGAGAAGTCGTAGATGCGGTCTTCCACCAGCGAGAAGAGCTCCGGATCGCGTGCACGTAGCAGTTCCACGAGTCGTGCGCGGTCGCCCGGCATGCGGTTGATGATCTCCGCCGCCTGACGCACGCCCTCCACCGCTGTGCTCTGCGTGCCGAGGTTGGCGATACAGCCATCGACCACGGCTTCGAGGTCGCGCAGCAGGTCATGGTCAATCTCTTTCAGGCGTGCGATATCCAGCAGCACCTGTTCGCGCTGCGCGTCCGGCAGCGCATCAATCACGGCGCTGGCCTGCTCAGGCGGCAGGAAGGCCAGGAACATCGCCTGCATACGTACGTGTTCATCGCGCAGGCGATCTGCCAGCCATTGCGGCTGCGCCCACTGCAGGCGGGCCATCTTCGGGCCGATCACATCGCCGTAGATCTTGTTGAGCACGCTGTTGGCCACCACGCCACCCAGCGCCAGATCCAGCGAGCGCTGCAGGAACGAGCGCGACGCGCCACGCACGCTGCTCTGCGCACGAAAGTCCGCAAAGAAACGTTCGATGGTCATTTGCACGGCGTCCACCTTCACGCCCTGCATGCGCGACATCACCATCGTGACACCCAGCAGTTCTTCACGTGACAGACAGCGCAGCACGCCGGCGGCGGCTTCCTCGCCCATGCTCAGCAAGATGATGGCTGCGCGCTCCACTGTGCTCAGGTTCGGTGCGGTGGGCGCCTCATGTGATGCGGGCAAGCTGCTGCCGGCGGCCACCATCGCGTTATTGGTCGTGGTCATGGTCTCGAATCCAAGGTTTGATGACTTCAGCAACACGGTCAGGGTCCTGGCCGGCCAGGTGCTTCAGGTGTTCGATCAGTACGTCGACATCGGAGCCAACCGGCGGCAGGTTGGCGTCGGCCAACAGCAGCGGCTGCGTGTCGTGCGGCAAGGCAGCGGCGTCTGCGGTGCCCGGCGCATCGAGTGCAGCCGGTGCAACGGCGGCCTGCGTGGCGTCCTGTTGCGGATCGCGGCCACCATTGGCCCAGGTGCGCAGCACCTTGAGTAGCGGGCGCAACACGAAGAAGAAGGCGAACAGCGAACCCAATACCCAGGCACCCCACGTGCCCATCGTCACGATGTTGTCGGGCTGCTTCCACCACGGCAGCGGTGTGTCGACCGGCGTACTGCGGAAATCGAGCGACGACACGACCAGCGCATCCTCACGGCCCTTGTCGATGCCGAGCCCGTTACGCAGGATCTGATCGACATGCGCGAGCTGTTCAGGCGACCACGTTTTTGCGCCACCCGGCGCGGCCGCGTTGTTCAACACAACGGCCACGTTGAGCTTCTTGACACGAGCCGGCGCACGCTTGATCTGCACAACATTGCGGTCGTACGCGTACTGACGGGTCTGTGCGTTCTTGGCCGAATGCGGGGCTTCGGGAGCGCTTGCCGCCGTCGGTGGCGCCGGACGGTTCGACAGCGAGCCCGGCACGCCAAGCGCGGCCTGACCGATGTCCTTCTCGTCGCGAATCGCTTCTTGCGTCACCTTTGGGGCTTCGCCGTACTGCTCGTGGGTTTCTTCCACGCGGTCGTGATCCACCTCCACCGCAACACTGGCGCGGAAGTTGCCGTCGCCCAGCGTCGATGCCAACAGCTCGCGGATATTGCGCAGCGTGTCTTCACGCACACGTGCGCCGATTTCGTTGTCCGCTGCGGTGTTGCCCAACGTGGTATCGATCTGCGCAGACAGATGACGGCCCGCCTGATCGACGACTGTCACACCCGCCGGGTCCAGGTTGGCCACGCTACCCGCCACCATCGCCACGATGGCCGCAATCTGCTCCTTCGAGAGCTGGCGCCCCTGCTTGAGCGTCAGCACCACTGACGCCGAACTCCTATCGCCATCGGAAAGAATGAACGACGTCGATTTGGCGATCGACAGATGCACGCGCGCCGCAGACACCGGGTCGAGTGACATGATGCTCTGCGTGAGTTCGCCTTCCAGGCCGCGGCGGAAGCGCACGTCCTGCACGAACTGGCTCACGCCCAGCGGGTCGTTCTTATCTACCTGTTCGAGCCCTTCGGGCAGCTTGGCGACCACCCCCTTGGCGGCCAGCAGCATGCGCACCGCACCAAGCTTCTGTTCGGGCACGAGCACCTGACCGCTATTGGGGTGAATGCGATACGGGATGTTTTCGGCGTCGAGCGTGGCCATCATGTCGGACGCGCTAATCGATTCCTGCGCGCCAAACAGCGGCTTGTACTGGGCATCGCGGTGGTGCATCACCATCATGGCCAGCGCCGTCAGGCAGATCGCAAGTACGACGATCGGGAGCACTTTGGCAAGTGCGGCGGAAGACGGCAGGCGAAAGCCACCGTCGGGCGCGAAACGCGCAGTGAGGGTCTTGAGCTGATCTAGCACCGTCGCGACCCCGTCAGATCTGCATCTTGATGATGTCGTCAAACGCGCTCATCAGCTTGTTGCGCGTCTGAACCATCATCGAGAACGACAGACTGGCCTGCTGGCTCGACAGCATCGCGCCGACCAGGTCGTCGCTGGCGCCCGTCTCCACGGCAGTCACGAGATCGTTGGCCTGGTGCTGCTGGTTGTCGGTGTTCAGCACCGCCTGCTTGAGCAGATCGGCAAAGCCGGCACCGCCCCCGGCGGTTGGCTCGTCGGCGCCGGCGATGTTAGCGCGCGTCGTTCGGATCGAGTCGAGCATGGCGCTCGCGAGGTCGATGGTCATGACGGTCCCCATGTCGGATTGGATATGGGACCGGATTTTGTGACGCCTTTTGACTTCGAACGAGAATGTTCAATGGAACATTGATGCCGCCGGCAGATGGGCCAGATCGGCATGCCAGGGCCAGATACGCCCTCTAGGAAAGTGCGCTGAGCGCAATAAAAAACGGCGTGACTTCAACAAGTCACGCCGCAAACAGAGCGGAGGAGAAAAACGGCAGGGACTGCTTAAACGCGCGAGGCGGCGCCATCCTTCGGATAGCTCGCATCACCATTCCACGACAGGTAGCCGTAGGTGTCAGCCTGGCGGTCGGCACCTTGGCTGTAGGGGTCGAAGCGGTCGCCGGCGCGCGACAGATAGCCATACGTATCGGCTTGGCGATCAGCGCCTTGCGTGTACGGATCGAACCGGCCAGCCTGCGTGGCAGCCGGTGCATCAAAGTTGGGCTGCTCCGCAGCGGCTGCCGGTTGGGCCGACAGCAGGGTTGCGGACGCCGACAGCGCAGCCACCAGGGCCAATGCAGCGCGGCGGGAAAAGAGGGAGGAGAGGCGGGAGTTCATGATCGTTTCCTTGTTCGGTTGCGCTCGTTGTTGCGCTTGGAACCCAGAATAGATCGTTGCTCCCGACTGATAAATGCACCTTCCAGAAAAAGACTGTTCAAGCGGCGCTAACAATCTGCAACCGTGGACTTTCCTTGAGTTGCAGGCACGGATGGTCGGCAAACAGCGTGGCAACCCAGTCCACAAACACGCGCACCTTGGGCGACAGATGACGGTTGTGCGGATAGATGACCGACACCGGCAACGACTCCGAGACGTAGTCCGGCAGCACTTCCACCAGCGCGCCAGACATCAGGTGCTCGTACACCAGAAAGCGCGCTGTCTGCATCAGGCCCAGGCCGTGCAACCCGCATGCCACAGCGGATTCCGCGTCGTTGACTGACACCATGCCGCGCACCTTGTGAATCTGCTTCTGGCCGTCGATGACAAAATCCCAATCCATGCGGCGCCCGTTGCGCGGCGAGAAGTAGTTCACCGCCGTGTGATCCTGCAGATCCTCCAGCGTCGTGGGTGTGCCGTGCCGCGCGAGGTACTCCGGCGAGGCGCAGTTCACCATCGACAACTGGCCGATACGGCGCGCCACTAGGCTGGAATCCTGCAACTCGCCCACACGCACGGCGCAATCCACGCCTTCCTGCACGAGGTCGACGGTGCGGTCGCTCATGCCGATCTCGAGCTGAAGATCGGGGTACGCGTCGTGAAAATCACGGATACGCGGCACCAGCAACCGTTTGCCAATCGAGCCGGGCACGTCGATGCGCAACGTGCCGCGCGCCCCCGATGCGCTCTGCGAGAACGCAGCTTCAGTTTCTTCCAGGTCTCCGAGCAGCCGCACGCAGCGCTCGTAATAAGCCGCACCATCGGCAGTGACATTCACGCGGCGCGTGGTCCGGTGGAGCAGACGCACGCCGAGATGCGCCTCAAGGCTTTGCACCAGGTTCGTCACCGTGGCACGAGGTAATTGAAGGCTGTCGGCAGCCTTGGTGAAACTGCTGGCTTCCACAACGCGCGTGAAAACCTGCATGGCCTGCAATCGATCCATCTGCGGCTCCTGAAGGTCGGACTCCACGGGGCGGGCGCACTGCCGGAATCAGAACGGCAATGCGCTGGGCTGGACCTGTGGAATCTGAAAGGGGTGCACCCGGTTGGCTCGATCGATAAACATTGCTGCGCGCAGGGATTTTGCAGCGCAATAAGATCGGCCTCGAGCAATGCCACTTTGTAGCACAACCATGGATTTTGATTGTTCGGCTGTGACTAATAGTGATGTCCGATTATAGGCATTTATCCGCGATCGTCTAATCACCATCATTCAGCCCATCGACATCCGGGTTATCCATAAAGGTAAGCCCCGCCTGACATCATGGGTTCTTCTCCACCGCGTCTGATTGTTTCGGATCGCTCGCTCGCCACCTCACCGGCTTCGGTCGATGTTCACGCGAAGCAATCGCTCTGCGCCAACGGCGCCACAAATGTTGCAGGCAATCACCATTTGCGCAGTGCAACATGCACGTTGCCTGAGCAACGAGCGTTGACCGAAAAACCCGCCACAGTGGATTTGCTGTCACGCGAGGTGCGGGCGGAGGATTATTGGACGCAGGGTTACGCCAACCGTATCCGGCTACGCGTGTTTCACCCCGAATTTCACCCTGACGAAGCTGCGCCGCTGCGCCAACCGGCCGTGCTCTACCTGCATGGCGGTGGCTTCGTGAATGGCTCGATTGACGATGCGGATGCCCCGGCGCGCCACTTGGCGACCACGCTGCCCGCGGTGGTGGTAACGGTCGGCTATTCGCTGGCACCGGCGGCGCCCTTCCCTGCCGCGCCCGAAGACGTATACGCCGCGCTGTGCTGCATGGCTGAGCATGCCGCTGCGTGGGGCATCGATCGCCGCCGCATGGCCGTGGCCGGGCACGATGCGGGCGGCAACCTGTCGGCCGCGTTGACGATGATCGCGCGTGACCGCGGTGGCCCCAACCTGCGTGCGCAGGTGCTGATCGCCCCCATGCTGGACCCGACCATGGCCCGCGTGCGCCCGGACCACCTCGCCAACGCTGACGCCAACGGTAAAAACGCGGCCGAAGTCTGCGCGGATTGCTATCGCCAGTACCTGCCCCGCCCGACCGAACGTGTGCACCCGTATGCC
>NZ_JAELUI010000154.1 GCF_016429285.1 Ralstonia sp. ASV6
GACGTGCCTTGGCCCGACATGTCCGCGCAGGAAGCGGAAGCACTGGCCACGCAAGCCGGCGCACACCACGGATAGGCGAGGATATCGATGCCCACCTGGCTCAAGATTCTGCTGGCGGCGTATGTGCTGTGGCGCGTGGTCCGGTACTTCCGGCCGGCCAAGCGCGCCGCTTTCACGCCGCGCAAGCACTGGGCGCTGGCTTTGGCGCAGCCCATGGTAGAGACGACCGGCTTGACGGGCTTCATGAGCCCGGTCACGACTGAACTCAATGAAGAGGCGCGCAAGCTGTTTCGCGCGCCGCTGCTGCACCAGATGGAGTTACGCCCCACCACATCCGATGATGAGGTGAGGGCGCATCTTTCTCGGGTGCTGGAAGCCCAATGGTTTCGCGCAGACCTGCATGCACTACAGCCCACGGATGACCCGCGTGCGGCGCTGGCGTTTGCCTGCGTGCGCATGGCGTTCCTGGTGCGCAACGCCATGCTGATGGGGTGGGCCGACCCGATGGTGGCGTGGCGGGTGCTGCTGCTCAACGCACAGCGCGCGCAGGATTGTTTTGTGGGTTGGGAAGACTTCGGCCACGCCTTCATTGCGGGGCGGCGGCAATGGGTGGCCGCGTTTCGCGCCGATCCGCTGGGCAGCGGTTTTGATGCCTCGCACGTGCGCCAACTGCTCGATCCCAAGGGGGCGTGGGCGGGGCTGCCGTGGCCCGGTGAACCTGCACTGAGTCCCGGCGCAGCGCCGGTGGCTGCCTAGAAACTCCCCGTGAACTGATAGCGCCCGCCCGGGTGCCACATGGTCGCCACCGAGGCGACCTGACCTTGCGACAGGGTCTTGCGCCGCAGCATCAGGCACGGCTCGCGCACATCCATATGCAGCATCTCGGCGATGTCGCGCGGGGGCAGGCGTGCCTCGATACCGTAGTCGACACCCTGCAGCGGGGCAGCACGCATCAGGTAGGCATTCGGCGTGGTCTGCGTGAAATCCTGCTCCATGTAGTCAGGCGCCAGTGCAGCATTGACCCAGCGGTCTTCCGCCTGGATCGGCAGGTCGTTCTCGAAATGCACGATCAGCGAGTGAAATAGCAGGTACCCCGTCGACACGCCAAACGCTGCAGCCAGCGCCTCATTGGCGCGGGCGCGTTCAAGCTTGTGCAGCTCGGCGCGATGTTGGTGGCCGCGTGCGGCAATCTCCTCGGCAATGTTGCGGATCGCCACCAGCGTCGCCTGGTACTTCTGCTGCGCAACGAACGTGCCGAGCCCCTGCACGCGCGTGAGGATCTGCTCGGCAGTCAGCTCGCGCAGTGCCCGGTTGACCGTCATGCGCGACACGCCAAAGGTCTGCGCCAGGGTTGTTTCCCCCGGAATCATTTCGCCCTCCTGCCACTCGCCGCTGCGGATGCGCATGAGGATGTCTTCCTTGATGCGCTGGAAGGCGGGGGTGCTGGCGGACTGATCTTGTGACATGGAGTCGACTTTGGGGGCGGTTTGGAGACGGATGTGATGTGCGGATGCCAGCCATCATCAGGGTTTGCTCTTAGCTTGTAAAGTTTTCTTGCCTAAGTTGTATATACAACATAAGATGCTCAGCACACCCAAGGAGTTCGCAGGAGACCTCACATGAATGCCCCGACCAACACCGCACACCTGACCAATGACCCGCGTTACGACGCCTCGCGCGAGATCCGCGCACCGCGCGGGACTGAGCTGCACTGCAAGAGCTGGCTGACCGAAGCCGCCTACCGCATGCTGCAGAACAACCTTGATCCGGACGTGGCCGAGAACCCGAAGCACCTGGTTGTCTATGGCGGCATCGGCCGTGCGGCGCGCGACTGGGCCTGCTTCGACAAGATTCTGGAAACGCTGCGCGAGCTGAACGACGACGAATCGCTGCTGGTGCAATCGGGCAAGCCGGTGGGCGTGTTCAAGACACATCCGGACGCACCGCGCGTGCTGATCGCCAACTCGAACCTCGTGCCGAAGTGGGCGAACTGGGAGCACTTCAACGAGCTGGACCGCAAGGGCCTGTTCATGTACGGCCAAATGACCGCCGGCAGCTGGATCTACATTGGCAGCCAGGGCATCGTGCAAGGCACGTATGAGACGTTTGCCGAAGCGGGTCGCCAGCATTACGACGGCAAGCTGGCTGGCCGCTGGATCCTGACCGCCGGCTTGGGCGGCATGGGCGGTGCACAGCCGCTGGCCGCCACGCTGGCCGGCGCTGTGTCGCTGAACATCGAATGCCAGCAATCGAGCATCGACTTCCGTCTGCGTACGCGCTACCTCGACAAGCAGGCCAAGGACATCGACGACGCATTCAACCTGATCCGCCACCATTGCGAACGCGGCGAAGCCGTGTCCATCGGCCTGCTTGGCAATGCAGCGGAAATCCTGCCGGAGCTGGTCAAGCGTGCCCGCGCCGGCGGCCTGAAGCCGGATCTGGTGACCGACCAGACCTCGGCGCATGATCTGGTCAACGGCTACCTGCCGGTGGGCTGGACGGTTGAGCAATGGCGTGCTGCGCAACGCGATCCGTCGCAGCACGCCCGCCTGACCGAAGAGGCCGCCAAGTCTTGCGCGGTACACGTGCAGGCCATGCTCGACTTCCAGGCCATGGGCATCCCGACCGTCGATTACGGCAACAACATCCGCCAGGTCGCGTTCGACCAAGGCGTGAAGAACGCCTTCGACTTCCCGGGCTTCGTGCCGGCCTACATCCGTCCGCTGTTCTGCGAGGGCAAGGGCCCGTTCCGCTGGGTGGCACTGTCGGGCGATCCGGAAGACATCTACAAGACTGACGCCAAGATCAAGGAACTCTTCCCGCACAACACGCACGTGCACCGCTGGCTCGACATGGCGCGTGATCGCATCGCCTTCCAAGGTCTGCCCGCACGTATCTGCTGGCTGGGCCTGGGTGAGCGCCACCTGGCTGGCCTGGCCTTCAACGAGATGGTCAAGAACGGCGAGCTGAAGGCCCCGATCGTGATCGGCCGCGATCACCTCGACACCGGCTCGGTCGCCAGCCCCAACCGTGAGACGGAATCCATGCGCGACGGCACTGACGCCGTGTCGGACTGGCCGCTGCTCAACGCGCTGCTCAACACTGCCGGTGGCGCGACCTGGGTGTCGCTGCACCACGGTGGCGGCGTCGGCATGGGTTACTCGCAGCACTCGGGCGTGGTGATCGTGGCTGACGGCACGGACGCCGCAGCCAAGCGCCTCGGGCGTGTGCTCGTCAACGATTCGGGATCAGGCGTGATGCGCCATGCCGACGCCGGCTACGAGAGCGCCGTCGCCTGCGCCAAGCGCAACGGTTTGAACCTGCCGATGATCGGCTGAGCCCGGATCGGATTCAGGCATCCCCGCGCGGGCGGGGATTGGATACGACCAGACGATGTGCCCCTGCGATGTACGCTTTTTTGTGCAAGGGCGACAATGAAACATCCCATTGCTTTGACCATGAACACCATGACCACGCCCCCTGTCCTGACGCTGCAACCCGGCGCGATGTCCTTTGACGACCTGCGCCGCGTCTGGCTCGCGCCCACGCCTGTGGCGCTGTCGGGCGATTGCGCTGCCGCCATCGAGGCATCGGCCGCCACCGTGCAGGCCATCGTCGCCAAGGGTGCCCCGGCGTATGGCATCAACACCGGGTTCGGCCTGCTGGCCAAAACGCAGATCCCCACGCACGAGCTGGAGCGTCTGCAACGCAACCTGATCCTGTCGCACGCCGTGGGTACTGGCGAAGACGTGAGCGACAGCGTTGCGCGCCTCGTGCTGCTGATGAAGGCAGCCAGCCTCGCACGCGGTTACTCGGGCGTGCGCCGCGTTGTGATCGACACGCTGCTGGCGTTGCTGAACGCAGGTATCGTGCCGTGCATTCCGTCCAAGGGTTCGGTGGGTGCGTCGGGCGACCTGGCGCCGCTCGCACACATGACGCTGGCCCTGCTGGGCGAGGGTGATGTGCGCGTGAACGGCGTGCGTACCCCGGCACGTGAAGCGCTGGCCGCCGCCGGTATCGAACCGATCGCACTGGCCGCCAAGGAGGGTCTGGCGCTGATCAACGGCACGCAAGTATCGACCGCGCTGGCATTGAATGGCCTGTTCCTGGCCGAGCGCCTGTTGAAGGCCGCCACCGTGGCCGGTGCGCTGTCGGTGGACGCCGCCAAGGGCAGCGATGCGCCGTTCGACCCACGCGTGCATGCCGTACGTGGTCAGGCTGGCCAAATCGCCACCGCCGCCGTGTACCGCAACCTGCTGGCCGGCAGCGCCATCCGCCAGTCGCACCTCGTGGGCGACAAGCGCGTGCAAGATCCTTATAGCCTGCGCTGCCAGCCGCAAGTCATGGGCGCGTGCTTTGACCTGATCCGTCAGGCCGGCGCCACGCTGCTTACCGAAGCCAACGCCGTGACCGACAACCCGCTGGTCTATGCCGAAGCCGGTGAAGTGATCTCGGGCGGCAACTTCCACGCCGAGCCGGTGGCGTTTGCTGCCGACATGCTCGCGCTGGCGATTGCCGAAATCGGTGCGCTGTCGGAGCGCCGCATCGCGCTGCTGATCGATTCCACACTGTCGGGCCTGCCGCCGTTCCTGGTCGAGCAACCGGGCTTGAACTCGGGCTTCATGATTGCGCACGTCACGGCGGCTGCCCTGGCGTCGGAAAACAAGACGTTTGCCCACCCGGCCAGCGTCGACAGCCTGCCGACCTCCGCCAACCAGGAAGACCACGTCAGCATGGCGACCTTCGCCGGCCGCCGTCTGCAGGACATGGCAGAGAACACCGCCACCATCGTCGGTATCGAGGCACTGGCCGCTGCGCAGGGCATTGACTTCCACAAGCCGCTGGCCACATCCGACACGCTGCAGAAAGCGCATGGCTGTATCCGGTCACGCGTGGCGTACTACGGCGAGGACCGCCTGTTCGCTCCCGACATCGAAGCGGCCCGCCGCCTCGTGCTCGATGGTGACTTGGGCGATTCGTGCCGCGTCCAACTGGCCGACCTCGCACTCGTCTGATCATGCTGGCCCAAGCTGAACCGAACGTCTGGCAAGGCCGTGTGGATGCGGAGGAGGGGCCGCTGGGCCTGCGCTGGCATCAGACGGTCCACCGCATTGATGCGTCGACGTCGCTGGCCAACACGGTCGCGCTGGCGGGGTTTGCGTGCGATGCTGGTGTCGCGCGTAACTACGGGCGCACCGGTGCGCAGGCTGGCCCGAACGCTATCCGCAAGATGCTCGCGAACCTGCCCGCACGGGCCGGCCGCGTGGTCGTCGATGCGGGCGACGTGACGTGCCAGGGCGATGCGCTGGAAGACGCGCAGAGCGAGCTGTCCGGCGTGCTGCACGATCTGCTTGACCGTGGCGCGTTTCCCATCGCGTTGGGCGGTGGGCATGAGATCGCATGGGCATCGTTCGGCGGCTTGGCGCGGCACTTGGCCGCCAAGTCGAAGCAGGCACCTCGTATCGGCATCCTCAATCTCGATGCGCACTTTGACCTGCGCGCAGGCGAGCGCGGCAGCTCCGGCACGCCGTTCCGCCAGATCGCCGAAGACTGTGCGCGGCGCGGCTGGCCGTTCCACTACGCCTGCCTGGGCGTGAGCACCTACGCGAACACTGAAGCGCTGTTTGCCCGCGCCCGCCAGCTAGGCGTACGCTGGATGCATGATGACGAGATGGACATCATGCAGCTCGCACACGTGCTGCAAGTGGTTGAGGTGTTCCTCAGCCAAGTCGATCATGTCTATCTGACGATGTGCCTGGATGTCCTGCCGGCCGGCGTCGCCCCGGGCGTGAGCGCGCCCTCTGCACGCGGCGTGTCGATGGACGTGATCGAGCCCATCGTGGATCGCGTGGTCAGCTCGGGCAAGCTGCGGCTGGCAGATGTGGCGGAACTGAACCCGTCGCTCGACATTGATCACCACACGGCACGTGTCGCTGCCCGCCTGGTTGCGCGGGTGGCAGACGGCATTGGTCTGCAAGGAACCGCTCATGGCTGACACGCAGTGGGATGCACTCTGGGTCAACGTCCATCTCGCCACGCTGGCGGCCGATGCCGACGGCTACGGTGAGATTCGCGACGGCGCCATCGCTGTCAAGGACGGCCGCATTGCGTGGCTGGGTGCGCGTGCCGACCTGCCCGCCAACGCCAGCGCCACGCGTGAGCACGATGGCGGCGGCGCGTGGCTCACACCGGGCCTGATCGACTGCCACACGCACCTCGTCTACGCCGGCAACCGCAGCAATGAATTCGAAGCCCGCCTGAATGGTGTGCCGTATGAAGAGATTGCGCGCGCGGGTGGCGGCATTCTGTCCACGGTGCGCGCCACGCGGGCGGCCAGCGAAGATGCGTTGGCCGAAGCCAGCCTGCCGCGTCTGAACGCGTTGCGCGCAGAAGGCGTCACGACCATCGAGATCAAATCCGGCTACGGTCTGGATCTGGAAACCGAGCGCCGCATGCTGCGCGTCGCACGCCGCTTCGGCCAATTGTTGCCGGTGCGCGTGCGCACGACGTTCCTCGGCGCGCACGCCGTGCCGCCGGAGTTCGCCGGCCGCGCGGATGACTACATCGATTACCTCTGTGCCCAGGTGTTGCCCGCACTGGCGGAAGAGGGCCTCGTCGATGCCGTCGACGCGTTCTGCGAAACCATCGGCTTTTCACCCGCACAGACGGCGCGCATGTTCGACGCTGCGCAGCGTCTGGGCCTGCCGGTCAAGCTGCACGCGGAGCAACTTTCCGATCAGGGCGGGGCGGCGCTGGTGGCACGTTACGGCGGTCTGTCCGCCGATCACCTCGAATGCCTGACCGACGCCGGCATCGCCGCCATGGCGCAGGCGGGCACGGTGGCCGTGCTGCTGCCCGGCGCGTTCTACTGTCTGCGCGAGACCCGCCTTCCGCCGATGGCCGCGTTACGCGAAGCCGGCGTGCCGATGGCCGTATCGACCGACTCCAACCCGGGCACTTCGCCGCTCACGTCGCTGCTGCTGGCGATGAACATGGCCTGCACACTGTTCCGCCTGACACCGCTGGAAGCACTGACGGGCGCCACGCGCCACGCCGCCGCCGCACTGGGTCTGTCCGGCACCTGCGGCGTGCTTGCGCCAGGCTGCGTGGCCGACTTCGCGCTCTGGCGCATCGATCGGCCTGCCGACCTGGCTTATGCGATGGGCCTGAACCCCTGCGTCGGCGTGGTCAAGGATGGCGTGGCAGTGTAGAGGGGCGCATTTATCGCTCAGCGGGTTGCCTGCGGAGCCGAAGCGCGAGGGTCGCCTGGCTTCTTCTTCAGCTTGTCCTGCTGGGCGATGCCTTCGCGCACCCGCACGAGGGCTGCGTTGACATCTGGGTTCGGCTTTGTCAGCGTCGAATCCACTTGTTGGTATTTCACCAGGGCTGAATCGAGGCGGCCACTGACTTCATCACACACGGCGAGGTTGTACTGCAGCGCAAAGCTTGAAGGATTGGCGCGTGCGAGTTCGCCCCACTGTGTGCACGCCCGATCGAATCGCCCAGCATTTGCAAACTCCAAGGATCCTCTGAACGTCTCTAGAGACTGCGGGTTGATCCCATCCTCATTGCTCTGGAACTTGACGAGCACGTTTTTCTCGTATGGCGCCACGTCTTCCCGCGCCTGTTGGAAAGCACTCGCCGCGGCTTTGGCCAGCAGCACCTGTTCGGGGTCGTCGGTCGCCTGATCATCACACCGATACGAGCTTGCCAAACCGACCTTGGTTTCGCTGTAGACAACCGTGCCGCGAGTCACCTCAACAAGTCTTGGCGTTAGTTCAAATCGAGCCGTTTTTGTCGTGCAGCGGACCTGCGTTGTGAAGCACTTCTTGTCCTTGTCTTTTGGGCAGACAGTTCGGCTTTCCGTGGAGTACTTGTAGGCGATCGGGGCAATGACAACGGTGCCGCCATAGAGCGCTTCAGCGCCGGTCAGGCGCCCGATCTTCGAGGCCGAGCGAGGGTCGACAAGCCCGCTGCGCTGTAGTGCGAGTTCGCCAATCACATTCAGAAGCTGCTGCCGATCAACAATCGTGAAGTAGGGGCGTTGTTCGTACCGCACGGAAGACAGCATGCTTTCGAAGTCGACGGTGGCTTTTGCACCGCCATCTCCATCAAAGGGCAGCACTGCCACGCGGCGATATTTTGCCGCATCGGTTTTCGCCGCAAACTGCATCGACACCGGTGCCGTATTGCTCGCACACCCGAGCAGTACGAACGGTGCGATCAACAGGGCTGCGCAGGTTCGGTACACAGATTTCGAGGTCGTGCGAACCGTTGTTTTCTTGACTCCCATAATCACCTTGTTCTTGTTGGTCGAATTCTAGGGCTGATGGAATGGCGTGCAATATCGGCGCTAAGAGGCGATGCCGCTGTGGCGGCGACTGCCATTTGAGCCGCGAGTTTAGCCCAGGCGTTGAGCGAGTCGAATATTGGCATCGCCCTGTGCAGCGCAATCCTGTGAGGTTCTTTAGAGCAGACGAGGTTGGGAGAGGTACGTTTTACTCACACTCGTATAATCGGCCGGGTCATTCGCGACCCCGCGTTCCATGCCCTTCTTGCCTGAACCTCTGTTCCAGCACGGCCAGCCCGATCGCACGGCGATCCTGCTGGTCAACCTCGGTACACCCGACGGCACCTCGCCGCGCGAGGTCGGCCGCTACCTGCGCCAGTTCCTGTCTGATCCGCGCGTGGTGGAGATTCCGCGCGCCGCGTGGTGGTTCATCCTCAACGTGTTGATCGTGCCGCTGCGCTCGCGGGCGTCCGCACACAAGTACGAGAGCATCTGGCTGCGCGAGGCCAACATGACGGGCTCGCCGTTGCTCGTCTATACCGAGCGCCAAGCGCATGCGCTGCAGCAGTTGTTGAACGCGCAAGGCCACGACGTGGTGGTCGCCTGTGCGATGCGCTATGGCAATCCGTCGATCTCGTCAGTCATGCAGGCACTGCGCAAGCAGGGCGTCGAGCGCATCCTTGTGCTGCCGATGTATCCGCAGTATTCCGGCACCACCACGGCCACGGCGTTCGACGAGGTCTTTCGCGTACTGGGGGAGATGCGCAATCAGCCGGAGCTGCGCCTGGTCAAGCATTTCCATGACGACCCGGCCTATATCAATGCGCTGCATCAGCAGGTGGGCGCGTACTGGGCGCAGCACGGCACGCCGGACTTTGCGCATGGCGACAAGCTGCTGCTGTCGTTCCACGGTGTGCCGCGCCGCACGCTCGAACTGGGCGACCCGTACCACTGCGAATGCCTGAAGACCGGCCGCCTGCTGGGCGAGGCGCTTGGCCTGCAGCCGGGGCAGTACTTCGTCACTTTCCAGTCGCGCTTTGGCCGCGCCGAGTGGCTGCAGCCGTATACCGCACCCACGCTGGAAGAGCTTGGCCGTGTCGGCACCAACCGGGTCGACGTGTTCTGTCCGGGTTTCCCGGCTGACTGCCTGGAGACGTTGGAAGAGATCGCCATGGAAGGGCAATCCACCTTCCGTGTCGCCGGTGGCAAGGATTTCCACTACATCCCGTGTCTGAACGACAACGAGGCGTGGATCGCCGGCATTGCCGACATCGCACTCGCGCATCTGCAGGGCTGGCCGCTGACGCTCACGCATCCGCACGTGCTCGAAGCTAGCCGCACGCGCGCGCAGAGCAAGGGTGCCGCTGCATGAAAGTGAGCACCGACGCGGCAGACCGCGTACGTATCGACAAGTGGCTATGGGCGGCGCGCTTCTTCAAGACGCGCTCGCAGGCGACTGACGCGGTGGAGCGCGGCCGCGTGCAGATCAACGACCAGCCGGTCCGCCCGGCCAAGGACGTGAAGATTGGTGACCGCGTACGGGTGCACGCGCATGAACAGCAGTGGGAGTTGGAAGTGCTGGCGCTGGCCGAGATACGCGGTCCCGCTTCTGTTGCGCAAACGCTCTACGCCGAGACGGATACGAGTCGCTTAAAACGCGAGGAAGATGCCGACAGACGTCGGCTCTATCGAGAGCCCGCCACACAAATTGCGGGTCGACCGACCAAGCGGGACCGGCGTCGCATCGACAAACTGGGTGATTGAGACGGCTGAAGTTAGCCGATGCGCGCGAGTGTGTGCTAACTTGCGAAGCTCAGGCCGCGCGACAACTGCTGCATCTGCGCCGGTTTGCTGATGTAGTGCTTGAAGATCGCCTTGCCGCTGCCGTACTCCGTATAACGCGGTGTGACGGCGCCGGACAGGCAAATGAACGTTGTCGCTGCGGTCAAGGTCAACAGCAGGAGCACGGTGAATACGGGTAGCTTGTTGTGCATGGTACGAACCCTCAAAGAAGCTCGCGCCCCCCAGATTTTTCTTGCATCATAGGTGGCCAATTGTGGCGTCGCAATCGCCGTGCCGTTGCAGTTGGATGAAACTTGTAACGCGATATTTCGTGATGCACGGCGCACAGTTGCCGTGCGTCACGCGCCCTTGAAAGGCGCGCCAAATGCCCCATATCGGGGAGAAATCGTTTGTGAAAATCCAGCGGATCTGGCGCCCGGCACATGTTGTGCGTCGATCCCTTTATCCAGCGCTATGAAACACACTTCGGAAACCCCCTCGACCCCGGACACGCAAGCCGCCCAGCCGACGCAATCCGCTGCTGCCGGCCAGGCTGCCAATGCCTATTCGAGCCAGGCTCAGCGCGCCAGCGCCGATGCCCAGGCCGTTGCCGGTGACGAAGCTGCCGTGGCGGAAGCCGTGGCCGATGCGGACGTCGCCGAACTGCGCCGCCAACTGGAAGCTGCCGAGGAAAAGGCGCGCCAGAACTACGAAAACTGGGCACGTGCCACGGCTGAAGGCGAGAACATCCGCCGCCGCGCGCAGGACGATGTGGCCAAGGCGCACAAGTTCGCCATCGAGAGCTTTGCTGAATACTTGCTGCCCGTGATGGACAGCATGCATGCTGCCCTGGCCGATAACTCGGGTGACCCTGCCAAGCTGCGTGAAGGCGTCGAACTGACGCTCAAACAGCTCAACGCCGCTTTCGAAAAGGGTCGTGTGACCGAGCTGAACCCGGTGGGCGAGAAGTTCGATCCGCATCGTCATCAGGCTATTTCGATGGTGCCGGCCGATCAGGAACCCAACACCGTGGTGACCGTGCTCCAGCGCGGTTACACCCTGGCCGACCGCGTGCTGCGCCCGGCCCTGGTGACGGTGGCTGCACCCAAGTAAGCGAAAGCTGACCTCGCTCTATGATCCAGAACACCACCGCCTCGCACGCTGCGACTGCCGCAATCCCGGTCGATACGACCGTGTTTGCGGTGTTCGGCGTGTCTGGCGCGCCGGTGTTCCTGCGCTTTCAACGTGGCATGCAGCTTGCCGCGGCTTTTCTCGTTGCACTCTCTTCCCGCGTCGTGCGCCCGAAGCGCATGGCGCACGCATTGCCGCACGCCGCTCAGGCGATGACCGCGGCCCTTGCCGCTGCCCGGCGGTTGTTCTAGTGCCCTAGCGGCACCTCGCCGCCGGGCTCCCTCCCACACCTGCAGTTCGGTATCACCACCGGCCGGCGTTTCGCCCGCTGGTTTTCTTGCCATCGCCCAGGGCTGTCATGCCATCGGCGGTGGCGTTACCTAGTGTTCAAGACGAATCCGTAGGAGATCGCTATGTCCGCAGCCGTCATCTATCTGACCGAGCTCGACCTCACCCGCCTGGAAAACGCTGCTGCCCGCGCCGGTAGCAGCTCGCCGTTGGCCGAGCTCGTCGATGACCTCATCGCCCGTGCCAACGTTGTGCCCGGCAACAAGATTCCCGCCAACGTGGTGACGATGAACTCGGTGGTCCGCGTGGTGGATGACGCCGGTACGGAGCAGGAGTGGACGCTGGTGTACCCGGAAGAGGCCAACGTGGCGTCGGCCAAGCTGTCGGTGCTCTCGCCCATGGGCGCGGCGCTGCTGGGCCAGCGCGAGGGCAAGTCGGTCAAGTACACCGCGCCCAACGGCGCTAAGCATGGGCTGCGCATCGAGCGCGTCGCCTTTCAACCTGAAGCCAGCGGCCAGCACACGCTGTAACGCTGACGGGCGGAACCTGTTCACGATCCGTGGCGAGCGGCCCGAGGTTGGTCCGAGAAACGCAGCCGTACATGGGTACGGCGAGTATCACAGGGCCAAGATCGGGCTGCGCAGTAGGATCGTGAACAGGTTCCTAGCGCGAGAGGCTGTACCCGACACGCAACTGCGAGCCCAGCTTGTGGTTGTAGTCGAGCAGGCTCTCGCCGTAGCCGGTGAAGTACTGGATGAACAGGTAACCGGCCGTGCCGCTGAAGATGCGGCTCATCGGATAGGTGAGTTGCGCATCCACGCTGCCGTAGCCTTTGCGCATGCCCTTGCGCAGCGTGGCGGCCAATTCCCAGCCATTGGGCGCACCATACGACACACGGAAATCTCCAAAACCGCGGTAGTTCGCGATGTCGGTGTTGCCGCTGCGCGTG